>JBFWXJ010000016.1:0-28698 GCA_050187535.1 Alphaproteobacteria bacterium | reverse complement strand
GGGCCGGCTATCCGACCTGGCGGTCGCTGCTGGCCGACATCGCCACGGAACTCGGCCTAGACATCGAAGCCGAGCATGATCTGGCGGCGGTGGCGCAATACGCCCTGAACAAGGCTACCGGCAAGCGCCACGCCCTCACAAAACTGATCGTCGATCACTTTCCTCCGAGGGCGGACCCTCCCGAGCCCTTTCGCATCCTTGCGCGCCTGCCGCTCCGGCATGTCTGGACAACAAACTACGACAAGCTCGCGGAAACAGCGTGGGAGCAGGAAGGGAAGCGTCTGGACGTGAAATCACGCAATGACGACCTCGGCATCGACAAGCCCTGGGCACATGCGGTCCTCTACAAGATGCACGGTTCGGTCGATCATGCGGCCGAAGTTGTAATCGCGAAGGACGACTACGAACTCTATCGCCGTGAGCGGCCCGGCTTTCTTCAGGTTCTGACCGGTCAGCTTGTCACGAAACAGATTCTGTTCCTGGGCTTCAGCTTCACCGATCCGAACATCGCCCACCTGTTCGCCAGCATCCGCGAAGCCTTCAAGGACAATGGGCCGGAAGACTACGCTATAGTGCGGCGGCCGAAGAAGGGGGTGGGAGCCGGCGCGAAGAAGCGGTTCGAGACCGAAAAGATTCGGCACGCGCTATGGGTCCAGGATTTGAGGCGCTACGGCATCGCGTGCGTCGAGGTCGATGAATACGAAGAGATTGATGAAATCCTCCGCGCGGTCGAACTTCGCCTCGCCAGCCGGAGCGTCTTCGTGTCTGGCAGCTTTCCAGAGGATGTGCCCGACGATCAGCGCAGCCGGCTCGAAGATGTTGCCCGTCACGTGGGGCGGGTGATTGCCGAACGGGAGAAGAGGCTGATTTCCGGCTTTGGGCTGACGGTCGGCAGCGCCGCCATCGCCGGGGCGCTCGACGTGATTTTGAAGGAACCGGCACCCAATCTTGAAAAGAGCCTCCTTCTCCGACCGTTTCCGCAAGCGGCTCCCGCCGGCCTGGACTTGGCGACGTTTCGGACGCGCTACCGCGAGGGCATGATCCAGCATGCGGGTGTCGCCGTCTTCATCGGGGGACTCAAGATGGACGCTGGCAGCAGGTCGCTCGTGGCTGCAGACGGCGTCATCGAGGAATTTGAAACGGCTCAGCACCTCCGACGCGTAGTTGTTCCTGTGGGCTCGACCGGCGGGGCGGCTGCCGAGATTTGGAAGCGGATGGACAAAGCGGGCGTGCTTCCGCGCGGGCTCAGGCGGGCCGACTTCGACGGACTGAACAACGCGGCCACGAGCGCGCAAGAAATCGCGAAGATCGTTCAGAAGGTCATCGACGCCGCCGATAAGCCAAAACCCCGCCGGACGAGTTGAACGTTCCGAGCGGCCTTAAATCTGCCGCGCTAGGATTTGCGCCGCCGCCGTTCTTGCCGTCCCGGTAGGGTCGGCTGGGGTCAGGAGCGGCCACTGGTTCTCAGCTTTTGTTCTGGACCATGTGTCCGGTATGGACCTGGTGAAATGGCGCACCCGGCACGATTCGAACGTGCGGCCTTCGCCTTCGGAGGGCGACGCTCTATCCAGCTGAGCTACGGGTGCATCCTGCTTACGCAGTGCTTACGCGAGATTCTTGCGAATTTGAAGGGCTGGATACCCATCGCGCAAGCCTTTGTAATTCAAGCCTCTTTCAGTCTCCTTCTCCGCGTCAGCGGGCTTGACATCTGCCTTCGGAGGGCAGCGCTCTATCCAGCTGAGCTACGGGTGCAGCCTGGAAGGGGCGGGACCATAGCGGAAGCGGGGCCGGCACGCAAACCGCAACGGCGGGGCGGCGGCGCGCTCAGGAGCGGCCGGCGATCGTCAGCAGCAGGCGGCGGCCATGGGCGGCGGCGGGCGCGATCGTGAAGGCGGGGGCGGCCAGGATGCCGGCCAGCCGGCGGCAGGTCGCGGGGTCGCGGTCGACCGTCTCGGCGGCCTGGGCGTGGGCTGCGTCGTCCAGCTTGCGGCGCTGCTGCGCCAGCCCCGGGGCTTTGGGCTCGACGGCGGAGAGTGCCGCCTCCAGCGCCGGCACCGCGTTGCGGCTGCGCCAGCGGGCGTGGGCGCCGTCGCGCTCGGCGGCGCCGGCGGGGTCGCGCGCGGCGCAGACCGCCACGTAGCCCTTGGCGAGCCCGATCGGCACCAGCGCGTCGCCGATGGCGTAGGCGGCCGCCTCGATGGCGCGGCGCTGCTGCTGGGCCGGCTCCGCGGCGGGGGCGGCCCCTGCGGGGGCGGCGATGGCGGCGAAGGCGGCCAACGCCAGGGCGGGGAGGGTGAATCGCAGCGATCGGCGGGTCATGGCAGGCTCGCTTCGGCGGTTCGTCCGTCTGTTCGAATCCGGTTGACAGTTGTAGAATCGCCGACCCCGGCGTTCGGTTCCCGGAAGGGCCTCCCGCCACGCTTTTCCTCAGAGGATTCAACCGGATGACTGCCGCGCCGCGCGTCGCCATCGGCGGCTTCATGCTCGAATCGAACGCCCATGCCCCGGTTGCGGACGAGGCGGAGTTCCGCGCCGCCGTCTATGCCGAGGGCGAGGACATCCTGGCCGACCTCGCGCGGGCCGCCCCGCGCATGCCGGCGACGCTGGTGGGGTTCTGCCGCGCCATGGATGCGGCCGGCCCGTGGACGCCGGTGCCGACGATCATGACCTCGGCCGGGGCCAGCGGCCCGGCCGAGCAGGGCTTCTTCGAGCGCGTCGTCGACGGCATCTGCGCCCGGCTGGCGTTCGCCCTGCCGGTCGACGCCGTGTTCCTGTCGCAGCACGGGGCGGCGACCGCGACGGGCGAGGTCGATCCCGACGCGGTCGTCTTCGAGCGGGTGCGCGCCCTCGTCGGGCCCGACGTGCCGATCGTCGCGACACTCGACCTGCACACCAATGTCAGCCGGCGCATGGTGGCGGCCCCCGATGCGCTCGTCGTCTACCGGCGCAACCCGCACACCGACATGGCCGAGCGCGGGGCGGACTGTGCCGACATCCTGCGCCGCATGCTGGCCGGCACCCGCACGGCCAAGGCCTTCGCCAAGCTGCCGATCATCCCGCCCTCGGTCACGCAGAACACCAGCGAGGGGCCCTATGCGGACATCATCCGCTATGCCGAGGGGCTGATCGGGGGCGACGTGCTGAACGTCTCGGTCGCATCAGGCTTCACGTCCGGCGACACGCCAAAGGCCGGCATGTCGGTCATCGTCACCACGGCGGGCGACGCCGCGGCAGCCGAGCGCATCGCCCGCGACGTCGCGACCCGCACCTGGGCCGACCGCCAGCGCTACGTGCCGCGGCTGACTTCGCTGGAGGACGCGACCGCCATGGCGCTCGCCGTCGGCCGCGACCCGTCGGGGCCGCCGCTCCTCTTCGCCGACCCGGCGGACAACCCCGGAGGCGGCGGGCGCGGCAACACCATGTGGATACTCGAGGCGTTCCACCGCGCCGGGGTCGAGAACTGCACGGTCGGCATCATCAACGACCCGGCGCTGGCGGCCGAGGCGCACGCGCTCGGCGTCGGCGCCCGCTTCACGGCCCGCTTCAACCGCGACGAGACGCAGGAATTCTCCCGGCCCTTCGCGGCGGCGGCGGAGGTGATGGCGCTCGCGGACGGCACCGTCGTCGGCCGCCACGGCATGCTGGTCGGCCGCACCCAGAAGCTGGGGCCGTCCGCGCGCCTGCGCCTCGGCGGCATCGACGTGGTCGTCGTCTCGATCCGCAACCAGCTCCTCGACCCCGCGCAGATCGAGCAGGTCGGCGTCGACCTCGCGACCGTGCGCTCGCTGGTGGTCAAGAGCCGCGGCCATTTCCGCGCGGGCTTCGACATCTTCTGCACGCCCGACCGCATCGTCGAGGTCGACGCGCCCGGCCTCACCACGCCGGTGCTGGCGAAGGCGGGGCTGGTCCGCGTGCCGCGCCCGATCTTCCCGCTCGATCCGGAGACGGAGTGGACGGTGCCGGAGAGCCTGGTGGTGTGAGGGGTCAATTCCCGCAGGCAGGGTCCTCGTCCTGAGCCTGCCGAAGGACGAGGCTCTCCGGCCGGCGTCAGTGCGCCGTCTCCCAGTCGTGGCCGGTGCCCGTCTCCACGATCAGCGGCACCGAGAGGTGGGCGGCACCTTCCATCACCCGCTTCACGAGCGCGGCGGTCGGCGCCACCTCGGCCTCCGGCACCTCGAAGATCAGCTCGTCATGGACCTGCAGCAGCATGGTCGCGGCGAGGCCGGCATCGGCCAGTGCGGCGGGGATGCGGGCCATGGCGCGCTTGATGATGTCGGCGGCGGAACCCTGCAGGGGCGCATTGATCGCCTGGCGCTCGGCGAAGCCGCGGCGGGCGGGGTTCGAGTCCTTGATGCCGGGGACCCAGCAGCGCCGGCCGAAGATCGTGGTGACGTGGCCCTTCTCGCGCGCCTCGACCCGCATCCGGTTCATGTAGTCGCGGATGCCGGGATAGCGCTGGAAATAGGCGTTGATGTAGGCGGCCGCCTCGCCCTGCGGGATCTGGAGCTGTGCCGCCAGGCCGAAGGCGCTGATGCCGTAGATGATGCCGAAGTTGATCGCCTTGGCGCGGCGGCGCACCTGCGGGTCCATGCCCTCGACCGGCACGCCGAACACCTGGCTGGCCGTCAGCGCGTGGATGTCGACGCCGTCGCGGAAGGCGTCCTTCAGCGCCTGGATGTCCGCGACATGGGCGGCCAGCCGCAGCTCGATCTGCGAATAGTCGGCAGACATCAGCACATGGCCGTCGGTCGCGACGAAGGCGCGGCGGATCTTGCGGCCCTCCTCGGTGCGCACGGGGATGTTCTGCAGGTTGGGGTCGGTCGAGGACAGCCGCCCGGTCGAGGTCGATGCGAGCGCGTACGAGGTGTGGACGCGGCCGGTCGCCGGGTTGATCTGCTCGACCAGCGCGTCGGCATATGTGGACTTGAGCTTGGCGAGCTGGCGCCAGTCGAGCACGCGGGCCGGCAGGTCGTGGCCCTGGGCCGCCAGCACCTCCAGCACCTCGGCTCCGGTCGCATAGGCGCCGGTCTTGCCCTTCTTGCCGCCGTCCAGCCCCATCTCGTCGAACAGCACCTCGCCCAGCTGCTTGGGCGAGCCGACGTTGAAGGCGCGTCCCGCGAGCTTGTGGATCTCCACTTCCAGGGCCGCGATGCGCTCGGCGAAGTCGCGGCTGAGCCGCTTCAGCTCGACCGGGTCGACCCGGATGCCGGCCCGCTCCATGTCCGACACGACGGAGACCAATGGCCGCTCCGTCGTCTCGTAGAGGGTGACCTGCCGCTCGGCCAACAGCCGCGGCTTCAGCAGCCGATGCAGGCGCAGGGTGACGTCGGCGTCCTCGGCCGCGTAGTCGCGGGCGCGTTCCAGCGGCACCAGGTCGAAGGTGATCTGGCTCTTGCCGGTGCCGCAGACCTCCGAATAGCTGATCGTCTTGTGGCCGAGATGCTTCTCCGACAGCTCGTCCATGCCGTGGCCGTGCAACAGGCCGTCCAGCACGTAGGACAGCAGCATCGTGTCGTCGACCGGGCCGACGGCGATCCCGTGGCGGCCCAGCACCACCGCGTCGTACTTGATGTTGTGGCCGACCTTGAGGACGCTCGGGTCCTCCAGCAGCGGCTTCAGGCGGGCGAGCGCTTCGGCACGCGGGATCTGCACCGGCGCACCACCCTCCAGCCCCAGCCCGTCCGCCTTGTGGGCGAGCGGGATGTAGCAGGCGTCGCCCGGCGCCACCGCCATGGAGACACCGACCAGCTCGCAGGCCATGGCGTCCAGCGAGGTCGTCTCCGTGTCGACCGCGAAGATGCCGGCCGTCGTCGCCCGCGCGATCCAGCGGTCGAGCGCTTCCAGGTCCTGCACCAGCACGTAGGACGTGCTGATCGCTGCCGGCGCCTCGCCGGCGGGCGCCTGGTTGGTGTCGGCGACGCTGGCGGATGACGCGGCGGGCGAAGAGGCGGCCGACGGCTCGGCCTTCGGCGCCCGCGTCTCGACACGCGTCAGCAGCGTGCGGAAGTTCTGCGCCTGCAGGAAGCTGCGCAGCCGCCCCGGGTCGGCCGGGCGGACGGCCAGCGTTTCCAGCGCCGGCAGGCCCGGCACGTCGTCGCGCAGCTCGACGAGGCGGCGCGAGATGCGCGCCTTCTCGGCGTTCTGCATCAGCGTCTCGCGGCGCTTGGGCTGCTTGATCTCGCCCGCGCGCGCCAGCAGCGTCTCCAGGTCGCCATAGGTGTTGATCAGCTCGGCCGCCGTCTTGACGCCGATGCCGGGGACGCCCGGAACGTTGTCGACGGAATCCCCGGCCAGCGCCTGCACGTCGACCACCTTCTCGGGGCCGACGCCGAACTTCTCGCGCACCTCGTCGGGGCCGATCGGGCGGTTCTTGATCGGGTCGAACATGCGGATGCCGCCGTCGACGAGCTGCATCAGGTCCTTGTCGGACGAGACGATCGTGACCTCGGTGCCGCGGCGATGGGCCTCGCGCGCGTATGTCGCGATGATGTCGTCGGCCTCGAAGCCGCTGCTCTCGATGCCGGGCAGGTTGAAGGCGTCCGTCGCCTCGCGCACCAGCGCGAACTGCGGGATCAGCTCGGGCGGCGGGTCGGGGCGCTGCGCCTTGTAGTCGGGGTAGATGTCGTTGCGGAAGCCCAGCCGCGCGGCGTCGAAGATGACGGCGATGGCGTCCGCGTCGGTCTCGCCCAGCAGCTTCCACAGCATGTTGCTGAAGCCCAATACCGCGCCGACGGGGGTGCCGTCGGGCCGGCTGAGCGGCGGCAGCGCGTGGAAGGCCCGGAATATGAAGCCCGAGCCGTCGACGAGGTAGAGGTGCCGCAGCTTCGCCGGCGCCGCGCCTTCGGCCGTCGCTTCGGCTGCCGCGGTCAAGGCCCCCTCGTTCAATGGCCGTGGCTCGCCGACGGGTCGCCCGCGAAGACGAAGTGGCGCCCGCAATAGGGGCAGTCGACGGCGCCCGGCGGCAGCACGGTCAGGTAGACGCGCGGATGGCCGAGCGGGCCGTCGCCGCCGTCGCAGGCGACCGATGGCGTCTCGACCGCGATCGTCTCGATGGGGGTGCCGGCAGGGGTGGTGCGGCCTTCGGCCGCGTCGTGCTGGAGCATGTCCGTTCCGAGATGCGGGGCAACCCTCGGGGGCGCCCCTCGTTGACCCGTCGTCGGCGCGGATGATACGCATGGCGCGCCCGGTTGGAAACCGCCCGGGACCCCGAGCAGATGGCCGACGACCGCCCCTCCGCCCCGCCGCCGCCCGACCATGCCGTCGCGATCGCGGGGCTGACGAAGATCTATCCGGCGAAGAAGCGCCTGCCGGCCAAGACGGCGCTGGCCGGCGTCGACCTCGCCGTGCCGCGGGGCAGCCTGTTCGGGCTGCTCGGGCCCAACGGGGCCGGCAAGTCGACGATGATCAACATCATGGCCGGGCTGGTGCGCAAGACGGCCGGCAGCGTCGCCATCTGGGGCTACGACATCGACCGCGATCCGCTCGCCGCCCGCGCCGCGATCGGCGTCGTGCCGCAGGAGCTGACGCTCGACCCGTTCTTCACCGCGCGCGAGGCGCTCGACCTGCACGCCGGGCTGTTCGGCGTGCCGCCCAGGCGCCGCCGCACCGACGAGATTCTGGCCGCGGTCGGCCTGACCGACAAGGCGGATGCCCATCCGCGGTCGCTGTCGGGCGGCATGCGCCGGCGGCTGCTCATCGGCAAGGCGCTGGTCCACGACCCGCCGGTGCTGGTCCTGGACGAGCCGACCGCCGGCGTCGACGTCGACCTGCGCCGGCAGCTCTGGGCGCATGTGCGCCGGCTGGCCGCCCGCGGCACGACGGTGCTGCTGACCACCCACTACCTGGAGGAGGCCGAGGCGCTCTGCGACCGCATCGCCATCATCGACGGCGGTCGTGTGGTCGCTTGCGACACGACGGCGAACCTGGTCGGCCGGCTCGACAGCAAGCGGCTGGTGGCGACGGTGGGCGAGGCCCCAGCGGTGCTGCCGCCCGGCCTGGCGGCACTCGGGGCCGAGCGGCTGGACGGCGGCCGCATCGCCTTCCGCTACCGGCCGAGCGCGACGCGCGTGCAGGACCTGCTGGATGCGCTCGCCGCGGCGGGGCTCGTCGTCGGCGATCTCTCGACCGAGGAGAGCGACCTGGAGGACGCCTTCCTGGCGCTCACCCGCGCGGCGGAGGCCGCCTGAGGGCGGGCACCCGGAAGACGTGCGGGCCCGTGCGCTCATCCTCCTCCTGCTGGCGCTGCTCCCGGCCTGCGCCCCCGGCTACGCGCCGCCGGGCCCGCACATGAACGCGCCCGCCTTCGAGACCGACGCGCTGCTGACGGCCGACGGGCTGCGCCTGCCGCTGCGTGTCTGGCGCGCCCAAGGACCGACACGGGCGGCGGTGCTGGCGCTGCACGGCTTCAACGACTACTCGCTCGCCTTCGAAGGGCCGGCACGCAGCTGGGCGGCGGACGGCGTCACGACCTATGCCTACGACCAGCGCGGCTTCGGCGACGCGCCCAACCGCGGCCGTTGGCCCGGCATGGCCGCCTTCGCCGACGACGCGACGGCGGCCCTGGCGGAGGTCCGCCGCCGTCATCCGGGCGTGCCGGTGTACCTGCTGGGCGAGAGCATGGGCGGCGCCATCGCGATGGTCACGATGACCATGCCGCACCCGCCCCCGGTCGCCGGCGTGATCCTGGTGGCGCCGGCCGTCTGGGGCCGCCAGACCATGGACGTCTTCAAGCGCGTGGCGCTGACGGTGATCTCGGGCACCATGCCCTGGTTCACCGTGTCCGGCCGCGGGCTCGGCATCCGCGCATCCGACAACGACGAGATGCTGCGCGCCTTCAGCCGCGACCCGCTGGTCATCAAGGACACCCGCGCCGACACGGTGAAGGGCCTGGTCGACCTGATGGACGCGGCGCTGGCATCCGCCCCGCGATTCACGCCGCCGGCCCTCATCCTCTACGGCGAGAAGGACGAGATCGTCCCGCAGGAGCCGACCGCGCTCATGCTGGACCGGCTGCCCGATCGCAGCGGCGCGCGCCAGCGGATCGCCGTCTACCCGCAGGGCTGGCACATGCTGCTGCGCGACCTCCAGGCCGAGACGGTGTGGCGCGACATCCGCGCCTGGATCGCCGACCCGGCCGCACCCCTGCCGTCGGGCGCCGACAAGGGCGCCCGCGAGCGGTTGCCCGACCGCCGCAAGTCGTAGGCCCTTCCGCCCCGAGGCGTCGAAAAAGCGCCGCAAAAGGGCCATACTGGAACGCGAGCCTCGCGACCGCTCGATTGGTGCCCGTTCGACTGCAGCCTGGGGGGGGACACTTGGCCCATACGATCGCTCTCGTCGACGACGACCGGAACATCCTGACGTCGATCTCGATCGCGCTCGAGGCCGAGGGCTTCTCCGTGCGCAGCTACACCGACGGCGTCGAGGCACTGCGCGGGCTGACGACCCAGCCGGCCGACCTGGCCGTCCTCGACATCAAGATGCCGCGCATGGACGGCATGGAGCTCTTGTCGCGCCTGCGCAAGCAATCGGCCATGCCGGTCATCTTCCTCACCTCCAAGGACGACGAGGTCGACGAGGTGCTGGGCCTGCGCATGGGGGCCGACGACTACATCAAGAAGCCGTTCTCCCAGCGCCTGCTGATCGAGCGCATCCGGGCGCTGCTGCGCCGCGGCGACATCGCCCGCGAGCCGCCGAACGGCGAGGCGGAGCCGGCGATCCACCGCGGCCCGCTCGTCCTCGATCCCGGCCGCCACGCCTGCACCTGGAACGGCCAGGACGTGACGCTGACCGTGACCGAGTTCCTGCTGCTGAAGGCGCTGGCGCTCCGCCCGGGGCACGTCAAGAACCGCGACCAGCTCATGGACGCGGCCTACGGCGAGAGCATCTACGTCGACGACCGCACCATCGACAGCCACATCAAGCGGCTGCGCAAGAAGTTCAAGGCGGTCGACGACGGCTTCGCGCAGATCGAGACGCTCTACGGCGTCGGCTACCGCTACCGCGAGAGCTGAGCGGCGCCCGGAGAGGGCATGGGATGAGCCTGGCCGAGCCGTCGCCGCCGCGCCTGGATCGCCGCGACGGGGCGGCGGACGAGCGCGCGCGGCCCGTGCCGTCCCGGGCCCTGCCGCGCGCCGACCCGCAGGCGGACCTGCCGCGGCGCTGGCGCCGCCGCCTCGGCTCGCCGCTGACCCTGCGCATCCTGGCGGTCAACGTCCTGCCGCTGCTGATCCTGGTCGGCGGCCTGCTCTTCGTCGGCGAGTACCGCAAGGGCCTCGTCCAGGCCGAGCTCGACGCGCTGCGCACCCAGGCGGAGCTGATCGCCAACGCGCTGGGCGAGGGCACCATCGACCGCACGCCGTCCGGCGGCGACGACGCGAGGCTCGCGATCGAGCCCGCGCGCCACATGATCCGCCGGCTCGTCGAGCCGACCGGCGCGCGGGCGCGCCTGTTCGGCGCCGACGGCGCGCTGCTGGCCGACACCCGCCTGCTGTCGGGCACCGGCGGCAGCATCTACATCGAGCGCCTGGAGCCGCCCGACGACGATCCGGCCTTCGTCGGCTGGGCGGGGCGGATTTACGGCTGGATCGTCGATCGCCTGCCCCAGGGCGAGGAGGTGGCTCCCTACCGGGAGCGGCCGCAGCAGTCCGCGGCCGACTACCGCGAGGTCATGCGGGCGCTGGAGGGCGACACCGACCGCGTGGTGCGCCGCGATCCGGCCGACCGCCTGATCATCTCGGTCGCGGTCCCGGTGCAGCGCTACAAGCAGGTGCTGGGCGCGGTCATGCTCTCGGCCGACGACCAGCTCATCCGCAAGGCGATCCGCTCGGTCCGCTTCGACATCCTCAAGGTCTTCGCGGTGGCGCTGGCCATCACCGTGCTGCTCTCGCTCTATCTCGGCAGCACCATCGTCCGGCCGATCCTGCGGCTGGCGCGCGCCGCGGACCGGGTGAAGCGCGGCCAGGCGCGCGCCCCGGAAATCCCGCAGATGCGCCGGCGCGACGAAATCGCCCATCTGGCGGACTCGCTGCGCACCATGACGCAGATCCTCTGGCAGCGCCTCAACGCCAACGAGCGCTTCGCGGCCGACGTCGCCCACGAGATCAAGAACCCCCTGACCTCGCTGCGCAGCGCCGTCGAGACGGCGGCCCGCGTCAAGGACCCCGACCAGCAACGCCGCCTGATGGCGATCATCCAGGAGGACGTCGGCCGCCTCGACCGCCTCATCACCGACATCTCCGACGCGTCGCGGCTCGACGCCGAGCTGTCGCGCGACGCGACCGAGCAGGTCGACGTGGCGCGCCTGCTCGACACCCTGGCCGAGCTGCATGCGACCATGGACGACGGCGACGGGCCGCAGATCCGCATCGACGTCGCGCGCCACCAGGACCTCCTCGTGACCGGGCTGGAGAGCCGGCTCGGCCAGGTGTTCCGCAACCTCATCGCCAACGCGGTCTCGTTCAGCCCGCCCGGCGGCACCATCACGCTGCGCGCCGCCCGCCATGGCGGCCTCGTCGTGGCGCAGGTCGAAGACGAGGGTCCCGGCATCCCCGAGGACAAGCTGGAGGAAATCTTCGGCCGCTTCTACAGCGAGCGGCCGACGGGCGAGAAGTTCGGGACCCATTCCGGCCTCGGCCTCAGCATCTCCAAGCAGATCGTCGAGGCCCATGGCGGAACGATCTCGGCCGAGAACCGCCGGGCAGGCGACCGGGTGACCGGGGCCCGCTTCACCGTGGCGCTGCCGGTCGCGGCGGTGGCCGGGCGCGACCGGACCGGGTAGTCTCGCCGGCACTGCCGGAGGTGCCCGTCCCGATGATCGTCCGCCCGCTCGCCGTCGTCGCCGCGCTGCTCCTCGGAAACGCTGCCCGCGCCCACCACATGGACGGCGGGCAGATGCCGGCGACCCTGGCGGCCGGCCTGCTGTCGGGGCTCGGGCATCCGATCATCGGCTGGGACCATCTGGCCTTCGTCGTCGGGGTCGGCATCCTGACCGCGGCGCGGCCGCAGGGCATGGCCGGGACCCTCGCCTTCGTCGCCGGGACCCTCGGCGGCTGCCTCGTCCATCTCGCGCGCATCGACCTCCCGGAAGCCGAGACCGCGGTCGGCCTGTCGCTGGTCCTTCTGGCGCTGGCCGTGGCGCTCGGCAGCCGCGTCGGCATCGCCATGACGGGGGCCCTGGCCGCTGCCGGCCTGGTCCACGGCTACGCCTATGGCGAGAGCATCGTCGGCGCCGAGCCGACGCCGGTCGTCGCCTACCTCGTCGGCTTCGCCCTCTGCCAGCTCGCGATCGGCTGTCTCGTCCGCTGGAGCTGGCGGCAGGCCACGGCGACGGGCGCGCTGCGCCCGACCTTGGAGAAGGTGGCCGCGATCGTCCTGTGGATCGCGGGAATGGGCGCGCTGCTGGCGTAACAAGGGGGCGCCCGCGCGACGTCCGCGGGACGCCCACCGCTCGGAAGTACATCGTTCGTCCGGGCGCGGCGCGCGTGCGCGCCGACGTCCGAAATCCGCCTCGCCGGACGACATATTGCGCCTGGGCGCTGCCTGCGGCCCTGCGATCCGGGAATCTCGTGCGTGGTGGCGAGATTCCGGTGGACACGTGCTTCTATCAATTGATAAGTCGTTCTCGACGATAAAAAATCTTCAGTAATACGGCGACTCCTTCGGTATCAATGTTCGCATAGTTCGGAGAATTGCGATGTATCGGAGTATTAGAGAAATTTAATGCTGGAGAATCGGCCGTACTATTGAGAAATGATGCGTCTGGGATTGGTCTTTGTCCGGTAAATCTGGTTCATGTCTGAAATTTAATATGTAAACATATGCGTTTACGAGATATTTCAAATACCATTGAATGTAACTCACTACTTCTGATGTCGGCGACCATGGCGCGCCGAATTCTCTGCGCGTCGCGACATGCGGCGATGGCGCGGCCCGGATCGGGCGGGCCGCGAGCTTTGTCGCACGCGATCGAAGTATCCGCCCAATCCGACGGCCCGCGCGACGTGCCCGCGTCGATCCGCGGCGCCGTCCCTGAAGTCGGGAGGCCAGCGAGATGACGATCTTCACCTGGAACGGCGCCGCCAACGTCAATCTCCAGTACGCGACTCCCGCGTTCGATTTCAGAAGCGACGTGCTGCAGATCTCCGATCCGGCGCTGCACGCCCATCAGTTCGACCTGACCGAAGACGGCACCAATCTGATCGTCGCGAAGACACGCGATGTCGACGGCGCTTCGCTGGCACCCGCGGATGTCAGGCGTATCTCGATTTCGAACATCCTGATCCGCCAGATCGGCGGCGTGGACAGCGTCGCAGCCTCCAACATCGCGTTGGCGAGCGGCGGCGAAATCCGGATCGGCGATCGTCTTACCGACACGATCCTCGACGACGGCGCGAACGCGATCGACCTTTCGGCGCGCCTCGCATCGGTGATGGTCCGCGGCCTTGGTGGCGCCGACACGATCGCCGGCGGCGATGGCGACGACCGCGTCCTGGGCGAGACCGGGGCGGACCGGATCGAGGGCGGCAAGGGCGGCGATTCGATCTTCGGCGGCCAGGAGAACGACGCGCTCTACGGCGGCGCGGGGAACGACTGGCTGGTCGGCGACAGCGGCGACGACCTGCTGTACGGCGGTGCCGACGACGACACGCTCTTCGGCGACAACGGCAAGGACACGGTCTTCATCACCGGTGTCGATGCCGGTGATGACGTCTTCTACGGCGGCGGGCAGGACGACTATCTCGGCATCACCTTCACCGTCGGCGACCATGTCGCCTATCTCGGCGATGGCGACGACAGGGCGGTCCTGGAGGGCAACCCCGGCGACCTCCATGTGCGCGGTGATGACGGCAACGACACCCTCGGCAGCCAAGGCCAGGGATCGGAGACGCTGGACGGCGGCGCCGGTGCCGACGCGATCACGAGCGAGGCGGGATCAGTCGGCGCCAAGACGCTGATCGGCGGCGCGGGCGACGACACGATCGCGGTCGAGGACGCGAGCGGCGACGCGGAGAACGCGATCCTGCCGTTCACCGCGACCACGACGGAAGGCGGTGGCGGCGACGACACGGTCGACTATGCCCGCGGCCTGTTCCTCCCCGACGCCAACGACGGGGGCAAGGGGAACGACCGGATCGCATTCGATCGGGCGACGATCCTGACGCTGCATGACAAGTCGATCTCGAACTTCGAGACGATCGACTGGTCGGACGACAGCGACAGCGTTCTGTTCGCCGACGGCAACAACACCCGCTCCACCCCCGGTGCGGTCGTCGTCAACGGGAATGCCGGCGACGATTTCATCGAGGCCAGCCGCGAGACCGCATCGAGCTACGCGCTGTTCGGTGGCGAGGGGGCCGACACGCTGAAGGGCGGGGCCGGGGCGGACAGCCTGCGCGGCGGCAACGGGAGCGATCTGCTGGTCGGCAATGGCGGTTCGGACACTTTCCAGTTCTTGGAGAGCTGGAACGGCAGCACCTATCCCGACGTAATCCAAGACTTCACCGGCAACTACGACCGGATGGTGTTCGACGGAAACGCCTTCGCGGGCATGTCGGCGATCGACGGATACACGGGCACCAGCGGTGCCGGCGCCACCGCCGCCGACAACCTGCTGATCAATGCCGGATTTGCCCACAGTTCCATCGGAGCTTTCGATGATTTTCTAGCCGTTGGCGCGGCGGATACCGACAAGCCCGGCTTCTACATCTTCCTCAATTTGGATGTTGCGGACGAGGATGACGCCCGCGGCGAGATCTGGTTCGACGAGAGCATGCTGGATACGAGCGGGGCGCGGCTGGTCGCCACGTTCAACAGCTTTACTGCGGTCAACCAGCTCGCGCAGTTCAACGAAGGCGCCGGCGGCAACAATTCGGGCGACTTCATCGTCGGCGACGTCATCGGGCCGGCGGTCTCCGCGCCCGACCTGGCGACCGCAAGCGACAAGGGCTGGTCGCCTGCCGACAACATCACTAGCGTGACGGCACCGGTGTTCACCGGCACCGGGGAGGTCGGCGCCACCATCCAGCTGCTCGCCGGCGCGGCGACGCTGGGCGGCGCCACGGTGGACGGCTCCGGCGCCTGGTCGGTCACGGCGGAGGGGATGGCGGACGGCGAATATGCCGTCTTCGCCGTCGCCACCGACGCCGCAGGCAACCGGACGGTCAGCGACACGCTCGACGTCGTCATCGACACGACGGCCGCTACGGTCTCCGCTCCCGATCTCGATCCGGCCTCCGACAGTGGCGTGTCGACTGCCGACGACGTGACCAACGATCAGACTCCGACCTTCACGGGGACCGGCGAAGCGGGCGCCGTCGTCGAGCTCCGCTCCGGGATGGCGACGCTGGGCAGCACCACGGTCGACGAGGCGGGCAACTGGTCGATCACCTCGCAGCTGCTTGCTCCCGGCGAGCGCAGCATATTCGCCCGCATCGTCGACGCGGCCGGGAACAGCGCCGACGGCGCCACGCTGACGGTCACCATCGATACCACCCCGCCCGCGAACTCGGCGCCGGACCTGGTGGCGTCGAGCGACCATGGTGCGTCCAGCACGGACAACATCACCAACGACGCGACGCCGACCTTCTCGGGCACGGCGGAGATCGGGGCCACGGTCAGGCTCTTCGAAGGCGCGGCGCTGCTGGGCGAGACGACGGTCGACGGCTCGGGTGCGTGGTCCATCACCGCCACGGAGCTGGCGGATGGCAAGCATAGGATCTGGGCGGAAGCGACGGACGAAGCGGGGAATTTCGCCTTCAATGCCTCGCCCACCATCACCATCGATACGACGATCGGCTTCGGGCTCGACGGCGCCGGTCCGCGTTTCGGCGTCGTCACCGGCGCGGGCAGCGGCTTCTCGCAGGCCTACGACGTCGCGATCGACGGCGCGGGCAACAGCTACCTCTTCGGCGGCTTCTCCGGCACCGTCGATTTCGATCCGAGTGCTGGGACGGCGGAGCTGACGGCGCTCTCACCCCTGGACTACTTTCTCGCTCGCTACGACGCGGACGGCGCGCTGGACTGGGCGATCCGGACCGGTGCCCGCGCCGATACGGCGGCCGTGTTCTCCGACGGCGCAATTGCGCTCGACGGATCGGGCAACGCCTACGTCACGGGCATCTTCCGGGGCACCGTCGATTTCGATCCCGGCGACGGGTCGATGGTGCTCGCGGCGGCCGGCGCCTCCCGCTTCGTCTCGAAGTACGATGCGGATGGCGGGCTCGACTGGGCCTTCCAAACAGAGAGCGCGCTCGAAACGCCGCAGATCGGCGACATCGCGGTCGACCCCTCGGGCAATGTCTTCGTCGCCGGGAGCTTCTTCGGTCCGACGGATTTCGATCCCGGGCCGGGCACCGTGGAGCCCGCCTACTCCCATAGCGACTTCTTCCTCGCGCGCTACGACGCCGGCGGGACCCTGGCCTGGGTGGTCGACACCCATGCGTCCTCGGACAACGAACACGTCAACGGCGTCGCCGTCGATGCCGCGGGCAACAGCTACATCGTCGGTGCCTTCAACGGGACGGCGGATTTCGACCCTGGGCCCGGCACGACCCAGCTCGTCGCGACAGGCACAAACGATCTCTTCGTGGCGAAGTTCGACCCCGCCGGCGAACTCGTCTGGGCCAAGGGCGTCGGGCCTTCGTCCTCGCAGGAGACCGGCTGGGACATCGCCGTCGACGGGTCGGGCAATGTCCTGGTGGTCGGTGAGTTCAATGGCACCGTCGACTTCGATTCCGGCCCCGGCACCGTCCAGCTCGTGGCGTCGAGCCGCGACTTCTTCGTCGCGAAGTACGACGCCGCCGGCGACCTCGCCTGGGCCCGCAACCCCGGTGCCTCCGGAGGCTACGAATATGGCCTCGGCATCGCCGTCGATGATGCAGGCAATGCCTACGCGACCGGCTACTTCATGGGTACGGCGGACTTCGATTCCGGTGCCCGCACTCTGGAGCTGGTCGCGACCAACGAGGACTACTACACGCTCAAGTACGATCCCGACGGCACCCTGCTGTGGGTGACGACACCCGGCAGCTCGACATCCGACGAGCGTGCGCGGGCGATCGCCGTCGACGGGGAGGGCAACAGCTATTTCGCCGGCGAGTTCGCAGGGTCGGTCGATTTCGATCCGGGTGAAGGCGACGCGGCGCACGCGCCTCCCGGCACGCAGTTCTTCCTGGCGGCACTGACGCCCGCCGGCGATCTCGGCGGCACCTCCACGCTCGCGCCCTTTGCGCTGGACCCGGCGAGCGACAGCGGCGCCTCGGACAGCGACCACATCACCAACGTCACCACTCCCACCTTCGTCGGCACGGGCGAGGTCGGAGCGGCCGTGACGCTGTTTTCCGACACCGTGGCGCTGGGCACGGCGACCGTGGCCGGGGACGGCACCTGGGCAATCGAGACGGATTCGCTCGGGGCCGGCACCTACACGGTCTTCGCGCGGATCGCCGACGCTGCGGGAAACACCGCCGACAGCGACACGATCGACCTCGTCATCGACACCGTGGCGACCGTGTCCGCACCCGACCTGGACGCCGCCTCCGACGGCGGCGCGTCCAGCGTCGACAACATCACCGACGACGTCACACCCAGCTTTTCCGGCACCGGCGAGGTGGGCGCCGTCGTCCATCTCGTCGCCGGCGCCGAGACGCTGGGCACCACCACGGTCGACGGGGCGGGCGACTGGTCGATCGGCGTCGATACCCTGTCGGACGGCGACTATGTCGTCTTCGCGCGCACGGTCGACCTCGCCGGCAACAGCGGCGACGGCGACACGCTCGGCTTCACCATCGACACGGGCGCGCCGACGGTCTCCGCCCCCGACCTGGAGGCGTCGAGCGACAGCGGTGCCTCGAGCATCGACAACATCACCAGCGACCCGACGCCTTCCTTCGCGGGCACCGGCGACCCGGGAGCCGTCGTCCATCTCGTCGCTGGCGGCGATACGCTGGGCAGCACCACGGTCGACGGCTCGGGCGACTGGACGGTCGTCGCGGACACCCTCACGGACGGCGACTATACCGCTTTCGCCCGCATCGTGGACGCGGCCGGCAACAGCGCCGACGGCGCCACGCTCGACTTCACCATCGACACCGGCGCGCCGACGGTATCCGCCCCCGACCTGGAGGCGGCGAGCGACAGCGGTGTGTCGAGCATCGACAACATCACCGCCGATACGACGCCCGCGTTTTCGGGCACGGGAGAGGCGGGTGCGGTCATCCACCTGGTCGCCGGCGGCGACACGCTGGGCAGCGCCACGGTGGACGGCAGCGGCGACTGGTCGATCGTCACGGGCGCGCTGGCGGACGGCGACTACACGGCCTTCGCGCGCATCGTCGACGCGGCCGGCAACGGCGCCGACGGCGCTACGCTCGACTTTACCATCGACACGGGCGTACCGACCGTCTCCGCCCCCGACCTGGAGGCGTCGAGCGACAGCGGTGCGTCCAGCGTCGACAACATCACCAACGATGCGACGCCCTCCTTCGCGGGAACGGGCGAAGTGGGCGCAGTTGTCCACCTCATTGCAGGCGGCGACACGCTGGGCAGCACGACGGTCGGCGGCACGGGCAAGTGGACCGTCCTCGCGGACGCGCTCGACGACGGGACCTATTCGGCCTTCGCGCGGATCGTGGATGCTGCCGGCAACAACGCCGACGGTGCCACGCTCAGCTTCACGATCGACACCGTGGCGCCAGGGACCACCGTCGATGCCGCTCCCGCCGGCACGGAGACGGTGAACGCGGCAAGCTTCGCCTTCTCGTCGGACGACACGCAGGCCGCCTTCGAGGCGAAGCTCGACGGTGGATCGTTCGCGGCTGTCGACAGCACACACAGCCTGTCCGGCCTCACGGACGGGCCGCATACGCTCGTCGTCCGGGCCGTCGATCTCGCCGGCAACCTCGACCCGACGGCGGAGACCGTGGTCTGGTCGATCGACGCCGGGCCGCCCGACACCTTCATCCTCGATGGCCCCGACACGCTCACCACCGCGACCGCGGCAACTTTCGACTTCGGCAGCGACCGCGACGGGGTCAGCTACGAGGCGAAGCTCGACGGCGGCGACTACGAGCCCGTCGCCGATCCCGCCGCCTTCTCCGGGCTCGCCGACGGGCCGCACACCCTGTTGGTGCGAGCGAAGGACGGCGACGGCAACGCGGACGAGAGCCCGGCCACGTACTCCTGGACCGTCGATGCCTCGCCGCCGGCGGCGCCTACGATCGTCGGCTTCTCGGAGGATACGGGCGAGCAGGGTGACCGGCTCACCACCGATACGACGCCGACCCTGCGCGGCACGGCGGAGCCGGGGACGACCATCCACATCCTGCGCGACGGCATCGATCGGGGAATGGTGGCGGTCGACGACAACGGCGAGTGGAGCTGGACTGACCCCGGCGTCCCCGGTCCCGGTGCGCGCACCTACGCCGCCGTCGCGGTCGATGCCGCGGGGAACGCCGGTCCGGCGTCGGAGCCGCTCCTCCTCTTCATCGCGACCGCCGGCAGCGGTGCAGGCAACGGCGCCGACCTCATTCCCGGCCAACCGGGATCAGGAAGCGTCGACGGCAAGGAGGGCGACGACACGATCTTCGGCGAGGCCGGCAACGACACGGTGAAGGGCGGGAACGGTGCCGACCTGCTGTTCGGCGGCGGCGACCATGATGCGACGTGGGGCGGCAACGGTAACGACACCGCGGCGGGCGGCCCCGGCAACGACACGCTCTACGGCGAGACCGGCATGGACTCGCTCGACGGCGGCGACGGCGCCGACCGGCTGGATGGCGGCACCGGCGACGACGTGCTGGCGGGCGGTGCCGGTGCCGACACCATCGTCGGTGGCGATGGTGTCGACTCGCTGTTCGGCGGCGCCGGCGCGGACCGGCTCTCGGGCGACGGCCTCGGCGACTGGATCGTGCTCGGCACGGATGGCGCAAAGGACACGGTGATCGGCACGGTCGCTCACCTTTCCGGCGACATCGTTTCGGGGTTCGATACGGGCAGGGCCGGCGACGTATTCGCGATCACCGGGCTCTCATCCGCCAATGGCAAGTATCTCGATAGCGTCGCCATTCTCGACGGCGTGCTGTCGCTGAGCAAAGTCGGGGGCGGGGTCGTGACATTCGAAGACCTGGAAGGCATCCGCCATACCGACACGATGCTTGGTAGCGACGGCGCGATCCTGATCTACATAGTGTAGGCTCGGCCGGCCTCTATCCGACCGAATCCCGTCGGCCTCCCTGCGACGCGGCGACGGCGACCGGGGCGGCCGTGGCCTTGAGGGCGTCGCCGCGCTCCAGCACCTCGTCGATGACCCGCGGTCCCAGCGTCAGCAGCTCGCGGCCGACCAGCACCGCCTCGTCGGCGGGAACCTTCTCGATCGAGCCGGCCATCTCGCCGGCCTCGTGGGCACCGACCTGGTGGAACATGCCCTTGAGGCGGTGTGCGGTGGAGCGCAGCAGGGCGTAGTCGAAGGAGTCGAGCGCGCGCTCCAGCGTCGCCAGATCCTTGCGCGCGCCATCGCGGAACATCAGGAGGATGCGCTCGAACTGGCGGCTGCCGATATTGTCCCGCAGCTCTTCCAGCAGGGCGTATCCCTGCGGCCGCTCCGCCGGGGCGGGTGCCGCCTGGCGCGCCTCGTCGAAGCCGGGCGCCAACCGGCGGATCAGTGCCGAAAGGTCGGCCTTGCGGACGGGCTTGGTCAGGAAATCGTTCATGCCGATCGCCTGGGCCCGCTCGCGGTCCAGCGGCAGCGCCAGCGCGGTCAGCGCGACGATGGCGACGCGGCCGCGCTCGCCTTCCATCGCCCGGATGCGCCGCGTCGACTCGTAGCCGTCCATGACCGGCATCTGCAGGTCCATCAGGATCAGGTCGAAGCGCCCGTGGCGCGCCGCCTCGAGCGCCTCCGCGCCGTCGCCCACCATCTGCACCCGGTGCCCCAGATTCTCGAGCATGGATGCGATGACGAGCTGGTTGGCCGGCGTGTCCTCGGCGACCAGGACCCGCAGGCTCGATTGGGCCGGCGCGGTCGCGCTGCCGTCCTCGGCGGTCGCGACGGGAATGACGTAGCCGGCCTCGAACGGCACCTTGAACCAGAAGGTCGAGCCGCTGCCGGGCGTGCTGTCGAAGCCGATCGCGCCGTCCATCACCTCGACCAGGCGCTTGCTGATGGCCAGCCCCAGCCCGGTGCCGCTCTTGAGGCGGCCGTTGGCGTGGTCGGCCTGCTCGAACGGCTCGAACAGACGGCCCCGCAGGTCCTCGGGTACGCCCTTGCCGGTATCGGTGACGGCGAAGAGAAGGGTGGTCGTCGCCTCGTCCCTCCGGTCGACGGAGACGGCGAGCGAAACGCTGCCGGCGTCGGTGAACTTGATCGCATTGCCGACGAGGTTCAGCAGCACCTGCGTCAGCCGCCCGGGGTCGCCGATCAGCGAGGTCGGCACGTCGTCGGCGATGTGCTGGTCGATGTGCAGCCCGACCGCGTTCGGCAGGCCGCGGGCGATCTCCATGACGTCGTTGCAGAGCGCCTTGAGGTCGAACTGGCTGCGCTCGATCTCGAGCTTGCCGGCCTCGATCCGCGAGAAGTCGAGGATGTCGCCGATGATCGACAGGAGGTGCTGCGCCGAGGCCCCGATGACCTTCGTATAGCGTTCCTGCCGCTCGTCGAGGCGGGTGTCGGTCAGAAGGTCGGACATGCCGATCACGGCGTTGAGCGGCGTGCGGATTTCGTGGCTCATGGTCGCGAGGAACGCCGACTTGGTCGAGTTGGCGCGCTCGGCCACGTCCTTGGCCAGCGTCAGACTGCCGGACAGCTCCTCCAGCTCGTGGCGCTGCTGCTCAAGGCGCCGCATCTGCACGGTGGTGAGGGCGCCGAAGGCGAGCAGGCTCAGGATCAGGACGATCGCCGCCACCACCATCGCCAGCAGCGAGTGCAGCATCGCGACCTTCTCGTTCTGCCAATGCTCGGCCGATCGCTGGCGCACTTCCGACAGCAGGTCCTGCAGCAGGTTGCCGATCGGCTCGAACACGACCGAGAGCTCGCGCCCGACGCCGGCCGTGTCGAGGTCACGGCGGGCGAGGATGGCGTCGGTCTGCCGGATGACGTCGTCCGTCTGGGCGACGAGGGCCCTCAGCGTCGCGTTGTCGGCGCCGATTTGCGGCCCCAGCACGTTCACCATGCTGGGGTTGCGGCTGAAGAAGATGTCGGCCGCGGTCGAGATGCGGCTGCGCGAGACGGTCGCTCCCGTCGCTTGGGCGGAAAGCAGCAGCTCGATCAGCTTCTGGTACTCGAGATGCGCCTGATAGGCGAACCAGAGGATGTCGTACTGGAAGACCTCGGCGCGCTTGTAGAGGTCGCGCATCGTCGACGTGATCATCGCCGCCACGCCGAGCGTGCAGATGAGCAGGCCGACGATGACGAACATGCGCAGCCTGCCCGCTCGCCCGCGGGCAGGCTGTGGCCGCAGGACGGCCGCCGTTTCGGAAGGGCCCTGCGGCACCTGGACTTACCGGACCTCGATCGCCTTCACCTGCCAGGCGCAGCGGGCGAAGTAGAGATCGGTCTTGAGCTCGGGGTTGTCGTCGAACGGATACATGATCCACAGCGGGCCCTTGTCGCGCACCGGCATCGGCTGGCCGTCACGGCGATAGGCGAGAATCACGTTGAACTTGTCGAAGTCGGCGGCGGGGATCTTCACCTTGTAGTCGTTCAACGCCACGGCGGTGATCTCGGTCGCGCCGGTGGCACCGACCCGCTTCAGCAGGTCGCGCATCAGCACGCCCTCGAAGGTGAGCTGGCCCTGGGTCCACTTCGTGGTGGTCTTGATGACTGTCTTCCCCAGCGCCTCCAATTGCGCCATGTCGAACTTCGCGGCCTTGCCGTCGGTGGTCGTCGTAACCTTGCCGGACACCTCCAGCACGACATCGCCCGAAGGTGCCGGCAGCATCTGGGCGCCCGCTGCCATGGGCGCGGCCAAGAGGAAGACGAAGCCGATCGCCTTGATGGTCCGCAAGAGCATGGGAATACCCTTTCCTCAGGAGGTGTCGCGAGTTGGGCGGAAGCGAGGGGGGCGGTGGGGGCCGGTGGCGATCGACGGCGCGCCGGGCCGAAGAAACCGCGCGCAGCCGCGGCGCCCGCCCCGTGCCATCGCCAGTTCGGCCGCTCTGCTCATGCTGCTGGCTCACCCCCGGGGCCATGCGAAGCGGATGGTTCGGCGAAGCTGGGCGCGCATGAGAAGCCCACGCCCGAATCCCTGCGAAGCCGGAAATGCCCCCATCTCCGGCGGTCGGCGGAACTCGTCGCCGCGCTCATCGTCTCCACCACCCCGTCCTTCATCGTAAACGTACCGGCTGCGCTTCCGTATGGTCAACCTTCGGGCGGGACCGCAACCGCATCACGGCCGTGGTCGGCAGCCAGACAGTGGGTGTGGCTATGGTCGGCCAGCACCTCGATGGCGCGGCACCGTCCGACGCGACCGGCGCCGCACTCCTCGACCATGCGGTCGAGCTCGCGCTCCAGCGCCTGCAGGCGGGCGATCCGGCTGCGCACCTGGGCACGATGGGCCGCGGCGACGGCGTGCACCGCCTCGCAGGACGCCGCCGGGGTGTCGCCCAGGGCCAGCAGCTCGCGGATCGCGTCCAGCGGGAAGCCCAGCTCGCGGGCATGGCGGATGAACGCGAGCCGTCGCAGGTGGTCGGCGCCATAGCGCCGCTGGTTGCCGGACGAGCGCGCGGCCGGCGGCAACAGCCCGGTCTCCTCGTACCACCGGATCGTCTGCACCTTGCAGCCCGTCCGCTCCGCCAGGGTGCCGATTCCGATATCGCCGTGCGCCATCACGATCGTCCTTCCGAACCCCTTGAACCTACAACGACTGTAGATGTTACGTCTGATGTGGTTCCGGCACCGGGAGGTTTCCATGGGCGCCCATTGCAGCCACGGCCATTCGCACGACCACGACCACGATCACGGCGCCTTCGACGGCGCGTCGCCCGCCTACCGGCGCGTGCTGTGGATCGTGATCGCCCTGAACGGTGCCATGTTCGGCATCGAGATCTTCGCGGGCGCGCTCTCCGGCTCGATGGCGCTCCAGGCCGACGCGCTCGATTTCGCGGCCGACGCGGCAACATACGGTCTCTCGCTGTGGGCGATCGGCCGGGCGGCGGGCACGCGCGCCGCCGTCGCGCTCGGCAAGGGCGCCAGCCTCGCCGTCATGGCCGCCTGGGTGCTCGGCACGACCGCGTGGCGCGCCCTCGCGGCGGTTCCGCCCGAGCCGGTCACCATGAGCCTGGTCGGCGTCCTGGCCTTGTCCGTCAACGTCGGCAGCGCGCTTCTGCTCTATCGCTGGCGCGACGGCGACGCCAACGTCGCATCGGTGTGGCTGTGCACGCGCAACGACGCGATCGGCAACGTGGCGGTGATGGCCGCGGCCGGGGTGGTCGCGGCGACGGGGACGGCTTGGCCCGATCTCGCCGTCGCCGCCGCGATGTCCGGGCTGTTCCTCGTCTCCTCGGTCCGCATCCTCCGGCGCGCCCTGACGGAGAGGCGGCACGCGGCGGCGACGGCGTGACCGGAAGCGGGTAAGCTCCGGCGTCCCTCCCGCCGGAGCCCCGCCCGATGCTCTTCGCCCCGCCCGAACGGATCGCCACCACCGTCTTCGCCCGCGTCCCCGACCAGCTGCGCCGGCCGCGCCGCAGCGACTGGGCCGACGCCAACCGCGGCGGCGCGGCGGTCGACTGCTTCCTCGAAGGGCCCTCGTTCGACCGCGCCGGCAATCTCTGGGTGACCGACATCCCGAACGGCCGGATCTTCCGCGTGTCGCCGGCGGGGGAGTTCACCCTTGTCGCCGAGTACGACGGCGAGCCGAACGGCCTCAAGATCGCCCGCGACGGGCGCATCTTCCTCGCCGACTACAAGAACGGGATCATGCTGCTCGACGCGGCCTCCGGCCGGGTCGAGCCGGTGATGCCGCGGCGTCATTCCGAGCGCTTCCGCGGCCCCAACGACCTCGTCTTCGCCGCCGACGGCGATCTCTATTTCACCGACCAGGGCCAGACGGGCCATCACGATCCGACCGGCCGGGTGTACCGGCTGACGGCGGCCGGCCGCCTGGAATGCCTGATCGACCGGGTGCCGAGCCCGAACGGCATCGCGCTGTCGCCCGACGGCCGCACCGTCTATGTCGCGGTCACCAGGGCCAACGCCGTGTGGCGGATGCCGCTGATGGCCGACGGCTTCGTCGCCAAGGTCGGCACCTGGATACAGCTTTCGGGCGGAGTGGGCCCGGACGGGATCGCGGTGATGGCCGACGGCGGGATCGCCATCTGCCATGTGGGCCTGGGCGCCATCTGGGTCTTCGACGCGTTCGGCGAGCCGCGCTGGCGCGTCGACACCTGCCGCGGCCGCGGCACCACCAACCTCGCCTTCGGCGGCCCCGAGGGACGGACGGTCTTCATCACCGAGAGCGAGACGGGTACCATCCTCCAGGCGACGCTTCCCGTCGCCGGACTCGCCCTCTACTCCCACGCCTGAGGACGGCCCGCCCCTGCACCGGGGCCGGCGCCGCCCGCTCGCCCGACATTCGGAAGGCCGCGATGATCGAAACCCGCATGATCGAGACCGCCCCCGGTCTCGTCTTCGACACTTCCGTCGCCGGCCCCGCCGACGGCCCGCTCGTGCTGATGCTGCACGGCTTCTGCGTGTCGCGCTTCTACTACGACGCCCAGGTGGCGGCCCTCGGCGCCGCGGGATACCTCGCCGTCGCGCCGAACCAGCGCGGCTACGCGGCGGGTGCCCGGCCCGACCCGGCGGTCTACGAGAACTACGTGATCGAGCGGCTGATCGGCGACGCCATGGATATCGTGGCCGCTCTCGGCCGGGGCGCGGCGCGATTCCACCTCGTCGGGCACGACTGGGGCGGCAGCCTCTCCTGGGACATCGCCGACCGCTGGCCCGAGCGGCTGGGATCGCTCACCATGCTGTCGCGGCCGCATCCACGGGCCTTCAACCGCGCCATGGAGCTCGACCCCGAGCAGCCCCATCGCTCGCGCCATCACAAGCGCCTGCTGGCACTCGATGCGGGGCCGGAGCTGCTGGCCGACGACTCGCACTGGGTGCGCTCGCGGCTGGAACGCAACGGCGTGCCGCCGGCCGCCATCGCCAAGCATATCGGCGTGATCGGCAACCCGCCGGCGATGGAGGCGGCGCTGGCGTGGTATCGCGCCCGCGGCCCCAGGCACGATCCGGTCGGCCCGACCAAGGTGCCGACGCTCTTCATCTGGGGCGACGCCGACGACACGGTCGGGCGCATGGCGGCGGAGGGCACCGCGGAGTTCATCGCCGCCCCCTACCGCTTCGTGCCGATGGAGGGCGTCGGCCACTACGCCGCCGATCAGGTGCCGGAGCGGGTCAATGCCCTGATGCTGGAGCATCTGGCCGCCCACCCGGCGTGACGGTCGTCCGGGATAGTCAGGCGCCGGTCGCGACCTTGCCGCCGGTCGCCTGCTCCAGGACCGATCGCAGCTCCGCGAGGCGGACGGGCTTCGTCAGGTAGGCGTCGGCGCCGGCTTCCAGCGCCTCCGACCGGTCGCGGTCGGAGGCGAGCGCGGTGACGCAGACGATGGGCAGCCGCGCCGACGGCCCGCTCAGGCGACGGATGCGCCGCGTCGCCTCCTTGCCGTCCATGCCGGGCAGGCTGACGTCGACCAGTATCGCGGCGAGGTCGCCGCGCGCCGCGGCGCGCTCGACGCCGATCTCGCCGTTGCCGGCCACTTCCGGGGCGAAGCCGAGGATGCGCGTCATCTCGGCCAGCAGCTCCTGGTTCACCGGGTCGTCCTCGATGATGAGGATCGCGCCGCGCTGGCCCGGCACCGCCGGGGCCGCGACGGCGGCCGGGCCGGTGGCGCGTGCGGCGGTGCGGACCGGCAGACGAAGGCGGAACACCGCGCCCCGGCCGACACCCTGGCTCTCCGCGACGATGTCGCCGCCCATGCGACGGGCCAGCCCGCGGGCGATCGCCAGCCCGAGACCGACCCCGCCGAACTGCCGCGTGATGCCGGCGTCGATCTGCGAGAAGCGCTCGAACAGCTCGGGCAGCTTCTCCGGGGCGATGCCGATGCCGGTGTCGGCGATCGCGAACTCGAGCTCCATCTGCCCTTCGCGGTCCGTCGGCCGGGCGTCGATGTCGATGGTGATCGTGCCTTCGCGGGTGAACTTGACCGCGTTGCCTACGAGGTTGCCCAGGATCTGGCGTGCTCGCGCCGGATCGCCGACCACCGCCCGCGGCACCCCCGCGGCCACGCGCACCTCCCCGCGGATACCCTTCTCGTCCATCGTCGGGCGGTAGAGATCGAGAAGCGAGTTCGCCTTTCCCACCGGATCGAATACCGCGTACTCCAGGCGGATGTCGTCGGCGTCCATGCGGGCGAAATCGACGAGGTCCGACAGCAGCCGCAGCAGACTCCAGCCGGACCGGCGGATGGTGGCGATCCATTTGCGCTGAACCGGGTCGCGCAGCTGCTGGTCGAGCAGGTCGATGTAGCCCAGCACCGCGGTCAGCGGCGTGCGCAGCTCGTGGCTCATGTTGGCGAGGAACTCGTCCTTCGCCCGGCTGGCTCGCTCGGCCGCCTCGCGCGCCGCCACCAGCTCGCGCTCGAACTGCTCGCGCTGGGCGATGTCGCGGATCACCACGGCGCGCGCGCCGTCGCCGTCACCCACGGCCGTCACGCGGATCTCGATGGGACGATCGCGGGCGGCCTCCGCACGCGGCTTGCCCTTGGCGCGACCGACCGCAAGCACGGCCCCGCCGGTCGACGGCTCGGTGATCTCGACCAGGGTATCGAACCTGCGCCCGGCGACGTCCTCGGGGTCGATGCCGACCAGGGCCGCGAAGCGGCGATTGGCGGCGACGACGCGGCCGAGGGCATCGACATGCGCCAGGCCCTCGTCGACGCTTTCGTAGATCGCGCGCAGCTCGGTTTCGCGGGCCCTGAGTGCCGCGTGCGCCGCTCGCTCGCCCGTGACCCGGCAGATGTCGAAGACGGCTTCGCGCGCCACGTCCAGCAGCGGCCCGACTTCGTCGGGCCAGCCCCGCGCGACGCCCCGTGTGCGCTCGACCCGCGGCTCGTCCGCGCCGACCGGGCCACTCTCGCGCCGGAAGATCGCCGGGACCCAGGGCAGCCCGGCGTCGGTCGGACGGTTGCCGGGCGCGGTGGCCCAGACGATCTCCTCGGAGATCTCGCCACGCAGAAGCGCCAGAATGTCGCCGTCGCCGCCGGGCAAGGCCATCGCCACCAGCCCGCTGGCGCTGGCACCGTGCGGCGCCAGCGCCGGATCGGCTTCCGCCAGCGATTCGATCGCGGCCCGGCCCGTGTCCATGCGCCCGCGGGCGACCTGGAGGATGCGCTCGACCGTCGCGCGATCCGGCAGCGAGCCCGCGCCGACCTCGATGCCGGCGACGCGGATGACGGCGCCCCCGGCACCGGTGGTCGTGACGAGTGCTGCGGCGAACGCCTGGAGGGCGGGTGCCGCCTCGAGGTCGCGTGCCAGGATGTCGCTGGCGGCGCGCGAGATCTGCAGCGTCCGTTCGGTCGTGGCGTGGTCGCGCGAAGCCTCCTCGCGGGCAGCCAGCAATGCCGCGATCGAGGTGACGAGGAGGCGCACGGTCGCGCGGCGGGCGGCCGATAGCAGCCGCGGCTGCCGGTTGTGCGCCGTCAGGA
>JBFWXJ010000015.1:0-29280 GCA_050187535.1 Alphaproteobacteria bacterium | reverse complement strand
CGCCGCTGGCGGCCTGTGCCAGGGGCGCCAACACGAACACCCACCGCATCGCGCGCATCGTCGTTCTCCTCGCTGTTACGCTGCGAGTCGAACGCGGTGGCCGGGCACGCGTTCCCGACGAGCGGTCAGTCTGTTGGGACTGCGGCCGGCGGCGGGCGCCGCCGGCCGAGGCGCGCCGGCGTCTCAGGCCGCCGGCTTCTTGGTGGTCTTCTTGCCGGCGGTCTTCTTGCCCGTCTTCTTCTTGGCGGTCTTCTTCGGCTTCTTCTTCTTCGAGTCGGTCGCGACGAGCTCGACGGAGCGCGCCTGCTCGAAACCGGCGGGCTTGGCCGACGGGACGACGGGAGCGGCCGCCGCGGGCAGGGCGGCGGACAGCAGGAAAGCGCCGGCGACAGCGAGCGTCGCGGCGCGGACGGCCTTCGGGAGCAACATGGGAATATCACCTCGGTGTGGCCGGCGCGGACGCCAGATGTCGTGATTGCCGGCGCCTGACTCGACCAGATGCAGTATTACGCGGCGGTGCCACCGACCGTCAATCCGTCGATCCGCAGCGTCGGCTGGCCGACCCCGACCGGCACCGACTGGCCGTCCTTGCCGCAGGTGCCGATGCCGTCGTCCATGCGCAGGTCGTTGCCGATCATGGCGACCCGGGTGAGCGCGTCGGGGCCGTTGCCGATCAGGGTGGCGCCCTTGACCGGCGCGCCGACCCGGCCGTCCTCGATGCGATAGGCCTCGGTGCAGGAGAACACGAACTTCCCCGACGTGATGTCGACCTGGCCGCCGCCGAAATTCACCGCGTAGAGGCCGTTCTTCACGCTCGCCAGGATCTCGCGGGGGTCACGGTCGCCGGCGAGCATGAAGGTGTTCGTCATGCGCGGCATGACGGTGTGGGCATGGCTCTCGCGCCGGCCGTTGCCGGTCGGCCTGGCGCCCATGAGGCGGGCGTTCATGCGATCCTGCATGAAGCCGACGAGGATCCCGTCCTCGATCAGCGTCGTGCGGCCCGACGGCGTGCCCTCGTCGTCGACGGAGAGAGAGCCGCGGCGATCGGGCAGGGTCCCGTCGTCGACGACGGTGACGCCGGGGGCGGCGACGCGCTGGCCGACCAGCCCGGCGAAGGCCGAAGTCTTCTTGCGGTTGAAGTCGCCCTCCAGGCCATGGCCCACCGCCTCGTGCAGCAGCACGCCCGGCCAGCCGGGGCCCAGCACCACCGTCATCTCGCCCGCCGGGGCGTCGACCGCGGCCAGATTGACCAGCGCCTGGCGCAGCGCCTCGTCGACCTGCGGCTGCCAGTTGGCGGGGTCGACGTAGAGCGCATAGGGCAGCCGGCCGCCGGCGCCGTGGCTGCCGCTCTCCATGCGGTCGCCGTCGCCGACCACGATCGAGACGTTGAGCCGCACCAGCGGCCGGACATCGGCAACGGCGGCACCGTCCGGGCGCACGATGCGCACGGCCTGCCAGGACCCGGCCAGCGACGCCATCACCTGCCGCACCCTGGGGTCCCGGCCGCGGGCGAAGGCATCGATGTCGGCCAGCAGCTTCACCTTGTCGGCGAAGGGCATCTGCGACAGCGGGTTGAAGTCGCCGTAGAGCGCGCGGTTGGTGCCGGGGGGCGAGGCCGCCGGGGTGCCGGAATAGCCGGCGGCGACGGCCCGCACGGTTTCGCCCGCCCGCGCGATCGCCGCCTCCGACAGCTCGGCGGCGTGGGCGTATCCCGTCGCCTCGCCGGCCACCGCGCGCAGGCCGAAGCCCTGGGCGGTGTCGAAGGAGGCGCTCTTGAGCCGGCCGTCGTCCAGCGTCAGGCTCTCGGACTGGCGGTATTCGAGGAACAGCTCGCCGTCGTCCATGCCCTGCAGCGCATCGGCCGTCAGGCGCTCGACGCGGGCCCGGTCCATGCCGGTGCGGTTGAAGAACAGCTCATCGACGAGCGCGTGATCGGTCATGGCGGGGTCCTCGGCGGCGGTCGGCCAACTGATATCGGGGCTACCGCCGGCAGGGTCAATCGCAAGGGTGGCGAATCGTGCGACATTCGGCCGCATCGCGTTGATTCAACGAGAGGAACGTGAAATTCCGGGGGCGATCCCGAGGCGCTGCCGGCGCCAGGGTTGAGGCGCCTCAGGGTTGGGTGTAGGGTCCGCGCGATTTCCGGGCGGACGGCGATCCTGCCGGCGGTCCCGACCCCGGCGCCGACAGGCCTCGCGGGCAGGCGGAACGAGGCGCACGACATGAAGTTCACGCGAGTGTGGGCCGCGGCGATCGCGGCGATCGGCGCAATGGCCGGCGGCGCTGCGCTGGCCGATCAGCCGGTGCCGTGGGGCATGGGATTCCAGTCGCCCGCCAGCCCGGTCAAGGAAGCCATGCACGGCTTCCACTCGATGCTCCTCGTGGTCATCACCCTGATTACGCTCTTCGTGCTGGCGCTGCTCGTCTGGGTGATCATGCGCTACCGCGCATCGGCCAACCCGAACCCGTCGCGCACCACGCACAACACGCTGATCGAGGTGGTGTGGACCGTGGTCCCGGTCCTCGTCCTCGTCATCATCGCGATCCCGTCCTTCCGCCTCCTCTACTATCTCGACCGCAATCCCGACGCCGAGATGACCATCAAGGTGACGGGCTTCCAGTGGTACTGGGGCTACGAGTACCCCGACCAGGGCGGCTTCAAGTACGAGAGCCGGCTGATCCCCGACAACGAGCTGAAGCCGGGCCAGAAGCGTCTGCTCGACGTGGACAACCGCCTCGTGCTGCCGGTCGGCACGGTCGTCCGGGTGCTCATCAACGGCAACGACGTGATGCATTCCTGGTTCGTGCCGTCGCTCGGCGTGCAGCACTACGCCACACCCGGCCGGACCAACGAATCCTGGGTCCGGATCGACAAGGAAGGCGTCTACTACGGCCAGTGCAACCAGATCTGCGGCGTCAACCACGGCTTCATGCCGATCGCGGTCGAGGCCGTGTCGAAGGAAGCGTTCGCGCGCTGGGTCGACGACGCGAAGAAGAAGTACGCCGCCATCCCCGACGGCAGCCCGACGCAGACCGCCGCGGCCCCGGCCGAGCCGACCGTGCGGCTCGCCCGCGCCGCCGACTGATCCGGCCCCGCCGGACCAGCACCGAACGCCCGCTCTCCGCCCGAGGAAACGCGCCATGGCGACCCATTCCGCCCCTGCCACCGCCGCCGACCACGTCCACGGTCATGATGCCCATGGCCACGACACGCATGGGCACGACGCGCACGGCCATCCCCATGGCTGGCGCCGGTTCATGTATTCGACGAACCACAAGGACATCGGCACGCTCTACCTGATCTTCGCGATCGTGGCCGGCCTCATTGGCATGGCGATGTCGGTCGTCATCCGCATGGAGCTGCAGGCGCCGGGCGACCAGATCCTGGGCGGCGACCACCAGCTCTACAACGTGCTGATCACGGCCCACGGCCTGATCATGGTGTTCTTCTTCGTGATGCCGGCGCTCATCGGCGGCTTCGGGAACTGGTTCGTGCCGATGATGATCGGCGCGCCCGACATGGCGTTCCCGCGCATGAACAACATCAGCTTCTGGCTGCTGATCCCGTCGTTCCTGCTGCTGATCGGCTCGTCGCACTTCCAGGGCGGTGCGGGCGTCGGCTGGACGGTCTACCCGCCGCTCTCCAGTGTGCCGTACCACACCGGTCCCGCCATCGACATGGCGATCCTGTCGCTGCACATCGCGGGAGCGTCCTCGATCCTGGGCGCCATCAACTTCATCACCACGATCTTCAACATGCGGGCGCCGGGCATGACCCTGCACCGCATGCCGCTCTTCGTCTGGTCGGTGCTGGTGACGGCGTTCCTGCTGCTGCTGTCGCTGCCCGTCCTGGCCGGCGCCATCACCATGCTGCTGACCGACCGCAACTTCGGCACGCACTTCTTCGATCCGGCCGGCGGCGGCGACCCGGTCTTGTTCCTGCACCTCTTCTGGTTCTTCGGCCACCCCGAGGTCTACATCCTGATTCTGCCGGCCTTCGGCATCATCAGCCACATCGTCGCGACCTTCTCGCGCAAGCCGGTCTTCGGCTATCTCGGCATGGCCTACGCCATGGTCTCGATCGGCGTCGTCGGCTTCGTCGTGTGGGCGCACCACATGTACACGGTCGGCCTCGACGTCGACACGCGCGCCTACTTCACGGCCGCCACCATGGTCATCGCGGTGCCGACCGGCGTGAAGATCTTCTCGTGGATCGCCACGATGTGGGGCGGCTCGATCGAGTTCCGGACACCCATGCTGTGGGCGATCGGCTTCATCTTCCTGTTCACGGTGGGCGGCGTCACCGGCGTCGTGCTGGCCAATGCCGGCATGGACGTGGCGCTGCACAACACCTACTACGTGATCGCCCACTTCCACTACGTGCTGTCGCTGGGCGCGGTGTTCGCCATCTTCGCCGGCTTCTACTACTGGATCGGCAAGATGTCCGGTCGCCAGTACCCGGAGACGCTGGGCAAGATCCACTTCTGGATGACCTTCATCGGCGTCAACCTGACCTTCTTCCCGATGCACTTCCTCGGGTTGCAGGGCATGCCGCGCCGCATCCCGGACTATCCGGACGCCTTCGCCGGCTGGAATATGGTCGCCTCCTTCGGCTCGTACATCTCGGGCGCCAGCGCCGTCCTCTTCATCTTCATCGTCTGGCGCACGCTGACGGCGGGCGAGCGCATCGGCGCCAACCCGTGGGGCCCGGGCGCTACCTCGCTGGAATGGACGGTCTCCTCGCCGCCGCCATTCCACACCTTCGAGGATCCGCCGACGATCACCGCCTCGGCCGCCCACCACTGACGGGCGGACGGGACACAACAACGGCATCCGATCTTGACCGATCTCACGAGCAACGCCGCCGCCCCCGCCGCCCATGCGGCGGGGGTCGGCGACTTCCTGCAGCTGCTGAAGCCGCGGGTGATGTCGCTCGTCGTCTTCACCGGGCTGGTCGGTATGGTCGCCGCGCCGGGGTACCTGCACCCCTTCCTGGCGGCGGTCGCGATCCTCTGCATCGCGGTCGGCGCGGGCGCGTCGGGCGCCATCAACATGTGGTACGACCGCGACATCGACGCCGTCATGCAGCGCACCGCCGGCCGGCCCATCCCCGCCGGCCGCGTCGCGCCCGAGGAGGCGCTCGCCTTCGGCGTGGCGCTGGCCCTGGCCGCGGTGGTCGTGATGGGCCTCGCCGTCAACTACGCGGCGGCGGCACTGCTGGCGCTCACCATCGGCTTCTACGTCTTCGTCTACACGATGTGGCTGAAGCGCCGCACGCCCCAGAACATCGTGATCGGCGGTGCGGCCGGCGCGTTCCCGCCGATGATCGGCTGGGCGGCGGTGACGGGCGACGTGGCGCTGTTCCCGGTTCTGCTCTTCGCCATCATCTTCTTCTGGACGCCGCCGCATTTCTGGGCGCTCGCCCTCTACCGCTCCGGCGACTACGGCCGCGCCGGCGTGCCGATGCTCCCCAACGTCGCCGGCCCGCGCGAGACGCAGCGCCAGATGTTGCTGTACACGCTGGTGCTGGTGCCGGTCACGCTGGCGCCCTGGGCGGCCGGCTTCGTCGGCTGGATCTACGGGCTCGGGACGACGGCGCTCGACCTGCTCTTCGTCGCGGCCGCGATCGACGTGATGCGCGGCGGCGGTGACCGCAGCGCCATGCGGATGTTCGGCTTCTCCATTCTCTATCTCCTGCTGATCTTCGCGCTGGTCCTGGTGGACCGGGCGCCGGTGGCCTGACGCGGCATGGCGAGCGTGGCCGATTTCGACCCCAGGCGCCGCCGACGCGCCAAGAACCTGGCACTGCTGGCGGTGCTGGTCGGCATGGTGGCGCTGTTCTACGCCATCACCATCGTGCGCATGGGGAAGCTCTGACCATGGCCGCCGGGAACGCCCGGATCGCCGCGGTGCTGGCGGGCGTCGTCGTGGTGATGGTCGGCGCGTCCTTCGCCGCGGTGCCGCTCTACCGCATCTTCTGCCAGGTGACCGGCTTCGCCGGCACGCCGATCCGCGCCGACCGGCCGAGCGAGACCGCGGTCGCCGACGCGATCACCGTGCGCTTCTCCGCGACCGTGCAGAGCGAGCTGCCCTGGCGGTTCGAGCCGGAGGTGCCCTCGATCCGCATCCCGATCGGCGAGAACGGGCTGGTCGCCTTCCGCGCGCGCAACCTTTCCTCGCAGCCGCTCGTCGGCACGGCGACCTTCAACATCACGCCCGAGAAGGCGGCGCCCTACTTCGCCAAGACGCAGTGCTTCTGCTTCTCCGAGCAGCGCCTCGATGCGGGCGAGACCGCCGACATGCCGGTCGCCTTCTACGTCGACCCGGAGATCCTGAAGAACCCGGGCACGCGCGATCTCAAGACGATCACGCTCTCCTATACCTTCTTCCGCTCGACCGCGGCCGCCGACCGGCGCGCCGCCGCCACCACGCCCGCCGCCACGGCGGCGAACTGACCCTTCGACGAAATCCCCGCACGGGAAGACGCCATGGCCCACGACGCCCACGCCAAGAACCACCCCTACCATCTCGTCGACCCGAGCCCGTGGCCGCTCTTCGGCTCGATCGCCGCGCTGTGGCTGGCGGCGATGGCGCTGCTCCTCATGCACCCGGACATGCTCGGCCCGGGCATGGAGGCCACGATCAAGAGCTTCGGGGCGTGGAAGATCGTGATCGGCCTCGTCCCGGTGCTGCTCGTCATGGCGCTGTGGTGGCGCGACGTCGTGCGCGAGGGTGAGTTCCAGGGGCACCACACCCCGGTCGTGCAGATCGGCCTGCGCTACGGCATGGCGCTCTTCATCGCGTCGGAGGTGATGTTCTTCGTCGCCTTCTTCTGGGCCTTCTTCGACGCCAGCCTCTACCCGCGCGAAGGGATCGGCCATGTCTGGCCGCCCAAGGACATCGTGCCGTTCGAGGCCTTCGAGCTGCCCTTCCTCAACACCCTCATCCTGCTGCTGTCGGGCGTCACCGTCACCTGGGCGCATCACGAGATGATCGAGGGCAACCGCGCCAAGCTGCTGCAGGCGCTCGGCATCACCATCCTGCTCGGCGTCTCCTTCACCGGGCTGCAGGCCTACGAGTACAGCCACGCCGCGTTCGGCTTCCGCCAGAACATCTATTCGTCCACCTTCTTCATGGCGACCGGCTTCCACGGCTTCCATGTCATGGTCGGCACGATCTTCCTGGCGGTGTGCTGGTACCGGGCGTGGCTCGGCCACTTCAAGCCCGACCATCACTTCGGCTTCGAGGCGGCGGCGTGGTACTGGCACTTCGTCGACGTCGTCTGGCTGTTCCTGTTCGTCTGCGTCTACTGGTGGGGCGGCGCCTGAGCGGTCCCGGCTCGGCCGTCTCCAACGGGATCGCCGGCCGCTGCCCCCGCTGCGGCCGGGGACCGCTCTTCGCCGGCTTCCTGACGGTCCGCCAGACCTGCCCCGTCTGCGGGCTCGACATCGCCCGCCATGATTCGGGCGACGGCCCGGCGGTCCTGGTGATCCTGGTCCTGGGCGCCATCGTCGTCGCGCTGGCCCTGTGGGTCGAGGTTCGCTGGGAGCCGCCGCTCTGGGTCCACGCGCTGCTCTGGATCCCGTTCACGCTGGCGGTCGCGCTGGCGATGCTGCGCCCGCTCAAGGGAGCGATGGTGGCGCTCGACTACCGGAACCGCGGTGGCTTTCATGGCCCTGCCTGACCGCTGGCCCTTCCGCTTCCGGCCGCAGCCCTGGCCGACGCTGATGGCGGTCCCGGGCGTGATCGTCCTGATCGCGCTCGGCATCTGGCAGCTCCAGCGCCATGAGTGGAAGGCGGGGCTGATCGCCGAGCGGGAGGCCGGGATCTCGGCGCCGGCGATCCCGCTGCCGGCGCGGATCGACGCGCCGGAGGCCCTTTCCTTCCGGCACGTCTCGGTCACCGGGACGCTGCGGCACGACAAGGAGCTGTATGTCGCCGCCGTCTCCCGGCGCGGCAACGACGGCTATCAGATCGTCACGCCGATGGAGCGTGCCGCGGGCCCGCCCGTGCTGGTCAATCGCGGCTGGGTGCCCAAGGACCGCCACGATCCGCGGACCCGGGCGGCCGGTCAGGTCGCCGGGACGGTCACGATCGAGGGCATCGCGCGGCTGCGGCAGCAGCGGCAGGGCCTGATCCCGGAAAACCAGGTCGACCGCAACCTGTGGTTCACCATGGATCTTCCGGTGATGGCCGAGGCACTCGGCCTGCCGGAGGTGGCGCCCGTCTATGTCGAGGCGGGGCCGGCGCCCAATCCCGGCGGCTATCCGCTGGGCGGCCAGACCCGCGTCAGCCTGCCCAACGACCATCTGCAATACGCCTTCACCTGGTTCATGCTGGCGATCGCGCTGGCCGTGATCTACGTCGTCTACCACCGCCCGAAAACGTCGCCGACGGGCTGAGCCGATGCGCGCCTACGACCGCCTCCATTCCCGCTTCCGGCGGATCGGCCTGATCGACGAGACGGTGCGGCTGCTGCACTGGGATTCGGCGGCGGTCATGCCGTCGGGTGCGGCCGAGGGCCGGGCCGAGCAGCTCGCCACGCTGCGCGAGACGATCCACGAGCTGCTGGTCGGTCCGGAAGTCGGCGAATGGATCGCCCTCTCCGCGACGGAGCCGCTGGCGGAGGGCGAGCGCGGCAACCTCGCGGCGATGCGCCGCAATCACCTGCGGGCCGCCGCCGTCCCGGCGGATCTGGTGGCCGCGATCTCGCGGGCGGATTCGCGCTGCGAGATGGCGTGGCGGGCCGCACGTCCGGCCGGCGACTTCGCGGCCGTGGCGCCTCTGCTGCAGCGGGTGGTCGAGCTGACCCGCGAGGAGGCGGCCGCCGTCGGCGGCGCGCTGGGGCTCGCTTCCTACGACGCGTTGCTCGACGGCCATGAACCGGGCCTGACCGAGGCCGGGTGCGTGGCCTTCTTCGCCGAGATCGAGGCCTTCCTTCCCGACCTGCTGGGTGCCGTGATCGAGCGCCAGGCTGCGCGCCCGGCGCCGACAGCACCGTCGGGCCCCTTCCCGGTCGCGACACAGGAGGCCCTCGGCCGCCGCGTGATGGCGGCCATGGGCTTCGACTTCGACCATGGCAGGCTCGACGTCTCCGCCCATCCCATGTCCTGCGGCGCGCCGGACGATGTGCGGATCACCACGCGCTGGGACCCGGCCGATGCGCTGGCCGGCATCTACGCGGTCATCCATGAGACCGGCCATGCTCTCTACGAGCGCGGGCTGCCCGCCCGCTGGCGCGGCCAACCCGCGGGCGAGCCTCGCGGCATGGCGGTCCACGAGAGCCAGTCGCTCGTCATGGAGATGCAGGCCTGCCGGTCTCCCGGCTTCGCGGGCTTCCTCGCGCCGCTCATGGCCGACGCATTCGGCGGCGTCGGCTGGGACGCGGCCAATGTCCATCGCCTCGTGACCCATGTCGCCCGCGGCCTGATCCGCGTCGACGCCGACGAGGTCTCCTACCCGCTGCACGTCCTGCTGCGGTTCAGGCTCGAGCGGGCGCTGCTGTCGGGCGATCTCGTGCTCGGGGATCTGCCGGCGGCCTGGAACGACGGCATGGCGCGGCTTCTCGGCGTCGTGCCGCCCGGCGACCGCGACGGCTGCATGCAGGATATCCACTGGTTCGACGGCGCCTTCGGCTACTTCCCCAGCTACGTGCTGGGTGCCCTGATGGCGGCCCAGCTGTTCGACGCGGCCGAGCGCGCGCTGCCCGGCCTCGCGGGGGATCTCGGCCGCGGCGACTTCGCACCGCTCGTCGGCTGGCTCGGCCGCAACGTGCACGCCCTGGGTGCGACGCGATCCTGGGAGGAGATCCTGCAGGGCGCGACGGGCGCTCCGCTCGACGTCGCGGTCTTCCGCCGCCGCCTGGAGGCGCGCTACCTCGCGGCCTGAATTCCGTCAGCGCGGCGGCGGCTTCCCTTCGACGATGCGCGCACGGAACCAGTCGTCGAGCATCGCCTTCTCGAGCGCCAGCGGCTCGCCCGCGCGGACGGTGCGCAGGCGGCGCTGGTACTCCATGTCGACGACCGTTTCCTCGGCGGCCGCTACGGTGCGCCCGGCCTCGGTCAGCGAGTAGCGCAGGCGAATGCGCGGCCAGGCGACGTCGTCCATGATCCGCACATGGGCGGCACAGGTCCTGAGCGGATCGAAGCGGCCGGCAAGGTCGATATCGAGCACGGCAACCGAAAGCTCCTGGCCGGGACGCAGCCAGCGACCGCCGAGCGCATCCAGGTGGCGTGCGATCGCCGTCAGCGCCGGCCCGCGGGCACGCTCGCCGCGACCGCCGTCGGGTGCCGCATCGGTGAAGCGCTCGGGCTGCTCGAACGTGACGGTGACGCCGGCCGCGGCGGGTGCCGCCGCCAGCGCGACGAGGACTGCCGGGATGGCGAGGCGGATATGCATCGGCCGGCTCCTTCGACCGGCCCGCGACGCGGCCGGATGTGGTTGCGACGCATCCGCATCGTAACGCAGGCCGCGCCGTCAGCCGAGCACGATGTCGAAGCGCCCGGCGAGCGCCCCCGCCTCGATCCCCGGGGCCGGCGTCAGGGGCACCTCCAGGCGGGCGCGGGCGGCGGCGTCCATGCGGCGCAGCAGGACGTCGCGGTCGTTGCCGGGCTCCCCCGCCACGTACATCTGGGTGACGAAGCGCGGGCCGCCGGCCGGCAGCACCGCGAAATGGATGTGCGGCGTGCGGCCGGAATAGGGAACCGGCCGGATCGTGCGGAAGCGGTAGGTGCCGTCCGCTCCGGTCATGGTGGCCCCGAAGCCCTGGAAGCCCCGGTCGCGCCGGCGCTGGTCGCCCGATCCGGGATGGAGGTAGATGCCGTCGGCGTCGCACTGCCAGATCTCGACCCGTGCCCCGGCCAGCGGCCGGCCTCCGGTATCGAGGATGCGGCCGGCGACGTGGGTCACCGTCCCGCGGGCGGGACCGTCCGCCGCGGCGACCCGGACCAGATCGGCGTCCGTCTCGACCGGCAGGACGACCGGGTAGAACGGCCCCTCGGTCTGCCGCGGCGTCGCCGGCAGGGCCGAGCGCGCCGGCGTGGTGCCGGCGAGCAGCAGACCGCCCGCGACGACCAGCAGGCGGCGCCGGTCGAGGGAAGCCGCCGGCCGCAGGATCGTCATGTTCGCGCTCCGTTCGTCGCCATCTTCGCAAGGATGTGGCGCCCGCCTGCCCATCCTTGAAATCAAGTATCCGTGAAATCAAGCGCTTGGACGAATCCGCCCACCCGCCTTGCGGCTCGCCGGCCCCGCCGCTAACGTTGGGGCGCTCGCGACCGACGGAGCTTCCCCACTTGCGTTACGTCAGCACCCGCGGCGCCGCCCCGGCGCTCGCCTTCGACGACGTGTTGCTCGCGGGCCTCGCCCGCGACGGCGGGCTCTACGTGCCCGACACGTGGCCGGAGCTGACCGCCGGCGACCTTTCCGCCATGGCGCGGCTCGACTACGCCGAGCTGACGGCGCGCGTGCTCGGGCGGTTCGTCGACGGCACCGTCGCCGAGGACGACCTGGCGGCGATCGTCGCCGACGCCTATCGCGGCTTCGCCCATGCCGCGGTGGCGCCGCTGAAGCAGCTCGGCGCCAACCACTGGCTGATGGAGCTGTTCCACGGGCCGACGCTCGCCTTCAAGGACCTGCCGCTGCAGGTGGTCGGCCGCCTCTTCGACCATGTGCTGGCGCGGCGCGGGCAGCGATTGACCATCGTCGGCGCCACCTCGGGCGACACCGGCTCCGCCGCCATGGAGGCGTGCCGCGACCGCGACGCGCTCGAGGTGTTCATCCTCTTCCCCGAGGGCCGGGTGTCGGAGGTGCAGCGTCGCCAGATGACGACGGTGGACGCGCGCAACGTCCACGCCATCGCCATCCGGGGCACCTTCGACGACTGCCAGGACCTCGTGAAGGCGATGTTCAACGACATCGCCTTCCGCGACCGCCACGCACTGTCGGCCGTCAACTCGATCAACTGGGCGCGCATCGCCGTCCAGGTCGCCTACTACGTCTGGGCGGCGGTCGCGCTGGGTGCGCCGTCCCGCGCGGTCTCCTTCGCGGTGCCGACCGGCAATTTCGGCAACATCTTCGCCGCCCATGCGGCGCGGAAGATGGGTCTGCCGATCGCCGGCCTTGCCGTCGGCACCAACCGCAACGATATCCTCTGGCGCTTCCTCGGGTCGGGCGAGCTCGCCCTCGGCACGGTGGAGCCCAGCCTCAGCCCCAGCATGGACATCCAGGTGTCGAGCAACTTCGAGCGCCTGCTGTTCGAGCTGTGGGACCGCGACGGGGCCGCGCTCGCGCAGGCGATGGCGGAGTTCCGCCGCGAAGGCCGGCTGGCCGTGGGCGACGCCCGCTGGCGGCGCGCGACGGAGATGTTCGGGCGGCACCGTGTCGACGACGCGGAGACGCTGGCGACGATCCGGCGCGCGTGGCAGGCGACGGGCGAGGTGCTGGATCCGCACAGCGCCATCGCGGTCGCGACGGCCGAAGCCTGCCGGGGCGACCCGGCGGTGCCGATGGTCGCGCTCGCCTGCGCCCATCCGGCGAAGTTCCCGGACGCGGTCGAGCGGGCGACTGGGATCCGGCCGGCGCTGCCCGGCCGGCTGTCCGATCTGATGACACGGGACGAGCGCGTGGCGGTGCTGCCGAACGACCTCGCGACCGTCCAGGAATACGTCGCCGCGCATGGCGCGCGACAGGAGGTAGCGGCATGAGCGTCGAGGTCACAACACTGCCGGGCGGCCTGCGCGTCGCGACCGACCGCATGGACGGTGTCGCGACCGTGTCGCTCGGCGTCTACGTCGATGCCGGGGCCCGCCACGAGCCGGCGGCCATCAACGGCGTCGCGCATTTCCTGGAGCACATGGCCTTCAAGGGCACCGAAGGCCGCAGCGCGCGGGCCATCGCCGAAGAGATCGAAGCGGTGGGCGGCCACCTCAACGCCTATACCGCGCGCGAGCAGACCGCCTACTACGCCAAGGTCCTGCAGGACGACGCGCCGCTCGCCCTCGACATCCTCGCCGACATCCTGTTGCGCTCCACTTTCGACGCGGAGGAGTTCGAGCGCGAGCGCTCGGTCATCCTGCAGGAGCTGGGGCAGGCGGCCGACACGCCCGACGACATCGTCTTCGACCATTTCCAGGCGACCGCCTTCCCCGGGCAGGCGATCGGCCGCCCGGTGCTGGGCACGACCGAGACGGTGACGGCGCTGCCGCGCTGGGCGCTCGTCGACTACATGCGCACCCACTACCACGGGCCGCAGATGGTCGTGGCGGCCGCCGGCAACATCGAGCATGCACGGCTCGTCGACATGGCGGGCCGTGCCTTCGCCGACCTGCCGTCCGATGCGGCGACCACGGGCGAGACGGCGCGCTACGTCGGCGGCGACTTCCGCGAGACGCGCGACCTGGAACAGATCCATCTCGTCGTCGGCTTCCCCGGCATCGCTTATTCCGACCCCGACTATCATGCGTTCCAGGTGCTGGCGACGCTGCTCGGCGGCGGCATGTCCTCGCGCCTCTTCCAGGAGATCCGCGAGAAGCGCGGCCTCGTCTACTCGATCTACGCCTTCAGCTCGTCCTTCCAGGACGGCGGCATCTTCGGCATCTACGCCGGCACGGGCGAGCGCGAGGTGAAGGAGCTGGTGCCGGTCCTGTGCGACGAAGTGCTGGCGATCGGCGGCCGGCTCGCCCCGGGCGAGCTGCAGCGCGCCAAGGCGCAGCTGCGCTCCAGCCTGCTGATGTCGCGCGAGAGCACGTCAGCCCGGGCCGAGCAGCTCGCCCACCAGCTCCTGGTCCACGGCCGCACCATCCCGACGGCGGAGACGCTGGCCAAGGTGGACGCGGTCGACCCGGCCGCCGTCGCGCGGGTCGCGGCTCGGCTGCACGGCGGGCGGCCGACGGTGGCGGCCATGGGCCCGATCGCCGGCGTCGAGTCCTTCGACCGCATCGCCCGCCGGCTCGCCGCCTGAGCCTCAGATGGCGGCGCGCGCCGGCAACGGTTCCGTCTCCGGCCGGGCGCCGGCCGGCTCGTCCGGACCCAGCCGCTTCGGCCGTTGGCTGGAGCCGTTCCTCGGTGACGCGCACACGACGCTGCTGACGGCCGAGCGCGTCTATCTGCGGCCGCCGCGGCTGGGCGACTTCGACGGCTGGGCCCGCGTGCGCCACGGCTCGCGCGCCTTCCTCGCCCCCTGGGAGCCGACCTGGCCCGAGGATGCGCTGTCGCGCGGCGCCTATCGCCGGCGGCTGGCCAGCTATGGCGTCGATTGGCGCAAGGACACGGGCTACAACTTCTTCGTCTTCGCGCGTGCCGACGACGCGCTGCTGGGCGGCATCGGCCTGGCCAACCTGCGCCGCGGCGTCGTGCAGAGCGCCAGCCTCGGCTACTGGATGGGCGTCGTCCATGCCGGCCAGGGCTACATGACCGAGGCCCTGGGCGCGGTGCTGGCCTTCTCCTTCGACCGCCTGCACCTCCACCGCCTGGAGGCCGCCTGCCTGCCCTCCAACATGGCCAGCCGCCGCCTGCTCGGCAAATGCGGCTTCCGCGAGGAGGGCTACGCCCGCAAGTATCTCTGCATCAACGGGGTCTGGCAGGACCACGTGCTCTTCGGTCAGCTCGCCGAGGAATGGCGCCCACCGCGGTGAGCCGGCGCGGCGATCAGGCCCGGCGGATCCTGTCCCAGGCCGCCTGGTACATCGCGGCGACGTCCGGCCCCTGGTAGACGCGGACCTTGCAGCTCGCCAGGACGATCTCGGACGGGAAGATCACCAGGTTGTAGCGGTAGGATCTGGGCATCAGGCGCAAGGCCGCCCGGTTCGCCACCGGCAGGTTCAGCGACCGCGCGATCTTCGCGCCGTTCCGCGCGTCGAGAATGAAGTTGATGAAGGCGTGCGCGTTGGCCGGATGCGGCGCCCCCCTGGGGATGCAGAGCGAATCCTGCGACAGGATGGAGCCCTCGCGCGGGATGATGTAGCCGAGGTCCGGATCCTGGGCGATCAGGCTCTGCATGACGCCGCTGTAGGCCAGGATCAGGTCGGCCTCGCCGGAGAGCAGGAGCTTGTTCGCGGCGACCGGCCCGACGATCCTGATGTTGGGCTTCTGGCGGACGAGCAGCCGCTCGGCGGCCTCGATATGCGCGGGGTCCGCCGTGTTGACCGGCAGGCCGAGATAGCGCAGGGCGCAGCCGAGGACATGCGACGGCTCGTCGTAGAGCGCGATGCGGCCGTTGAACCGGTTCTCCCGGAACAGCCACCGCCAGCTTCCGGGCGGCTCCGCCACGGCGGACCGCCGGTAGGCGATGCCGAGCGTGCCCCAGACATAGGGGATCGAGAACCGGCGGCCCGGATCGAACAGCGCGTCGCTGAACTGCTGCTGGATGTTGCGCTTGTTGGGCAGCGCCGATTCGTCCAGCGGCATCAGCAGGTCGTCCGCCATCAGCCGGCCGACGAACTCGTTGGTCGGCACGATCACGTCGTAGCCGTGGTCCGGCCGGCTGACGGCGTCGAACATTTCCTGGTTGTTGCGGAACGGCGTGAAGTCGACGCCGATGCCGGTCCCCGCCTTGAAATCGGCGAAGGTCGTCTCGCCGATATAGTCCTCCCAGTTGAGGAAGCGCACGACCGGGTCTTCCCCGGCCCTGCCGTCGCGGGCGCCGAACGCCATGCCGAGCGCGAGCGCGCCGCCGCCCGCCAGCAGGCGACGGCGCGTGAGCGGGCGGTGCGCGAGGTCCGTCATGATGCCGCCCGCCCTACTGGAATCCGTAGCGGCCGCGGCGCACGAGCGGCATGTTGTTGGCGTCCGAAAGCCAGAAATAGAACATCGCGACTTCGGCGTAGTTTTCGAAGTTCGTCGAGTTCTGCTTCGACTTCTGCAACAGCGCCTGCGCTTCCTCGATGCCGCTCGTGTAGTTCGCCAGGTGCGACCAGTAGAAATAGGCCTCCGAGGACCGGGGGTTGATCGAGGTCGCGTAGCGGAACGCGCGGACCGCTTCGGCCTTGCGGCCCAGCCGCGACAAGGCGACGCCGCGGATGACATGGGCGGCCGCGAGCAGCAGCTCGTTGCCGGTCGCCGGCCAGTACCAGGGTTCGGCGATGCTCTCGACCTTGGCGATCGCCTGATCGTGGCGGTCGTAGTGCAGGTCGACGAAGGCCATGTTCAGCTTCGCCACATGGAAGTCCGGGTCGGACGCCATGGACTGGCGGAAATAGATCTCCGCCAGCTCCACGTCCTCCTGCAGAAGCGCGATGAGGCCCAGCAGGTTCTCCAGCCGCGCACGGTCCGGGCTGGTCGGGGTATCCGGCAGCGCCCCGATCAGTCCCTCGATCATCGCCTTCGCCGGGTCGAGTGACCCGCCCGCGGAGATCGCGGTGTCGAGCTTGTGCAGGGCCGCGATGTAGGGGTTGAGCTTCAGGACGATCTGATAGGCGCCCTCCCGGATCAGCTCGTCCAGGTCCATCGGGGATTCCCGATCGTTGGCGATCTTGATGACGAAGTATCCGGACTGCTTCGAGAAGCCGGTCAGCAGCAGCTGATAGTCGGCCTTCCGGTCGGATTCGCCCTGGGCGGCCGGACCGGGCGATCCGCCGGCGCCCGCCTTGCGCTTGCGCTCGTCCGCGTCGACGACGGTGGAGAGGATGACCTTGCTCTGCACGACGCCGAGCATGGTCTGGATGGCGATCAGCGAGTCCTCGAGGTTCACCAGCTCGGCCAGGGCGACGGAGACGGGCTTCGTCTTGCTCGATGCCAGCGTGACCCCCTCGATCAGGGACTTGGTCGCGCTGATCTCCTTGAATCGAGTCAGGAAGATCTGGTCGATGACCTCCTTCGAATAGCCCTTTTCCTCCAGCGTGTACGCGGCCTTGGCATCGAGATAGACGGAATGGGCGCTCACGACGCTGTCGATGGTCACCAGACCGAGGCCGGCGAGAAGCGCGTAGACCATCGCCACGGTGAGTTCCATCGGCGTTCCCCTCGGACTCCCGTTCCCGTCGCTTGCCGACGCTGCGGCCCGGTCAGGCTATGCCCCCGCAACCCGCAGTTCAAGCCGACAGGCCCGGCTCGTCCTCTTGGTCCTTCGGGCCGACGACTTGGCGTATGCTGAACGGGGATTGAAAGGCGCGGGCGTGCCCGTCCGGACTCTCCCCGCCTTCGCGCGTCCCGACGGGGGAGGTCAGGCGTGCCCGGCCTCCGAGGACAGCATCGTGCTGCTGATGCCGATGCGCGCCAGCGCCATGTCCCACTTCGCGTCGAGGGGTGCGGCGAAGACGATCTCGTCGTCGGCCGGCACCTGCAGCCAGCCGTTCGCCTGGATCTCCTGGTCGAGCTGGCCCGGCCCCCACCCGGAATATCCGAGCGCCATCAGCGCCCGCTGCGGCCCCTCGCCGGTGGCGATCGCCTTCAGCACGTCCATCGTCGCGGTCAGGGCCAGGCCCCCGTCGACCACCAGGGTCCCCTCGTAGACCCGCTCCGACGAGTGCAGAACGAAGCCGCGGCCGGTCTCCACCGGCCCGCCGAAGTGAACCTGCATGGTCTCGGTCGCGGGCGAGCCCTCGAGCGAGAGTTGCTTCATCAGCTCCGACACGGTCATCTGGCCCAGCAGGCGGTTCACCACCAGCCCCATGGCGCCCTCCTCGCTGTGGGCGCACATGTAGATCACCGTCTTCTCGAAGCGCGGATCGCCGATCGTCGGCATCGCGACGAGGAGGCGTCCCGTCATATAGCCGGAATTGGCATCGGTCGCGGTCATGAACGAGACATATGGTTCGGTGCGTGACGGGGCAAGCGAAGGTCGCGCCGACGAGCGTGCCGCGAATGCGGTCGTCGACTGGCGCCGCGTCGCCGTGGTCACCGCCGCCGACGCCGCCTACGCGCGCTTCGCCGCCGGTCTCCTGCGCTCGCTGCGCGCCGCGGAAACGGGAATCGGCGGCGCCCGGTTCCAGGTCCATGTCATCGATCTCGGCCTCGGTCAGGCGGAGCACACGATGCTGGCGCCGCTCGGCAACATCGTCACGCCGTCGGCCCCGCTGCCGATCGAGATGCCGGCGCCCATGCGCGCCTTCCTGCTGGCCCGCATGGTCAAGCCGTTCCTGCCGCGCCTCGTGCCGGGCTTCGACACCTATGTGTGGCTCGATGCCGACGCGTGGGTGCAGCTGCCGACCGCGCTGCCGCTGCTGGTGACCGCCGCGCGCTCGGTCGGCGTCGCCGCGGTGCCGGAGATCGACGCCGCCTACACGTTCCTCTTCGATGCCGATTCGCCACAGCGCCTCACCGTCGCGAAGCGCTACCTCGAGAACTGCTCGCGCCGGGATGCGCGCCGGCTCTTCACCCTGCCCGCGATCAACTCCGGGGTCGTCGCCGCCCAGGCCGGCTCGCCGCTCTGGGCGGCATGGCAGGCGCGCATCGCCGATGCGTTCGGGCGCGTCCGGCGCGCCGCCCTGACCTCCGACCAGGCGGCGTTCAACGCGGCGCTCTACCTCGACCGCGTGCCGTTCCGCACGATGTCCGCCGTCTTCAACTGGCTCGTCTCCGGCGCGCCGCCGCTGATCGACCGCACGGACCTGCTGTGCACGCCGCTGCAGCCGCGGCAGCGCATCCAGATCTGCCACCTGACCACGCCGGCCATGGACGCCATGCTCGCCGTCTCGCGGGTCGACGGCGGGCGGGAGGGGATGGCGCTCGACTTCGACGCCTTCACGGCCTGGCGCCGGGCGAAGCTGCGCCGGGGTGCGCCGCGGTGACGCAGGGCCACACGCGTTCGTGACTCCCGGGCGCGATGCCGGCACCCATATGGTCGCGTGATGGTGCTGCGGCGCGTTCTCATGGTCCTGGCTGCGGTCGCGGCGGCGGTCGTCGCCGTGGTGCCGCCGGCCGCCGCCGAGACCGCGTCGGCCTGGGCGCCGACGGACCAGACCGCGGTCAGGCTCGTCGCCGGCGTCACTGCGGTCGGGCCGGGCGAGACCGTGCCCCTCGGCCTCCACTTCACGCTGCGCCCGGGCTGGAAGGTCTACTGGCGCTCGCCCGGGTCGGGCGGGCTGCCGCCGGTGCTCGACTGGGCCGCCTCCGACAACGTCGCCGACGCGCGCATCGCCTGGCCGGCACCCAAGCGCTTCGATTCGCTCGGCATCGAGAGCTTCGGCTATGCCGACGAGGTGGTGTTCCCGATCCAGCTCCGCCTCTCGCGGGCGGGCGAGGCGGTGCGGGCGGCGGCCGACGTCGACTACCTCACCTGCCGCGAGATCTGCATTCCCTATCGGGCGACGCTGTCGCTGTCGCTGCCCGCCGGGCCGGCCGACCCGGCGCCGGAGGCGGCGCTCATCGCCCGCTTCCTCGACCATGTCCCGGGCGACGGCGCGGCCCACGGCGTCCGCATCGAAGGTGCCCGCCTCGTCGGCAGCGGCGAGGACCGGCGGCTGGAGGCGCGCATCGCGGCGAGCCCGCCGCTCGCGGCACCCGACCTCCTCGTCGAGACGGACCTGCCGCTCGACTTCTCCGCGCCGGAGATGACCGCGGCTGCGGGCGGCGGCACGCTGCTGACGGCGCGCATCGCCGGCGACGCCGCCGTGATCGACCGCCTCGCCGGGTCGGCCGTCACGCTGACGCTGGTCGACGGCGCGCGCACGGCCGAGGCCGGGGCGACCGTGTCCGCAGCACCTGCCGCCGGCGGCCCGGCTGACCTGGTGCTGTGGGCGACCATGCTCGCGACCGCCCTGCTGGGCGGGCTCATCCTCAACCTCATGCCGTGCGTGCTGCCGGTTCTGTCGCTGAAGCTGCTGGGCGTCGTCGAGGCGGGCGGCCGCGCGCGGGCCGAGGCGCGGGCGGGGTTCGTGGCGTCGGCGGCCGGCATCCTCGTCTCCTTCCTGGTGCTGGCGGCGGGTGCGGTGGCGCTGAAGGCGGGCGGCCACGCCGTCGGCTGGGGGATCCAGTTCCAACAGCCCTGGTTCCTGGCGGTTCTCGCCACGATCCTCGTCCTCTTCGCCGCCAATCTCTGGGGCTGGTTCCACATCCCGCTGCCGGGCTTCGCCCAGGCGGCCGCCGGCGCGCCGCATCATGGGCCGCTCGGCCATTTCCTGACGGGCGCCTTCGCGGCCCTGATGGCCACGCCCTGCTCGGCACCCTTCCTCGGCACCGCCGTCGGCTTCGCCCTGTCGCGGGGCTGGGTCGAGATCGTCGCGATCTTCCTGGCGCTGGGCACGGGCCTCGCCCTCCCCTATCTCGTCATCGCCCTCTTCCCCGGGCTGGCGACCCGGCTGCCGCGGCCGGGGCGCTGGATGAACGTCGTCCGCCGCGCGCTGGCGCTGGCGCTGGTGGCGGCCGCCCTCTGGCTGCTGCTGGTCCTGGCGGCCCAGCAGGGATGGGTGGCGGCGGTCGGGCTGGCTGCGGTCCTGGCCGCGGCCGCGATCCTGATCGGCCCCGCTGCCCGCCTGCCGGCGGCGTGGCGGACCAGCATCGCGGCTGCGACCCTGGTCGCCTTCGCGGTGGTGGTGGTGCCGCGCCTCTCGATCGCGCCGCCGCCGGCCGCCGCCGCCGTCGGCGGCGAGTGGCGACCCTTCGACCGTCAGGCGATCGCCCGCCTGGTGGCGGAGGGGCGCACGGTCTTCGTCGACGTGACCGCCGACTGGTGCATCACCTGCCAGGTCAACAAGAAGCTGGTGATCGGCCGCGGCGCCGTCGCCGAGCGCCTGGCGGATGCCCGCGTCGTGCCGATGCGCGCCGACTGGACCCGGCCCGACCCGGCCATCGCCACCTTCCTCGCCGACCACGGCCGCTACGGGATTCCCTTCAACGTGGTCTACGGCCCGGGTGCGCCCAAGGGCGTGGCGCTGCCCGAGCTCCTGACCGAAGGCGCGGTCATGGACGCGTTCGCCCGGGCCGCCGGCGGGGTGACGACGGCGGCGGTGCCGCGCTGAAAGGCTGCCGTCGGGCGGGGGGTGACAGAACCCACGCCACGCTCTATGTCAGGGCGACGCCGCGGCGGCCCCGCCCGGCGGCCATCTCCCCGAAGCCTGCATGCGAAGGAGGCACGCCATGACGATCGCCGTTGGCCAGAAGGTCCCGTCGGGCAAGTTGAAGACGATGACCGCGGAAGGCCCCAAGGACATCACCACGGACGAGCTGTTCGCGGGCAAGAAGGTCGTTCTGTTCGCGCTGCCCGGCGCCTTCACGCCGACCTGCTCGGCCAAGCACCTGCCGGGCTTCGTGCAGAACGCCGGCACGATCAAGGGCAAGGGCATCGACACCATCGCCTGCCTCTCGGTCAACGACGCTTTCGTGATGGGCGCCTGGGGCAAGGACCAGAACGTCGGCGACAACGTGCTGATGCTGGCCGACGGCAGCGGCGACTTCACCAAGGCGCTCGGGCTCGAGCTCGATCTCACGCCGAACGGCATGGGCGTGCGCTCCAAGCGCTATGCCATGGTCGTCGACGACGGCGTGGTGAAGTCGCTGAATGTCGAGGCGCCCGGCAAGTTCGAGGTCTCCGGTGCCGATTCGGTGCTGAAGGGCCTCTGAGCCGCACCCGCGCGGGATTCGGCGACGGCCGCCGGGGCGACCCGGCGGCCGTCTCCCGTTCCGGGCGCCCGCGTCAGAGCACCGTCAGCATCTCCGCCACCAGCGGATGGCGGACGATGTCGCGCTCGTCCAGCCGCACCACCGAGACGCCGGCCACGCGCTCCAGCCGGCGGGCGATCTCGGCCAGCCCCGACAGCCCGTCCAGCAGGTCGCTCTGGTCGGGGTCGCCGGTCAGCACCATCGTCGAGTGCCAGCCGAGCCGGGTCAGCAGCATCTTGATCTGCCCGTAGGTGCAGTTCTGCGCCTCGTCGATGACGACGAAGCAGTTGTTGAGCGTGCGCCCGCGCATGTAGGCGATGGGCGCGATCTCGATGGTGCCGTCGGCGACGAGCTGGCGCACCCGCTTGGCGCCCAGCCGGTCGTTCAGCGCGTCGTAGAGCGGCCGCAGATACGGAGCCAGCTTCTCGTGCATGTCGCCCGGCAGGTATCCGAGGTTCTCGCCCGCCTCCACCGCCGGGCGCGACACGACGATGCGGCCGACATTGCCTTCCTCCAGCGCTTCCACGGCGGTCGCGACCGCGAGATAGGTCTTGCCCGTGCCGGCCGGGCCGAGCGCGACGGTGAGGCTGCTCTGGCGCAGCGCGTCGGACAGGTTGCGCTGCCCCGGCCCCTGCGGGCGTACCTTGCGGACGTAGCTCTGCTCGCGATGGTCCTCCTCGGCGTCGGCCAGCGGATCCCACCGCGCGACCAGGTCGCCGAACAGGCTCTTCATCTTGGGATCGGCCGTCTTCACGATGGTGTCCGCGCGCATGCGCTTGGCCATGTCGTGCTCCTCTCGGATCGGAATTGACGGGCACCCCCGAAACGACGAACGCCGCCCCAGGGGGCGGCGCGCGAAGAGGCTCGGGGGAAGGTGCGATCTGCCGTCCGCAGTCGTCCGGAGTGAGCGGTTCTGGACGGCCGCCGGGGGGATCGGCGGCTGGCAGGGATGGGTCTTGGGGTCCAAGGCGCCATTTCGCACTGCAACGATAACGCCCGATTCCTGATTCGGTCACCCCTATCTTGGGGTTGTCATCGGGATTTAATCCAAGATGTGGACCTGGGGCGTCCGGCTGGACCAGGATGCCGGCGATGGACCCGGCCGCCTTCGTCCTCCGCGAGACCGTTCCCGCCGCGCCGCCGCTGGTGCCGGAGTTGCGCCTTCACCTGGCGCAGCGGGTGACGCCGCTCTGGGAGGCGACCGAGCGCGAGCTGGAGCGCCAGGGGGTGCCGCCGCCCTACTGGGCCTTCGCCTGGGCCGGGGGGCAGGCACTCGCCCGCTACCTTCTCGACCGGCCGGAGACGGTGGCGGGACGGCGCGTGCTCGACGTCGGCGCGGGGTCGGGGCTGGTGGCGCTCGCGGCCGCGCGCGTCGGCGCGGTCGCCGAGGCCGCCGACATCGACGCGTTCGCCGCTGCCGCGATCGTCCTCAACGCCCGCCTCAACGGCCTCGACGTGGGCGTACGCGCAGACGACCTCATCGGCTCCGACGAAGGGTGGGACGCGGTCCTGGTCGGCGACATGTGCTACGAGCGCCCGCTCGCGGCCCGCCTCGTGCCCTGGCTGACGGCGCTCGCCGCCCGCGGCGCGCTGGTCCTCGTCGCCGATCCGGGCCGCGCCTACCGCCCCGCCGCCGGCCTCACCGAGCTCGCCCGCTACGCCGTCCCGGTCGACCGCGACCTGGAGGACCGCGACGTGCGCGAGACGGTGGTGTACCGGCTCGCGTAGGACCGCCAGCACCCGTCCGAGCGGCCGGCGTCCGCTCATGTCAGCGGCATACCGGCCTTGTGCAGGCCGTCGTAGATGCGCTCTCGAAGGGCCAGATAGGCCGGGTGGTGCGAGTATGCCATGCGTCGCCAGCCTGCGACGGTCCTGACCTGTGCGTCCGGCAACGAGAGATATCGTGCCAGTTGCCGGCGCGATTCCGCGGCGTCTCCGGTCAGCGCGAGCGCGGCGACCAGATATCCCGACGACGCCGGGAATTCCGGATTGTTGGCCACGGCCTGACGAAGGCAGGCGACCGCAAGATCGTCCTCGCCCAGCATGACATGCGCCAATCCCTCCTGTGTGTGAAACACGTACAGATAGGGATCGGGCGGGCTCAGACGCTTCACTCTCTTGGCATGCTCGATGGCATTGTGCGCCAGTCCGAGCATGAGATTGGCCTGGCATAGGACCAGATAGCTCGGGATGAAGCCGGGATTGAGCCGCAGACTCCTCTCGGCTTCGATCAGCGCTTCCTCGGCCTGCTTCTGTGCGACCAGCAGGCGCGCCTTGGCATGATGCGCATGATAGGAATTCGGGTCGGCGGCAAGCGCACGAAGCACGAGGTCTTCGCTGCGCCTGATATCGGCATCGGGATCGATGCTCTGCATGCCGGTCACACGCATCGTCGTCCGCTCCGCCAGAATCCCGAGGGCGCGGACGTTGTTCGGGTCGATCGCCAGCGCGCGTTCGCAAAGCTGGAAGGCCTGCTCGGACTCGCGCCGGCTCGGTCCGTAGCGGAGATAAATGGCCTCGGCGGCCAGGGCGAAATCCTCCGCACTTCGGCATTCGGCAGCGCCGGGTGATGTCCTGGCGCTCTCCAGCGCGGTCAGCTCGATCTGAAGGGCGCGGGCGAGGCGTGTCACGATCTCGTCCTGGGCCTGCAGCAGGTCGACATAGCCGGCATCGAAGCGCTCGGCCCACAGATGGGCGCCGGTATCGGCATCGATCAGCTGAGCGCCGACGCGCACGAGCGAGCCGGTATGCTGCTCGCTGCCTTCGAGCACGTAGCGGACGTTGAGCTCCCGTCCGATCTGCCTCACGTCGACGGCTCGGCCCTTGTAGGTCATGGCGATGCTGCGGGCGATGACGAAGGCATCGCGGATGCGCGACAGATAGGTCGTCAAGCCGTCGGTGATCGCGTCGGCCAGACGGTCATCGGTGTGACCGAGGCTCAGATTCGCGAACGGCAGCACCACGAGAGAGAAGCGCCCGCCAGGAAGCTTTCCGACGGACCGGCCGACATCCTCGCCATCGGCGCCGGCGGCGGCGTCGCCCGACGCTTGGTCCGGATTCCCGATGGAGACCGGAGCCTCGAAGACGTATCCGCGTCGTGTCATCGTCCGAATGACGCGTTGATCGGCATCCTGCAGAGCGAGCCGGATGTCACTGATGCATCGTGTCAGCGATTCATCGGTCACGGTCACGTTCGGCCAGACCGCTTCGATGATCTCATCCTTGGGGACCAGCCGCCCGGCGTTCTCGACGAGATAGCGCAGGACTTCGAAGCTCTTCGGCCGCAGTTCGACCTCATGGTCGCTCGCGCGCAAGTGGCCGCGCCTGAGGTCGAGGACGAATTTCCCGAAACGGAAGACTTTCTCGTTCGCGGCTTGCATCGAAATTCCCAGGCTCCTTGCGGGAAATTTCAGCGTCTCTTCCGAGTTTCGGCGGCCTTCGTTCAGGGCTCGGGCAACCCGACGATATAGCGTCCCGGCATCGATTGGCATCCACCACCAGGGCTGGGGAGGCACTCATGGCCGGGGAACTGACCTACAAGGAGGAAGCGGCTGCCGGGTATGACCGGGCGTTCGCGCGCATCACCACGCACTTCGTGCCCCATATGCTGCGCGCGGCTCGCTTGGCGCCGGGGATGCGGGTTCTCGACATCGCCGCGGGCACCGGGCTGGCGTCCGAAGCGGCCTTGCGGGCGGTCGGTCCGTCGGGCCATGTCACCGTGGCAGACCTATCGCCCGCGATGGTCGAGAGGGCACGCAGCCGCTTCGCCGAAGCAAGGAACACGTCCGTCATGGTCGAAGACGGACAGGCGCTCTCTTTCCCGGATGGAAGCTTCGATGCGGTCCTGTGCAGTCTCGGATTGATGTTCTTCCCCGACCCGCTGCGCGGCCTCGCCGAGTTTCGTCGCGTGCTTCGTCCGGGCGGATACGCCGCGGTCTCGGTGAATACCGTGCCCGAGCGCTCCTACAACACCCGCATCAACATCGCGATCGCGCGCTACCTTCCATCGTTGGCGACGGCCGCCGCCCGCGTCTTCTCCCTCGGCGAAGAGACGATGCTGCGATCGTTGTTCGAGGCCGCGGGCTTTCGGAACGTGGCGATCGCGACGGAGGTGCATCGCTTCGTGCTGCCCTCCTTCAGCGATTACTTCGAGCCTTTCGAGCGAGGCGCGGGCTCGCCTGGGCAGGCGTTCCTCTCGCTTCCCGAGGCGGCCCGCGACGCCGTGCGGGAAGAGGTGCGGCGCGACCTCGGCGACACGGGCGGGGCGATCGAGGTGGAGGTGGAATACCGGTTCGGCAGCGGGCTGCGGTAGTCGCCTCGCGTCGGCCGACCGACCTGGCGCGGCCTCGGGGACCAGTCAGTCGTCCGGCAGCTCCACGATGCGGTAGCGCGCGTGGCAGTCGTCGACGGTGGAGAAGGCGCGGCCGGACCATGCGGCGCGGGCGGCCTCCCAGGTCGGGTAGGGGCCGAGCCGCTCCTCGGTCCTGCCCGGCGCCAGGGTCGTGAAGGCGGTGTCCACGTATTCGCCGCCGATCACCCAGAAGGCCATCGCTCGTTCTCCCGCGCGTCCGCCGCTCATGTCGGGGGTCCGGGCGGCAGCGTCAATGCGACGGATCGGCGCTCGCGCAGGGGCGGGCTGCCGCCGTAAGTTGCCGGCGCGCCACCGCCGGAGCCTTCCGATGCCCTACGCCTCGCTGCGCGACTTCATGGCCCGGCTGGAAGGGACGGGACGGCTCGTCCGGGTGGCCGCGCCCGTGTCGCCCGTCCTCGAGATGACGGAGATCCAGACGCGGCTGTTGGCCGAGAAGGGGCCGGCCGTCCTCTTCGAGAATGTCGTGGGCGATGGCGGCCGGCGCTGGGACATGCCGGTGCTGGTCAACCTGTTCGGCACCGTCGAGCGGGTCGCCTGGGGCATGGACCGCACGCCCGCCGAGCTGCGCCAGGTCGGCGAGACCCTGGCTTTCCTGAAGCAGCCGGAGCCCCCGGGCGGCTGGCGCGAGGCGCTCGAGCTGCTGCCGCTGCTGCGCACCGTCATGGCGATGAAGCCGCGCACGACGTCGCGCGCACCCTGCCAGGAGGTGGTCCTGACGGGGGCCGACATCGACCTCGGCCGGCTGCCGGTGCAGAGCTGCTGGCCGGGCGAGCCGGCGCCGCTCATCACCTGGCCGCTGGTCGTCACCCGCGGGCCGTCGGACGCGCGCGAGGATGGCTTCAACCTCGGCATCTACCGCATGCAGGTGACGGGGCGGAACACGACGCTGATGCGCTGGCTGCGCCACCGCGGCGGCGCCCAGCACCATGCCCGCTGGGGCAAGGAGAAGCGCGCGCCGCTGCCGGCCGCCGCCGTCATCGGCGCCGACCCCGGCACCATCCTTGCCGCCGTGACGCCGGTGCCCGACACGCTCTCGGAATACCAGTTCGCCGGCCTGCTGCGCGGCCGCAAGGTCGAGCTGGTCGACTGCCGCACCCAGCCGCTGAAGGTGCCGGCCGAGGCGGAGATCGTGCTGGAAGGCGAGGTCTCGCTCGACGACCACGGCGACGAGGGTCCGTACGGCGACCACACCGGCTACTACAACGCGGTCGAGCGCTTCCCGGTGTTCACCATCACCGCCATCACCATGCGCCGCGACCCGATCTATCTCTCGACCTTCACCGGCCGGCCGCCCGACGAGCCCTCGGTGCTGGGCGAGGCCTTGAACGAGGTCTTCATCCCGCTGCTGCGCCAGCAGTTCCCGGAGATCGTCGACTTCTGGCTGCCGCCCGAGGGCTGCTCGTACCGCATCGCCGTCGTCTCCATGCGCAAGGCGTATCCGGGCCATGCCAAGCGCGTGATGATGGGCGTGTGGTCGTTCCTCAGGCAGTTCATGTACACGAAGTGGGTGATCGTCGTGGACGACGACATCGACGCGCGCGACTGGAAGGACGTGATGTGGGCGATCGCCACCCGCATGGACCCGGCCCGCGACATCACCGTCGTCGACCGCACGCCGATCGACTACCTCGACTTCGCCGCGCCCGAATCCGGTCTCGGCTCCAAGATCGGCCTCGACGCGACGAACAAATGGCCGCCGGAGACCGACCGCGAATGGGGCCGCCAGATCCGCATGGATCAGGACGTGGTCGACACGGTCACCCGCAAGTGGACCGACTACGGCCTGCCCGGCAGCGGCAAGCCGATCTGGCGGTAAGACGGATCACACCGTCCACCAGTAGCGGGTGAGGTGGAAGAAGATCGGGGCGGCGAAGATCACGGAATCGAGGCGGTCGAGCATGCCGCCATGGCCTTCGATCATCCGGCCCCAGTCCTTGACGCCGCGGTCGCGCTTGATGGCCGACATGACGAGGCCGCCGAGGAAGCCCATCAGCGTGATCACCAGGGCCATGGCGGCCGCCTGCCAGGGTGCGAAAGGAGTGATCCACCACAGCGCCGCACCCAGCGCCACCGCGCTGGCGACGCCGCCCGCGAAGCCTTCGACCGTCTTCGACGGCGACAGTGACGGCGCGATCTTCCGCCGGCCGGCGAGCTTGCCCCAGACGTATTGCAGCACGTCGCTCGCCTGCACGACCAGCACCAGGAACACGACGAGCAGCACGTTGCGCCCCTCGTAGCCCGGGATCGGCAGGGTCAGCAGGGCCGGGACATGCGAGACGCAGAAGACCGCGATCATCAGGCCCCATTGCAGCTCGGCCACTCGGGCCATGAAGCGCTGGGTGTCGCCGCGCAAGGCGGCTGCGACCGGCAGCAGCAGGAAGACCCAGACCGGGATGAAGATCGAGTAGAGCCCGTACCACTCGATCCCGATCAGCCAGTACTGCAGCGGCAGCACGACGAAGAATGCCGCCGCCAGCGCCCAGTGATCGCCGCGCCTGGTCGGGGTCAGCGTCACGAATTCGCGCAGTGCCGCGAAGGACGCGAGCGCGAACAGGAGGACGACGCCGGTGTGGCCGATCCAGATGGCGCCGCCGATCAGCGCCACCATCACCCACCAGGCGCGGATGCGGGCATTGAGGTTGTCGATGGTGGCGGTGGCGCCCAGCCGCCGCTCCAGCACGAACCCGACCGCCGACGCGATCGCCAGCACGGCGACGATGCCGGCGAAGAGGGCCGCCGTCTGCCCCGCGGCGCTCACGACGCCGTCTCCGGCCGCGGCGCCAATGCCAGCATCGCCGCCCGGGCGCGGGCGAGGAACACGTCCTTGGGTTCGCCGTCGGCGATCCGCAGCGGGGCGCCGAAGGTGACGGTGCAGAGCAGCGGGATCGGCACGACCTCGCCCTTGGGCATGACACGGTTGAGGTTCTCGATCCACACGGGCACCAGCTCGGTGGCGGGCCGGGCACGGGCGAGGTGCCAGATGCCGCTCTTGAACGGCAGCAGCCGCTCGGCGGTGGTGTTGCGCGTGCCCTCGGGAAAGATGATGAGCGAGCGGCCGGCGTCGAGCGTGGCGGCCATGGCGGCGATCGGGTCCTCGGTGCGCATCTCCGCGCGTCGGTCGATGAGCAACGCGTCGAACACCCGGCCCGCGATGAAGCGGCGCAGCCGCCCGGCGTTCCAGTAGTCGGCGCCGGCCACGGGGCGCGTCAGCCGCCGCAGGTCGCGGGGCAGCACCGTCCACACCAGGACGAAGTCGCCATGGCTCGCATGATTGGCGATGTAGAGGCGTGGTGCCGGATCGGGCACCGCGTCCCGCCATTCCCCGCGAACGCCGGTCACCAGCCTGGCCAGGCCGGCGACCGCGGCGCCGCCGAGCG
>JBFWXJ010000014.1:17069-29912 GCA_050187535.1 Alphaproteobacteria bacterium | reverse complement strand
CGCTGGCGCAGGCTGGTCCGCGACTTCGAGCGCCGCATCGACGTCTCGAAGGCAATGATCCTCGTCGCCATGGGCGGCAACCTTCTCCGCAGAAATGCCCATCCGTGAATTTCCAAACAGGCTCTTACATCATCTCCCGGTACGCCAGTGATTCCGGCGTCGTATAGAGGAGCGTCTGCCGCGTAGTTCCTCGCCTGAACCTGCCGCACGTCACCCCAAAGTCTTGGTAGGAGGCGCCATGCGTGTCCCACTGACGGATGAGGAACGGGTATGGGTGCGAACGCATGCGAAGTACCTGCGGGATGTGGCCGACCAAGATTACGTTATGGCCCGGATTGCCTATCGCCGATGCTTCGTTGAGGCGTTCGTTTGGAATAGCAGTCAAGCTATCGAAAAGTGCCTGAAGGTCATTCTCCTGTACGGTCAGCGGAAGGTTCGGAAGAATCATTCGATCAAGGGGCTCTTCTTTGATATTATGGCAATATTAGATATCAGGATCGAAGTCTCGCAAAGCCAGCGACGGTTCCTCGCGTCTCTTGAGGCCGCGGCGGCGGTTCGGTATTGGGATGCCCCATCTCGGATAGAACCGGGAGCTTTGGAGGACCTGGATGCCACCTATTTCGCCATTCGGCGATACGCCGTCGGACTTGAGGTCCAGCAGGGCGACGTGGTTCTGCAGAGGAAAATGAGGGCGGCCCATCTGCGAATGATCCCAGACGTGGAGGCCATGCGGGATCAGCTACAGACCGGAGTGCAGGGGTATCTGGAGCGGGTGTTGCGCGGGCACGCGCTTGGGGCCGTTCGGGCGGACTTGGTTTGGAATAATCAGTGGTTCAAGAGCACCAAGCGCAAAGGCCAGCGTTCGTTGACGAGTTTCCAGGGCGCGAATGCGCCGCCCCACCTCTCTCACCCGGCTCGGGACGCTGCGGTCAAGAAGATGTTCGGCGATCGCAGGCCGCAGCCGGCGTGCCCGAGAGCTGCGAACTCATAGTCGCCGCCATGCTCCACTCCGGCCCGGACACCGGGGACGATTTTGGCGATATCACGTGATATCGGGACGGGAGACGAAGGAAGGGCGGGCTGTCGGGAATAGTTCGACGGATATCGGATGATGCCGGTGAAGCGTGGTCCCGGCAGGAAAGGGCCGTCCGAGGCGCTGCTGGGAAGGCGATGGCGGAGGGAGCGTCCGCCGTGTCACGATCTAGCTCAATCTACACTCGTCCCTGACGCTGAAAGAAGCAGCGATATTTCCACACACTAGACCCATACCGGCCCCATCTCATCTACATCCATCTACGAAGTTCTTGGGGGTAGAGTTGGGGGTTGGTACACTACCCCCAACGCTCGATGGGGGTAGGCATGGGAAGGTTGACGGCGGTTTCCGTGAAGGCCGCGCGGCACGACGCAGGGAAGGGGCAGCGGCCGGTGCGCTTCGGCGATGGCGATGGCCTCTATCTCCAGGTTGCCCCTGGCGACACCAAGTCCTGGCTCTTCCGCTACACCCTGAAGGGCCACGCCCGGGAGATGGGGCTGGGTCCCGTCGGGGAACCGCCGACGGGCGTACCGCTGGCCGCGGCTCGGGCGCTGGCGCGTGAGGCGAAGGCGTTGACCCTGGAGGGCAAGGACCCGATCGCGGAGCGCCGGGATCGCCGGGAGGCCGATCGCCGCCGCGCAGAGCTGGCCGCCCAGCAGACGTTCGAGGCTGCCGCCCGCGCCCTCGTCGAGGCGCGACGTCCCGGCTGGCGCAGCGAGAAGCACGGCAAGCAGTGGCTGGCGACGCTGGAGCAGCACGCTTTCCCCGTCATCGGAGCCATGCCGGTTGCCGACATCGCAACGGGCGACGTGCTGCGCGTCCTCCGGCCGGTGTGGAGCGCGACGCCCGAGACGGGATCGCGGCTGCGTCAGCGGATCGAAGCGGTGCTGGACTCCGCCCGCGTCAAGGGCTGGCGGCCGGCCGAACTGGCGAACCCCGCCCGCTGGCGCGGGCACCTGTCCGGAGAACTGCCGCCGGCGCGCAAGGTGCGGTCCGTCCGGCACGTCCCGTCGCTACCCTGGGAACGGATGGCCGATTTCATGGCGGCGTTGGCCGAGCGCGAGGGCATGGCGGCGAAGGCGCTGGCCTTCGCCATCCTGACCGGCAGCCGGACCGGGGCCGTGCGCCTGATGCAGTGGCACGAAGTCGATCCGGATGCAGCCGTATGGGTCGCTCCCGCCGCGAACATGAAAGGCAACCGGCCGCATCGGACGCCGCTGTCGGAAGGCGCGCTCGCGATCCTGCGGGAGGTGCGAGGCGCGGCGCGCGCTCCAGACGATCTGGTGTTCCCCGGCGCGCGCAAGGCCGGGCCGCTGTCGGACATGGCGCTTTCCATGCTCGTGCGCGGAATGGCCTGCGACGGTCTCCGGGAGCATGAGCCGCCCCGCTGGCGGGACATGGAGGGGCGCGCGGTGGTGCCGCACGGCTTCCGCGCCAGCTTCAAGGGCTGGTCGCTGGCGCAGGGCTGGCCCGACCCGCTGTCCGAACTGGCGTTGGCGCATATCGACAAGGACAAGGTCCGTGCCGCCTATGCCCGCGAGGACATGCTGGAACAGCGGCGGCCCATGATGGACGCCTGGAGCGGGCATTGCGGCAGGGCATCGACGGACGCGAAGCCGGCGCCGGTCGGGCGGGCTGCATAGCGGAGGAGGGTCGCGCGCGTGCGCGCGTACCGGTGTCGAAACTGCCACCCGCTGGCTGCGCGAGCCGCGCCGGAGATACGATGCTGGTGAGGCTGGCCGCTGCATCCAGCCGAACGAAGCAGGTGCAGGGATGGCGTACACCACCCCCGACGGCTATCTCCAGGGACCGGCGGCCGCCCGGGTGGCCCATGGTTACTGTCGGGCCAATCTCGACCGGTGCCCGGAACCGCTGCGCCCGGCTATCGACCAACGCCTCGCAGGCTGGACGATCGCAGTGTTCGCGAAGTGGATCGTGACCGAGTTCGCCAACGCCCGAATCCCGGCATACGGCATGAGGCAGGCCGACGGAGGCTTGATCACCCTGCACGATGGGCTGTGGCGGGCGCCGCTGTTCGTCGCCGCCGAAGCGGGCTACGGCGGCGGCACCGGCGCGACTCGCGACCCGGGGCTGGCTTTTGTCGGGGGGAAGACCTTCGACCTGCGTTCGCCCCGCGTCACGGTGCTGCCGGTCGTGACCGAACACGACCTGCTGGATGCCCTCGGCGCCGAGGACCTGCCGCCTCGACCGGCGATAGTGCCCGAGGATATGCCCGACAGGCTTCGCCCGCCCTACGACCGGGCGGAGGCGGCCCGCTGGTGGTTGCGGGGCTTCGTGAGCGGTGCGGCCGCCCCGCAGAGGCTCAACCGGAACGTCGCTGCCAAGCTATGCCAGGACGCCACCGGCTGTACGATCGACGAGGGGCGCGCTGCCTATTCGGCCTTGCCGCCCGAGCAGCGCAACCCGTCGCCCGAGGAACGGAACGCGGCGCGCAACCTTAGCAAAACCTAACAGCCCGGTAGCCAGGCGCGGACGCCATTCCGCGCATGATCCGCGCTCGGTCCGCGCGTCCGCGCTATGGCGGAGGACCGATGCGCGTGAATAGTTCAGCGCCGTCCGCAACCGTGCAGAGGACGGCACAATGGCCTCCGAACCCGATATCACGACCGGCTGCACCCGCCGGTCGCCCCTCCACTTCCCCGACCCACTGCTGACGGCCCGCGAGGCGGCGGAGTACCGCCGGCAGGGGCTGTCCACCTTCTGGCGGGACGTCGCGCGCGGGACGGCCCCCAAGCCGGTCTATGTCTCGCCCGGCGCGCCGCGCTGGCGCCTGTCCGAGCTGGACGCCGCCATCGCCGCCGGCATCCGGAAGGGGGCGCACCATGCCTGATGGCGGCAAGTCGGCAATCGACGCCATCGGCCAGAACGCCCCGGCAGGTGGGCGGCTGATAATCCCTCTGCCGGATGCCGCCGTCACCTGCGGCACCTTCCCGGCGGTAGCACCCGTCAAGAGTGTCGCGCCGGGCCGGCTGGCCGAACGTGTATAGGCCCCGGCCCGGGAGGATGGCGGATGCCGAACGAGCGCCGGAGGCGGAAGACGCTGCCCAACGGCAGGAACGCAGAGCGGCACCATCTGCGGCTCGACGTCGGATTGCTCGACAGCGCGGCCTGGGCGGCGCTGTCGCCGCCGGCGATCAAGCTGCTGCTGGCCGTCTGGCGCAAGTGCAACGGCCGCAACAACGGCACCCTCGTCTACAGCAAGCGACAGGCGATGACGTTGCTCGCCTGCGGCAGCGACCGCGCCCGCGCCGCCTTCGACGAGTTGCAGGAAAAGGGCTTCCTCGCCCTTCGACGCGCATCATCCTTTTCGCAGAAGGCGCGCGCCGCGAGGGAGTGGGCGATCACCGCCGAATCCGAAGATGGGCAACCGGCCGAGCGCACGTTCCAGCGTTGGCAGCCCACGAAAAAGGGCTAGCCAAATGCAGAATACAGGACCCGTTACAGGTCCAGACAGGACCCGACGCGGGTCCGACACCCGGCGAAGGCAAGAACGGATCACGCTTACAGGACCTGCCCCGGGTCCCGTCATGCGGCGGCGGCCCCATCCACAGGACCGGTTGCGGGTCCACGTCTGCAGTATGCCAGGTGGTGAACGACGAGCGAGCGCGGGAAGAGGCGGAATGGCACGGCGGTTCTGACGCCGCTGCGGATGGCCCCGATGCCTCCCGCGACCGCGGTGCCACCTTCGCAGCCGAACCGGCGGAGGGTGCGCCATGACGCCCGACGACCGCCGTCGCGAACTGGCTCGCCGCCGCATGGTGGCCTATCGCGACCGGCGCCGCCGCCGCTGCCGCCTCGTGCCGGTCGAGGTGCGCGTTGCCGACGTCGCCGCCCTGGAGCGGCTGGGGCTGCTGGAGGACGGCGAGCGCGACGCCCGGGCGATCGGCCGCGCCTGCGCCCGCTTCCTCGCGGCCGCGGCGGCGGTGGCCCGGATCGGCGATGCCCTTTGGCCGGACGGCGACGGGGATAGCGCGTGACGGGGTTGCCTGAGAGCAAGGCGATATCAGGCGGATGCGGGGGACGGGGTCACGCGATGGGCGCCGCCGCGTCCGCCAGGGCGGCGCGCTCGGCTACCGTCGCCACCCGAAATCGGCTAACGAGGAAAGGGCGATCTGATCCGCAACGAGGGGGACCCGGCCGATGCCGCCGCCGGGCCGATGCGAACGGGGCCGGCATGACCGAGCTGAACTTCAAGGGCAAGGAATTCGTCTACAACCACCATCTGGCGGTGCCCTTCCGCCCGCTGGTGCCGCATCCGGACAAGGGCATCGGCCCCGTCGCGCTCGACGGCAACCTCATCATCCACGGCGACAACCTGCACGCGCTGAAGGCGCTGCTGCCGATGTACGCGGGCAAGGTCGACTGCATCTTCATCGACCCGCCCTACAACACCGGCAATGAGGGCTGGTCCTACAACGACAACGTCAATGCCCCGATGATTCGGGAATGGCTGCAAGCCAACCCGGTCGGGATCGACGATGGACTGCGGCACGACAAGTGGTGCGCCATGATGTGGCCGCGACTGCGGTTGCTGCACGAAATGCTTTCTGAGTTGGGAAGCATTTGGATAACCCTCGACGATCACGAGGTGCACCGCTGCCGTCACATGCTCGACGAGATATTTGGAGACGGATGCGCTGTAGGGCAAATTGCTTGGCAGAAGCGGACCTCCCGTGAAAATAGGGCCGCCTTATCCCCAAGCTTCGACCATCTGCTGGTATATTCAAAATGCTTGAAGGAGACTTGGAGGTTGCATCGTAACCTTCTTTCTCCAACCGAATTCGGCTACTCAAATCCTGACAATGATCCTCGTGGCGTTTGGGCATCGATACCATTCTCAGCGCAAGGCTATCGAGAGAAGCAAGTCTATCCGATAACCAGCCCAACCGGCGTTGAACACCACCCCCCGAAAGGCCGATGTTGGGGTGCCACGGAGCCGGAGTTTGAGCGGCTAAAGCGAGAAGGCAGAGTCTATTGGCCCAGAAATGGGGACGGCCGTCCGCGCATTAAGCAGTATCCAGAAGAAGCAAGTGGCCTCGTGCCGATGACCTTGTGGACAGCGGGCGAGGTAGGAGATACTGAGTCCTCAAAGAAATTGTTGATGCAGTTGTTTTCAGAATACTCCGAAGATGACTTAAGAATACATGCGCCGAAGCCTGTTGATTTGATACGCCGAGTTGCTGAGATTTCTACAAGCAAGTCGGGAGTTATTATGGATTCCTTTTCCGGAACGGGGACAACTGCCCATTCCGTTCTTGAAGAGAACCGTCGTGATGGCGGCAATCGCCGTTTCATCCTCGTCGAGATGGAAGATTATGCCGACCGCCTGACCGCGGAGCGCGTGCGCCGCGTCATCAACGGATACGACTTCCAGGGTACGCAGCGGACCGAGCTGCTGCGCGAGCGGCTGAATTGGCGTGCGCTGACGAACGCCGCCGACTTGGTCCACAAGGTCGAGGGCATCGAGAACCTGCACGGGCACGAGTACGACCGGATCAAGAAGGACGTGCAGGACGGCGAGCTGATCGTCACCGGCGAGAAGACCGTGGCCGAGCGCGCCGAGGGGTTGGGCGGCACCTTCACCTATTGCACCCTGGGCGAGCCGGTCGAGCTGGACAAGGTCCTGACCGGCGAGACGCTGCCGTCCTATGCCGGGCTGGGCGCGGCGCTGTTCCACATGGCGACCAACCGGGCGCTCGACCCCGCCGCCGTGCGGGAGGCGGAGTTCTATCTCGGCGCGACCGAGGGCCAGCATGTCTGGCTGATCTACCGGCCCGATCTGGAGTGGCTGAAATCCTCCGACGCCGCGCTAACCCTGTCCCGCGCGCAGGCGATCGCCGCTACCGATCCCGGCCGGCGCCATCTCGTGATCGCGCCGGCGCGCTACGTCAGCCAGAAGATGCTGGCCGAGCAGAACCTGCCGGTCGAGTTCGTGCCGCTGCCCTTCGCGCTCTACCGCCTCGACCGGAGCTGACGGGGCATGTTCCGCCCGCTCGACTATCAGGACCGAGTGTTGGCGACGCTCGAAGCCCATCTGGACGCGCTGAAACAGAGGAAGCTGGCGGCGGACGAGGTGGTGGACCTCGCCGCCAGCAAGCCGCACCTCAATATCCCCATTCCGGACTTTGCGGCGGAAGCCTGGGGGGATCTGAAGGCAGCGGGACGGTTGCCGGCCTCGCGCGCCGCCTTCTCCTTCTCGCCGCGCCTGGACGGCTGCGGCCGGGCAGTGCCCAACGCGGTGCTGAAGGTGCCGACCGGTGGTGGCAAGACCTGGCTCGCCGTTTCCGCCGTGTCCCGGATCATGGGCCGCTATCTCGACCGCAACACCGGCTTCGTCCTCTGGATCGTGCCGAACGAGGCGATTTATTCGCAGACCCTGAAGCGGCTGAAGGACCGCCAGCACCCCTATCGGCAGGCGCTCGACAGGGCAGCCGCCGGTCGTGTGCGCATCCTGGAGAAGGACGACCCGCTCGCCGCGCGCGACGTCGAAGCCAACCTGTGCGTCATGCTGCTGATGCTCCAGTCGTCGAACCGGCAGAACCAGGACGCGCTGAGGATGTTCCGGGACCGAGGCGACGTGCAGGGTTTCTTCCCGCCCGAGGGGGAGCAGCAGGCGCACCGCGCCGCACTGGTGCGGACGCCGAACCTCGACGCCTACACCGGCATGTTCCCCATGGTGAAGGATTCGCTTGGCAACGCGCTGCGCCTGATCCGGCCGGTGGTGGTGCTGGACGAGGGCCATCGGGCGATATCAGACCTCGCCTTCGCCACCCTCTACGGCTTCAACCCGTGCTTCGTGCTGGAGCTGACGGCGACGCCGCAGGACGTGCAGCCGCGGGGTGGCAAGGAACCGAAGCCGGGGCGCAATGCCAATATCCTGGTCGAGGTGACGGGGCGGGAGCTGGACCGCGAGGGCATGATCAAGATGCCCCTAAACCTCGATCCCCGGCAGGGCAGTGACTGGAAGGCGACGCTCGACGCGGCAGTGGACCGGCTGCGCAGGCTCGATCGATGCGCGGCGAAGCTGCGGGCGGAGACCAACCGCTACGTCCGGCCGATCCTTCTGATCCAGGTCGAACGGACGGGGGCCGACCAGCGGGAAAGCGGCCTCATCCATTCCGAGGACGTGAAGGACCGGCTGCTGACGGTGGGATTCGACGCGGCCGAGATCGCGATCAAGACCGCCGAGCAGAACGACCTGAACGCCCCGGAAAATCAGGACCTGCTGTCGCCGACCAACCGGGTGCGCGCCATCATCACCAAGCAGGCGCTCCAGGAAGGCTGGGACTGTCCCTTCGCCTATGTCCTATGTGCCCTTGCCGCCAGCTCGAACCCGAAGGCGATGACGCAATTGGTCGGTCGCATCCTGCGCCAACCGGACGCGATGAAGACCGGCATCGAGGCGCTGGACGAATGCCACGTCATCACCCACCACGCGGGCACCGGCGAGGTGGTGCGGGCGATCAAGGACGGGCTGGAGCAGGACGGGCTAGGCGACCTCGTGCTGCGGGTCGAGCAGTCGGGCGTGGCCGGCGCGGCGGCGTCGGCGCGGCGGATCGCGCGCCGGCCGGAGTTCGCGAAGACGGATATCTACCTGCCGCAGGTGCTGCGGGTGGAGGGGCGCGACGTTCGCCCACTCGACTATGAGACGGACATACTTGCTGCGATCGACTGGCGCGGCTTCGACCCGGCGGACGTCGTCGCGGCGGTGCCGGAGAATGCGCAGGCGACCGAGAGCCAGCTCCAGCGCATCCGCCTCGCCGAGGACGGGGAGGAACTGTTCGTCAGCGAGGCCGCGGCGCCGACCGGCGAGGCGATGGCCTTCGACCCGGCCCATGCGGTGCGCATGATTTCCGATATCGTCCTCAACCCCTTCGTCGGCCGCGAGATCGTCGGCCGGCTGGAGGCGGGGCTGCGGGCGCGCGGCTTCGACGACGGGAAGCTGGGGGCGCTCGCCAGCCTCATCGTCGAGCGGCTGCGGATCGGGCTGGACCACGCGCGGACCCGGCAGGCCGAGGCGCTGTTCAAGGCGGAGGTGGCGGCGGGTCGCGTCCAGTTCCGGCTGCGCATCGACGGGAAGAACTGGAAGATGCCCTTCACGATGGAAACCGTCCTGCCGGAGGACGCCCGCCAGCTCGTCGGCAAGACCGGCGCCGCCCTGCGCAAGAGCCTGTTCGCACCCGTCTACGAGGCCGAGTTCAACAACGCCGAGCGGGAGATCGCCGTCTATCTCGACGCCGAGGCGACGCTGGCATGGTGGCACCGCAACGTCGCCCGGGCGCAGTACGGCGTCCAGGGCTGGAAGAAGGCCCGCATCTATCCGGACTTCATCTTCGCCGTGCAGTCGGCGGGCAAGACGAAGCGCATCACGGTCCTGGAGACCAAGGGCGACCAGCTCGCCGAGAATCTCGACACCGCCTACAAGCGCGACGTGCTGGCGTTCCTGTCGCAGAACTTCCGCTGGGACGATACGGCACCGGTCGGCCAGCTCGAACTGGTCAACGACGGCGAGACGGTGCAGGGCGTGCTGATCCTGATGAACGACTGGAAGGCGCAACTCCCGGCCTATCTCTAACCGGTGCGGCGAAAGCGCGGCGGCGTCAGCGACCCCAATCGGCCCGCGCGCTGGGGGTACGCTTGGGGGTAGAAATCGACGCCTTTCAATAATTCCGAGTTAAATCAATTAGATAGATCAATGAAGTGGCGGAGGGAGCGGGATTCGAACCCGCGATACGGTTTCCCGTATACACACTTTCCAGGCGTGCGCCTTCAACCGCTCGGCCACCCCTCCGGAGGGCGCGGTTCTAACGCTGCATACGTCGAAGTGCAACGTTTGCCATGGCCCCGAAAAGCGAAGGGCGGCGGTCCATGCGAACCGCCGCCCCTGTTCGTGCTGCCGACGGGCCCGCGTCGGGGCCCGGCCGGGTCAGCCGATCACTTCACCTCGCACACGCCCGGGGCGGTGACCGTCACGGTGGCGGCATTGTTCGCCACGTCGACGACGCACTGGCGCATGCCGACCGGGGCCAGCACCCAGATGCGGCAGACGCGACCCTCGCCGCAGTTGGCGCCCGAGATGTCCATGTAGGAGTTGGCGCCGATCGGGTAGATGTTCTGGCCGGCCTGATTGTCCGGGAAGAAGATCCGGACTTCGCCGGCCGAACCCGTCGGGTTCACGACGGTGACCGCGCTGGCAGCCATCGGCAGGGCGAGGGCCGCGGCGAACGCGGCGGCGGCGATCTTCGGAGCCTTCATGGTCTCTCAGTCCTCCTAAAAGTTCGTGCCTCGCCTTTGTCGGGCACGCGGCACGCCGGAACAGCGTGCCGGTCGTGCGCCGCCGACCCATCCCCAGGACGAAGCGCCAATTGTTCCTTTAGTCCAATTCACCCCGGCGGTAAAGTTCGTCGGTCGCCATCGCAGGCGGCTTTGCCACAGGTGTGGCACGGTTGCCATCGGGAGATGCGGGTGCTGCTCGGACGCTTGCTCGGCTGGCTGCTCGTCGGCGCCGCCCTCGTCGCGGTCGGCCGCGACGCCCTCGCCTCCTGGCAGATGGGCGCCTGGTCGCCCGCACCCCTGGCGCAGCTGTGGACCGAGATCGACCGCGACAGCCTGGAGGCGTTCCGGGCGGGCGGGCCGCGGGCGGTCTCCTTCTACCCGCCCTTGTGGGACTGGCTGGCGACCCCCGTGCTGGGCTGGCCCGCCTGGGCGGTGTTCCTGGTCCCGGGCGTCCTGCTTCTCGTCCTCTGCCGCCGCCGGCGGCGGCGCTCGTCCTTCGTCTAGGCGTCGCCCATCTTGAGGGCGGCCAGGAAGGCGGACTGCGGGATCTCCACCTCGCCGAACTGCCGCATGCGCTTCTTGCCCTCCTTCTGCTTGTCGAGGAGCTTGCGCTTGCGGCTGATGTCGCCGCCGTAGCATTTCGCCAGCACGTCCTTGCGCAAGGCCGAGATCGTCTCGCGCGCGATCACGCGGCCGCCGATCGCCGCCTGCACCGCGATCTTGAAGAGCTGGCGCGGGATCAGCTCCTTCAGGCGCTCGCACAAGGCGCGGCCGCGATGCTCGGCCTGGCTGCGGTGGACGATCATGGCGAGCGCGTCGACCGGCTCGGCATTGACCAGGATCGACATCTTGACCAGCTCGCCCGTCTCGTAGCCGTCGATCTGGTAGTCGAAGCTGGCATAGCCGCGGCTGACCGACTTCAGGCGATCGTAGAAGTCGAACACCACCTCGTTCAGCGGCAGGCGGTAGACCAGCATGGCGCGGGCGCCGGCATAGGTCAGCTCCTGCTGCACGCCGCGGCGGTCCTCGCAGAGCTTGAGGATCGAGCCGAGGTACTCGTCCGGGACGAAGATCGTCGCCTTGATCCAGGGCTCCTCGATGTGGTCGATGCGCACCGGGTCCGGCATGTCGGCGGGGTTGTGCAGCTCCAGCACCTCGCCGTTCGTCAGGTGGACCTTGTAGACGACCGAGGGCGCTGTCGTGATGAGGTCGAGGGCGAACTCGCGCTCCAGCCGCTCCTGGATGATCTCCAGGTGCAGGAGGCCGAGGAAGCCGCAGCGGAAGCCGAAGCCCAGTGCGGCCGACGTCTCCGGCTCGAAGTGGAAGCTGGCGTCGTTGAGGCGCAGCTTGGCCAGGCTCTCGCGCAGCCGCTCGTAGTCGGCGGCGTCGATCGGGAAGAGGCCGCAGAAGACCACCGGCACGCTCGGCTTGAAGCCGGACAGGGGCTCGGCCGCGGGCCGCCGGTCCTCGGTCAGCGTGTCGCCGACCTGGCAGTCCGCCACCGACTTGATGGCCGCGGTGATGAAGCCGACCTCGCCCGGGCCCAGCTGCGGCACCGCGGTGCCCTTGGGCGTGAAGACGCCGACCCGCTCGATCACGTGGGCGGCACCCGTCGCCATCATGCGCATCTTGAGGCCGGGCTTCAGCACCCCATCCTTGACGCGCACGAGGATGACGACGCCCAGATACTGGTCGTACCAGCTGTCGACCAGCAGCGCCTTCAGCGGCGCCTCGGGGTCGCCCTTGGGCGGCGGCAGGCGCTTGACGAGGGCCTCCAGCACGTCGCCCACGCCCATCCCGGTCTTGGCCGAAATCGGCACCGCGTCCGACGCGTCGAGGCCGATCACGTCCTCGATCTGCTGCTTCACCCGGTCGACGTCGGCGGCCGGCAGGTCGATCTTGTTCAGCACGGGCACGATCTCGTGGCCGGCGTCGATCGCCTGGTAGACGTTGGCCAGCGTCTGCGCCTCGACGCCCTGGGTCGCGTCGACCACCAGCAGCGAGCCCTCGCAGGCGGCCAGCGACCGCGACACCTCGTAGGCGAAGTCGACATGGCCCGGCGTGTCCATCAGGTTGAGCTGATAGGTCCGCCCGTCGGCCGCCGCATAGGCGAGGCGCACGGTCTGCGCCTTGATGGTGATGCCGCGCTCGCGCTCGATGTCCATGGAATCGAGGACCTGCTCGCGCATCTCGCGCGCGTCGAGCGCGCCGCACTGCTGGATCAGCCGATCGGCCAGCGTCGACTTGCCGTGGTCGATATGCGCGATGATCGCGAAGTTGCGAATGAGATCGAGGTCCGTCATCGGGCCGGCGATTGTGAGGGGTGGCCGGAACATAGGGGGGGTGCCCCGGCCGTGCAACCGGCGCGGGCGGCTGCGGGAAAGGCCGGCTGCGGGCGAGGGCGGCGCTTGCGGGAATGCCCGCCGCCGCGCTAGACGCCGTACGGGCGGCTCCCGGAGAAGCGGAGGGGATGCGGGCAGTCCAGCGTCAGGTCTACCCGGGGCCCAGCATCC
>JBFWXJ010000014.1:0-16969 GCA_050187535.1 Alphaproteobacteria bacterium | reverse complement strand
CGGCTGCGGGCGAGGGCGGCGCTTGCGGGAATGCCCGCCGCCGCGCTAGACGCCGTACGGGCGGCTCCCGGAGAAGCGGAGGGGATGCGGGCAGTCCAGCGTCAGGTCTACCCGGGGCCCAGCATCCATTCGCCGCGCGCCCATGCGCGGCTCCTCCTCGACATCGACGGGGATGGTCCGTCCGCCGCCGAGATCGCGCGTCGCGTCGCGCGGCGCATCGGCCCGACCGCGCCCGACCTGGCCCGCGCCCTCGTCACGGCGATGCGGCCCGGCGCCGACGCGGCCGCCATCGTGGCGGCCTTCGCCGCCCGCCTGATCGACGTGGACGGCCTCGGCCCCTTGCCGGCCGCGGCCACGCGGACGGAAGGCGGGCGCTGGCGGGTGGCGGTCGCCATCGAGGAGCCGGCGATCGCGGCCGGCGCGCTCGACCTCGCGGCCGCGGCGGCGATGGACGACGACCGCCCGTGCGGCGCGGCGCTCGACGCCTATCACCGCGCGGTGGCGGCGGGGGCGCTGCCGCCGGGAATACGGCTGCAATGGCGGGCGGCCCGTCGCCGCGGCATCCCCGGCCGTCCGCTCTTCCGCGACGCGCCCGTCCTCCTGCTGGGCCACGGCCGGCACCAGCACCGCCTGGCGGGCGCCGTCGGACCGCACACGACGGCGGTGGCGGCGGCACTCGCGGGCGACCCGGCGCTGGCCGGCCAGCTGGTTCGCCGCGCCGGCGTCGGATGGGACGCCACGGCCGCGGCCGACCATCACCTGACCGTCGTCGGCGGCCGGGTGGTCGCGGCCGCGCGCCGCCGCCCCGACGGCGGCTGGGCCGATGCGACCGACGCGCTTCACGACCGGGATCGCCGCGCCGCCGCGGCGGTCGCCCGGCAGGTGGGCCTCGACGTCGCCGGCATCCGCGCGACGATCACGGGCCCGGCGGCGAGCGAGGCCGCGGTTGCCATGACCGTGGCTGCCGTCGATCCCGACCCCGCCGTCGCGCTGCACCGCGGCGCCTCCGGCGGCGACTCGCTTGCCGACGCGCTGGTCGCCCGCATGTTCCCGCCCGGGGCAGACGGGCGCATCCCGATCGCGGCCATCACCGGCACCAACGGCAAGACGACGACGGCGCGGATGGTCGCCTGCATCCTGCGCGTGGCCGGCCGCCGGGTCGGCCTCGCCGACACCACGGGGGTCGAGATCGACGGCCGCATCGTGCTGGGCGGCGACCGCGCGGGGGTGATCGGTGCCGGGCTCGTGCTGGGCGATCCCGGCGTCGAGGTGGCGGTGCTGGAGACGGCGCGCGGCGGCATCCGGCGCGACGGGATCGCCTTCGAGCGTTGCACCGTGGCGGCCGTGCTCAATATCGGCGACGACCATGTCGGCACCGACGGCATCGCCGACCGGGCGGCGCTCGCCCGCGTCAAGGGGCTGGTCGTCGAGGTCGCCGACGACATGGTCGTGCTGTCCGCCGTCGATCCGCTGTGCGTCGCCATGCGCGCGCGCTCGCCGGCCGCGCGGGCCTGCTGGGTGGCCCTCGACCCCGGGCGGCTGCCCGCGCTCGGACCGGGCGACCTGGCGGTGACCCTGGCCGGCCGGGGCGACGACGCCCGGCTCGTGCTGCGCGACGAAGCGGGCGAGACGGTGCTGGCGCCGGTGACGGCGATCGCCGCCGCCGACGGCGGACGGGCGCGCCACAACCTCGAGAACGCGGCCTTCGCCGCAGCCGTAGCGGTCGGCCTTCGGGTGCCGCACGGCGCCGTCGCGGAAGGGCTCGCCCGCTACGACCTCGGCTTCGCGACAACGCGCGGCCGGCTGGCGATCAGCGACGCGAGGCCGTTCCGGGTCGTCGTCGACTACGGGCACAACGCGCCCGCGATCGCGGCCGTGCGCGCCTGGGCGGCCGCCACGCCGGTCGCGGGCCGCCGCCTGTGCATGCTGAACGCCCCCGGCAACCGTATCGACGCCCACTATGCCGATCTTGCAGCCGCCGCGGCCGGTGGGTTCGACCGCTACTTCTGCACCGGGCCCGACCAGTTGCGCGGCCGCGCTTCCGGCGAGGTGGCGCGCCGGCTGGCCGACGGGCTGCTGGCCGCGGGCGTACCGGCCGCCGCCGTCAGCGTGATCGCGGACGAGGCCGCGGCGGTGCCGGCGGTCCTGGGCGCCGCCCGGCCGGGCGATCTGGTGGTCCTCTTCTGCCACGACCCTGCGCGAAGCTGGGGGCAGGTGCATGGCCGCTGACGACGAGCGGCGACCGCTCCGGGTCGACGTCGCCGTCACGCGATGGCCGCTCGCGACCCTGGAAACGCCGGTCGGGCCGCTGCGGCCGATCTTCCTCGACGCCGCGCGGGCCGCTGCGCCGGGGCTCGTCTCCTGCCTCATGGTGACCCGCGGGCGGCGGGCGCTGGCGGCCCTGGCGGTCGCCGCCTACCGGCGCCAGACGTGGCGCCCGCGCGAGCTGGTCATCGTCGACGACGACCCGGACGACCGTCTCGCCGGTCACGTGGCGGGCATCGGCGATCCGACGATCCGCCATATCCGGCTGCCCGACGACGGCAGGCCGCTGGGCGAGCTGCGCAACATCGCCAAGGCCGCCGCCGCGGGCAGCCATGTCTGCCAGTGGGACGACGACGACATCTACGACCCGGCGCGGATCGCGGTGCACATGCGCGTCCTGGCCGCTACCGGCACCCGCGCCTCCTTCCTGCAGCGATGGCTGCAATGGTCGCCGGCCGACGGGCGGCTCTCGGTCTCGACCCGCCGGGTCTGGGAGGGATCGGTCGTCTGCGAGAAGGCGGTGCTGCCGGACTATCCCGGGCTCCGGCGGGGGGAGGACACGCCCGCGATCCTGGCGATGCTGGCGACCGTGCCGATCGCCCATATCGACCTGCCGGCGCTCTACGTCTATGTCGGCCATGCGGGCAACACCCATGACGATGCCCACCGCGCCCACCTCTACGCGATCGCCACCGAGCGGTTCGAGGGCGAGCGGCGCGGCGCGGTGCTGGCCGAGCTGGAGCGCCGCCTGCCGCTCGCCGACTATCGCCGGGTCGCGCCGCCGCCGGCCGCCGCACCTGTCAGCCCGTCGCTCGAGGCCATGCGGCGGACGGCGCTCGAAGCGACGCGCGCGCGCCGCTGGTCGGCCGCCGCCGATGCCTGGCGGGCGGTCGTGCAGGCGGCGCCCGAAGACCGGGGAGCGTTGCTGCGGGAAGCCGAGGCGCTCGCCGCTCTCCCTCGCGCCGAAGAGGCGCGGGCGGCATATGCCCGATTCATCGCCGCGGCGCCGGACGATGCTGCCGGCCCGCTCGGCCTCGCCCGGCTGGAGCGCCGGGCGGGCGATCTCGCCGCCGCACTGGCATGGTGCGAGGCCGCACTGCGCGCGGGTCCCGGACTTTCCGCCGCCCTCCAGGAGAAGGCCCTGGTCCTCCTGCGTCTCGATCGGCCCGACGAGGCCGAGGCGGTGCTGCGGCTGGCCGAGGAGGCCGATCCCGGCTCGGAGACATGCGCCGGCCTTGCGAGCATCGCGACCTACCGCGGAGACTGGGCGGAGGCCGAGCGGCGCTGGCGGGCGGCCTGGATGGGGTTCCGCCATCCGTCGGCGCTGGTCGAGATCGCGACGGCGCTCGTCCATCAGGATCATCTCGATCGGGCGGCCGGCTTCCTCGCGGCACTCGGCCGTGCGCCGGCGCTCGGGCGCGGGCGGCTCGCCGCCGCCGCTCGCGTGGCGCGCCTGACCCATGACTGGGCCGGGCTGCTGCGGCTGCTGGACGGTGACCCGGAAGGTGCTGCCGCCGAGCCTTCCCTGGCTGCCCTGCACGTCGCCGCCCTCGACTTCGCAGGCCGTACCGCGGACGCGCTCCGGCGGCTGGACGAATGCCACGTCGGCCGTTCGCCCGCGGAGCAGGCGATCGCCGTCGGCGTGCTGCGCCGTGCGGGGCAGGACGACCGGCTGCACGCCTACCTGCTCGGCATCGCCGACGGGCCGGCGCTCGCGGGCGCATCGGTTCATATCCTGCCCGACCTGCTGGACGCCCTGCGGACGGAAGGCGGGGGCGACGCGGTCCGCCGGGCGCTGCGACGCATCGAGCGGGGCCGCGCGATACGTACCCTGAAGCTGGCCGCAATCTTCGAGAGGGAACGCCAGGACGTGCTCGACGCGCTGCCCGATCCGACCCGGGCGCTGCCGCGACCGGACAGGCGGCGGGCCGGGCGCGTGACAGCCGCCCTCGACGTGCCGGCCGGGCCGACGGTGCGCAACAACGACCGGTTCGTCCGACGCGCCATCACGGCGGTCGATGCGATCAGCGCCCGCCATCAGGATGCCGCCCTCGACGCCATGACCTCCCCGGCGCACGCATTCGCCGTCGCCGAGCGCATCGCCGCAGCGATCCGGGCCGGCCGGCCGCTCGCGGCGATCCGGCTCGGCGACGGCGAGGGCAACTTCATGCCCTATGCGGACGATCTCGCCCGCCATCGCCCCGCCGACCGGAGCTCGATCCAGCGCATCTGGTGGCCGCGGCCGCTCGCCGACGCGTGGGACCTGGCCGCCCTGGAGGGCGATCTCGCCGCCGCGATCGGCGTCGCCGACATCGTCGGCGTTCCCGACCTCTATCGGCTGGTGCGCTCCTTCGCCGATGGGGTGGCTCCCAACCAGACGAGCCGCGGCACGCTCGCCGTGGTCGAGCATGCGGCCCGCGGCTCGCTGCTGCGGGCGGAAGCCCTCGTCACGACCTGCCACTTCCACAATGCCTTCGCCTATTGGCGCCTGTGGGAGCCCCTGCTGGCCGTCGCCGGGCGCTGTTCCCTGGTATCCGGCCGGCCGGAACTGGCCGCCGCCCTGTCCACGCGCTTCGGGATCGCCGTGGACCGCGTCCACCGGGTGCCGCCCGAGCGCAAATACGCGCCCGGGCTCCCCGATGTGTCGGATCACCATTTCGCCCGCCGGGACGAGATCCGGGCCGGGCTGGGCGCCACGCGGCCCGGCGACGTCGTGCTGGTCGCGGCCGGCATCCTCGGCAAGATCTACTGCGTCGATATCCGCGCGGCGGGCGGCATCGCGATCGACGTCGGCAGCCTCGCCGACTACTGGTGCGGCGTCACCACGCGCACCGCGCACGAGACGGCCGCCTTCCGTGCCGCGCCCGGCGTCGCACAGGCCTGGGCGGGCCGGCCGGCGCTGGACGCCATCTATCCCGCGCTCTCGCCGTCGGCGTTCTTCGCCGCCCACGGTGCCTCGGGCGTCGGCGGGTAGGTGATCCGCATCCGCCGCGTCGTCCCGTCGAGGCCGGCGATGTCATGCGGATAGTTCTTCGTCCAGTCGCAGACATGGACGAGCCCCAGCGGCTCGTGCGGCGGCAGCGGGTCGCACAGCCGGCCCGTCGCCGGGTCCCAGGCCGGCATCGCCAGGTGGCACAGCCAGTTGCAGCGCGTCGGCAGCGGCACGAGCGGATAGCCGCCGCGATAGGCCACGAAGTTGAGGGCGAACTGCTCGACGAGCGGTGTGGACCGGCGCATCTCCGTCTGCCGGCCGTACCAGGCGCGCGTGGTGCGCAGCCAGGATCGCCACACCGGCGCGTCGGCCGGCATGGCGAAGGCGCCGCTGTTGATGATCGGCCGCCAGGCCATCGCCTCGGCGGTCTCGGTGCTGGCGGACGCCTCCTCCCACCAGCGCGCGAGGTGATCCCAGTACCGCCGGCCGACCCGCAGATGGGCGTATGCCCGGTCGAGCTCCAGCGTCGCCGCCAGGGCGCCGCGGTCGGCGGTCGCGAAGAACAGCTCGACGATGCCCGCGTCCTGCACCCAGGTGTCGGCGTCGAGCCACATGACGAGGCGCCGGCCGGGGAACAGCTGCGGCAGCATCGGCCGCGCCGTCATCGCCTTGAGGCCGGGCACGGTCGCCTCGACGGTCTCGCGCAGCGGGAAGTCGAAGCCCCAGTCGGCCTTCGCCACCTCGGCGCCCGCGCTCTCCAGCGCCATGCGCTGGTCCGCCGACAGGCCGCAGTCGACGACGCCCAAGGCCGCGCGGTCGAGCACGCCGCGCTCGGCGAGCGACCGGTGCAGCTCGGCCAGCAGCGGGAAGTAGCGGGCGTCGGCGCCGGAGACGATGATGCGGTCCATCTCTCCGGCTTCCGGCGGCGGGGGGAGGGGGCTAGGCCGGCAGGTGGCGGCCGAGCGCACCCGCCAGCCGGCGCGAGAAGGCGGCCGGGTCGAGCGGCGCCTCGCCCTCGACGATGCGGGCCTGGTCGAGCAGCAGATGGGCGATCTCGCCCAGCTCCTCGGCGGTGCCGGCCTCGGTCGCGCGCTGCGCCAGCCCCTGGATCAGCTTGTGCCGCGGGTTCAGCTCCAGGATGCGCTTGGAGCGGGTGTCGAGCTGGCGGGCGGCACGCAGCATGCGCTCCAGGTGCATGTCGATGTCGCCGTCGTCGGCCACCAGGCAGACCGGGCTGTCGGTCAGCCGCTCGGAAGCGCGCACGTCCTTGACGCCCTCGCCGAGCGCCACCTTGAAGAGCGCCACCAGCCCGTCGATCGGCCGCTCGCCCTCGGCCTTGGCCGGCTCCTTGCCCTCGGGTGCCTCGATCCTGGCGAGGTCGGCGCCGCCGCGGGTGACGGAACGGAAGGGCTTGCCGTCGAACTTCGCGACGCCGGCCGGCCAGAACTCGTCGATCGGGTCGGTCAGCAGCAGCACCTCGACGCCCTTCGCGGCGAAGCCCTCGATCTGCGGGCTGCGGGCGAGCTGCGCCTCGTCCTCGCCGTTGATCGTGTAGATCGCCTCCTGGCCGGGCCGCATGCGGGCGACATACTCGGCGAGCGACACCGGCTCGTCGCCGCCCGTCGTGCGGAAGCGGGCGAGGCCCAGCAGCGCCTCGCGGCTCTCGGTGTCCTCGTACAGGCCCTCCTTCAGCACCGCGCCGAAGTTGGTCCAGAAGGTCTTGTACTCCTCCGGCGCATCGGCGGCCTTGCGGCCGAGCTCGGCCAGGATGCGGCGGACGAGGCCCTGGCGGATGCGCGCCAGGATCGGGTTGCGCTGCAGCAGCTCGCGGCTGACGTTGAGCGGCAGGTCCTCGCTGTCGACGACGCCGCGCACGAAGCGCAGCCAGGGCGGCAGCAGCTCGGCGCAGTTGTCCGTCACGAACACCCGGCGCACGTACAGCTTCACCTGTACCTGGCGCTCGGGATGGAAGAGGTCGTAGGGCCGCGTCGAGGGGACGAACAGCAGGCTCGCATATTCGAGCGCGCCCTCGGCACGGCCGTGCAGCGTCAGCCACGGGTCGTCGAAGGCATGCGCGACGTGGTGGTAGAATTCCTTGTACTGCTCGGCCGTGACCTCGCTCTTCGGCCGTGTCCACAGGGCCGAGGCGGCGTTGATCTGCTCGGCCTCGCCCCCCGTTACCAGCCGGATCGGCAGCGCGATGTGGTCGGAATACGTCCGCACGATGCTGCGGATGCGCGCGGGGTCCAGGTAGTCCTTCGCGTCCTCCTTCATGTGGAGGACGATCTGCGTGCCGCGGGCCGGTGCGTCGTCCGCCTCCTCGACGGTGAAGCTGCCCTTGCCGTCGGACTGCCAGAGCCAGCCCTGCGCCTCGCCCGCCTTGCGCGAGCGCACGAGGACGCGGTCGGCGACCATGAAGGCGGAATAGAAGCCGACGCCGAACTGGCCGATCAGGCCGCTTGCACCTTCCTCCTTCTTTTCCATCTCGGCCAGGAACGCCGCCGTGCCCGACTTGGCGATGGTGCCGAGGTTCTCGACCAGCTCGTCGCGGTTCATGCCGACGCCGGTGTCGGCGATCGTGAGGGTGCCTTCCGCCTTGTCCGGCTGGATGCGCACCTCGTAGGGGGTGTCGCCGGCGAGCGAGGAATCGGTCAGCGCGCGGTAGCGCAGCTTGTCGCAGGCGTCGGACGCGTTCGAGATCAGCTCGCGCAGGAAGACGTCGCGATTCGAGTAGAGCGAGTGGGCGACGATATCGAGAAGCCGGCTGACCTCGGCCTGGAAGGAAAGCTGTTCCGCGCTCATGTCCGATCGACCCGCTGCCTCGTGGCGATTCGAGGGCGCGATATGGGCCGGAACGGATTTCGGTGCAAGGGTGTGCGCCGCTCCGGCCGCCCCTCGCCATCGCCCCCTTGCCATAGGCTGGGGGAATGGCGACCTTCGGGGCATGTCGCCGCGTGCCCATTCCCGCGTCGTTGCCGTCCTCGGGCCGACCAACACGGGCAAGACGCATCTCGCCATCGAGCGGATGCTGGGCCACGCGACGGGCATGATCGGCTTCCCGCTGCGCCTGCTGGCGCGCGAGAACTACGACCGGATCGTGCGGCTGCGCGGCGCGGCCGCGGTCGCCCTGGTGACGGGCGAGGAGAAGGTCGTCCCCGCCAACCCGCGCTACTTCGTCTGCACCGTCGAATCGATGCCGCTCGACCGCATGGTCGACTTCCTGGCGGTCGACGAGATCCAGCTCGCCGCCGACGCCGAGCGCGGCCACGTCTTCACCTCGCGCCTGCTGCACGCCCGCGGCCTCGACGAGACGATGCTGCTGGGCTCCGACACCATGAGGCCGCTGGTCCGCCGGCTGGTTCCCGAGGCGGAGTTCGTCGAGCGACCGCGCTTCTCCACCCTCTCCTACATCGGCGAGCGCAAGGTGACGCGCCTGCCGCCGCGCAGCGCCGTCGTCGCCTTCTCGGTCTCCGACGTCTTCGAGATCGCCGAGCTGGTGCGCCGGCAGCGCGGCGGCACGGCGGTGGTTCTGGGCGCCTTGAGCCCCCGGGCGCGCAATGCCCAGGTCGCCATGTACCAGGCGGGCGAGGTCGACTACCTCGTCGCCACCGACGCGATCGGCATGGGCCTCAACATGGACGTCGACCACGTCGCCTTCGCCCGGCTGGCGAAGTTCGACGGGCGCGGCATCCGCCGGCTGGCGGCGGCCGAGATCGGCCAGATCGCCGGCCGGGCCGGCCGCCACATGAGCGACGGCACCTTCGGCACCACGGCCGACATCGGCCCGATGGAGCCGGAGATCGTCGAGGCGGTCGAGAACCACCGTTTCGACCCGGTCCCGGCTGCCTTCTGGCGGAATGCGCGCCTCGACACGCGCAGCGTCGAGCGGCTGGCCGCCAGCCTGGAGCAGCCGCCGCCCTATTCCTGCCTGACCCGGGCACGCGAGGCCGACGACGAGCGGGCGCTGGCGGCGCTGCGCCGCATGCCCGACGTCGTCGGCCTCGCCCGGACTCCGGACGGCGTCCGCCGGCTCTGGGAGGTCTGCCAGGTGCCGGACTTCCGCAAGACCATGAGCGACGGGCACACCCGGCTGCTGGCGCAGATCTTCCGCCACCTCCAGGGACCGGCGGGCCGCCTGCCGGAGGATTGGGTGGCCGGCCATCTCGCCCGGCTCGACCGCGGCGACGGCGACATCGACGCGCTGGTCGCCCGCATCGCCCATGTCCGCACCTGGACCTACATCGCCCATCGTGGCGACTGGATCGCCGACGCCGCCCACTGGCAGGACCGGGCGCGGACGATCGAGGACAAGCTGTCGGACGCGCTGCACGACCGCCTGACCCAGCGCTTCGTCGACCGCCGGGCGGCGCTGCTGGTCAAGCGGCTGGAGGGGGACGGCGAGCTGCTGGCGGCCGTCACGCGCGACGGCGACGTCGTCGTCGAGGGCCACCATGTCGGTCGGATGGAAGGTTTCCGCTTCCGCCCCGACGCCTTCGACCGTGAGGAGGCGCGGCCACTGATGACGGCCGCCCGACGCGTCCTGCCGGCCGAGGTCGCGCGCCGGGTGCAGCGCGCGGCTGCCGAGGGCGACGAGGCCTTCGCGCTCGGCGCCGATGGCCAGCTCCGCTGGCAGGGCGTGCCGATCGCCCGCCTCGTCCCAGGCACCGACCTCACGGCGCCCGCCGTCCGGGTGCAGGACGCCGAGTTCCTGTCGGCGATGCTGCGCGACGCGCTGCGCCGGCGGCTGGCGGACTGGGTCGACCGCCATGTCCGCGCCGTGCTGGCGCCGCTCCTGCGCCTGCAGGACCTGCCCCTGGCGGGCCCTGGCCGCGGCCTCGCCTTCCAGCTCGTCGAGGCCGGCGGCTGCCTCGCCCGGCCGGGAGCCGAGGCGCAGCTTTCCGCCCTCTCGCCGGAGGACCGCCGGACGCTGACCCGGGCCGGGGTGCGCTTCGGCACGGAATGGGTCTACTCGGCGCCGATGACGCGGCCGGCCGCGGTGGCGCTGCGCGCGCTGCTCTGGTCGGTGGCCCACGAGGCGCCGCTGCCGGCCCCGGTGCCGCCGCCCGGCCGCCTCGGCATCGAGCGCGATCCCCGGGTCCCGGACGAGTTCTACCGCGCCATCGGCTATCCGCCGGTCGGCTCGAGGGCCTTGCGCGTCGACCGGCTGGAGGCGCTGGCGGCGGCCGCCCGGCGCCTCACCCATTCCGGTCCCTTCGTCGCCGACGGGGCGCTCGCCAGCCTGGCCGACGCGCGGCTGGCCGACCTGCCGGGGATGCTGGCGGCGCTGGGCTATCGCGCCGTGGTCGAGGGCGAGCGGACGACCTTCGTGCCGACCCAGCGTCGCCGGCCGCGGCCGGAGCGCCCGCCGCCGCGGCCGACGCTGGGACCGGCCTTCGCCGCGCTGGGCGCGCTGCGCGACGGTGGCCGCTGATCGATGAGCGACGGCTCCATCCGGATCGACGTCTGGCTGTTTCACGCCCGTATCTGCAAGAGCCGCTCGCTCGCCCAGCGCATGTGTGCCGACGGGCTGGTCACCGTCGACGGCGAGGCGGTGCCGAAGCCGAGCCGGACCGTCAGGCCGGGCAGCGTGGTCGGCGTCGTGCTGGGACGGGCGCTGCGGCGCTTCCGGGTGGTGGCGCCGGGCGAACGGCGCGGGCCGGCGCCCGAGGCGCGCGGGCTATACGAGGACATGGGCAGCGGGAAGCTGCCCGACGACATGTGAGGGGGAAGATGGCGACGCTCGACGGCAAGGTGGCATGGGTGACGGGTGCGGGGTCGGGCATCGGCCTCGCCGGGGCGACGGCGCTCGCCGAGGCGGGCGCCTTCGTCGTGCTGAGCGGCCGGCGGCCCGAGCCGCTGGAGGCGGCGATGCGTGATATCGTCGCAGCGGGCGGGCGGGCCGAGGTCGCCGCGGTCGACGTCGCCGATGCCGATGCCGTCGCGGCCGCCGCGTCCGGCATCCTGGAGCGGCACGGCCGGGCCGACATCCTCGTCAACAACGCCGGCGTCAACACGCCCAATCGCTACTGGAAGAACCTGACGCCGGCCGACTGGAAGCGGGTGGTCTCTGTCAACCTCGACGGCCCGCTGCACTGCATCCAGGCGGTGCTTCCGGCGATGCGGGCTCAGCGCGACGGCCTGGTGATCAACGTCGCCTCCTGGGCCGGCAAGTTCGACCTGCTGCTGACCGGCCCCGCCTACAACGCGACCAAGCACGGGCTGGTCTCGCTCACCATGTCGCTCAACATCGAGGAGTGCGCCAACGGCATCCGCGGCACCGTCATCTGCCCGGGCGAGGTGGCGACGCCTATCATGGCCAAGCGGCCGGTGCCGCCGTCCGCCGAGGAGATGGCGCGCATGCTGAAGCCCGACGACCTCGGGCGCACCATCCGCTTCGTCGCCGAGCTTCCGCCGCACGCCTGCATCCACGAAATACTCATGGGCCCGACCTGGAACCGCTTCTGGCTGGGCGGCGACGACCTGCCGAAGCGTTAGGAGAAGTAGGCAAAGCCCCGAATTCGCACGGGGTTGAAGGCGGTCCGCCGTGATGATAGGCAACCCGAAACCGCGCCGATCCTGCCCTGGCGCGGTGTTTCCGGAGACCTCAGCATGACCTACGTCGTCACCGAAGCCTGCATCCGGTGCAAATACATGGATTGCGTCGAGGTCTGCCCGGTCGACTGCTTCTACGAGGGCGAGAACATGCTCGTCATCCACCCCGACGAGTGCATCGACTGCGGGGTGTGCGAGCCGGAATGCCCGGCCGAAGCCATCCTTCCCGACAGCGATGGGCAGGCCGAGAAGTGGTTGCAGCTCAATCGCGACTATTCGGCGCGCTGGCCCAACATCACGCGCAAGGCGGACGCGCCCGAGGATGCCGATTCCTTCAAGGGCGTTCCCGATAAGTTCACCAAGTTCTTCAGCGAGGCTCCCGGAAGTCGATAGACCTCGCCGCCCGAAGCGACAAACGACTCTGTATTTCGTGACAATTTTCTGATATTATCCTTGACGGTTCCAGGGGTGGTCATGCGACCGCGCCGGACCGTCTGCGAAGCACCGAAGCCGGACCACCGGGGGCTGTAGTGGTGTTCGAGCGGCGTCGCAATCGACGCGCGCAGGGCCAGCTATGTGCCGGACGCGACCTGCTGCGGTGCCGCGGCGACCCGTCGCGCAGTCGCTCGGCCGCCTGCATTTCCGCAGGTTGCGAAGCCCGATGAAGAAGCCCGCCAGCAGACCCACGAAGTCCGCGCCGAAGGCGAAGACGGTCAAGCGCGCCGCGCCTCCGGCGAAGTCGAAGGGAAAGCCCGTGGTCAAGGCGAAGACGCCAGTGAAGCCCGCCGCGAAGTCCGCCGTCGCGAAGTCGAAGCCCGTGGCCAAGCCGAAAGCTGCCGTCAAGCCGAAGGCGCCGGCAAAGCCGGCCGCCGCCGCCAAGTCGAAGGCACCGGCCAAGGCCCCCGTGCGCAAGGTTGCGGAGGCCAAGCCGGCAAAGCCCGTCCCGAAGGTCGCCACCGCGAAGACCGCGGTCGCCAAGCCGGCGCCGAAGCCGGCCGCGGCCAGGCCCGAGCCCGCGAAGGCGGAAGCTGCCAAGGCCGCGAAGCCGGCCACTGCGGCGCCGATTTCGACGGAGAAGCCGGTCGCGCAGAAGCCGGTCGCTAAAAAGCAGGCCGCCGAGAAGCCGGTGGCGGCGAAGCCGGCAGCCGTGAAGTCGCCGGCTGCCAAACCACTTGCGGTGGTGCCGGCAGCGGATGCTCCGGCCGCTGTCGCGCCGGTGGCGCCATCGCTGATCTCGGCCCCGGCCGCCGTGGAGCCGCCCGCCGCCCCGCCGCGGCCGACGCTGGTGACCAACCGCCCGGCGCCGGTGCTCCCGCCGCTGCGCCCGGTGCCGCCCAAGCCGGTGCTGAAGGTCGTGGAGAACACGCCCGAAGGGCCGGGCTTCGACGTCAACGACTTCGTCGTCTATCCGACCCACGGCGTCGGCAAGATCACGGCGATCGAGACCCAGGAGATCGCCGGCCACACGCTGAAGGTCTTCGTCGTCCATTTCGAGAAGGACCGGATGACGCTGCGCGTGCCGGTCGGCAAGGTGCGCGCCGCCGGCCTGCGCCGCCTCAGCACCCGCAAGGAGATGGACGCCGCGCTGGCCAAGCTGCGCGGCCGCTCGCGCGTCAAGCGCACGATGTGGAGCCGGCGCGCCCAGGAATACGAGGCGAAGATCAACTCGGGCGATCCGGCCTCGATCGCCGAGGTGGTGCGCGACCTGCACCGCAATGCGGGCCAGCCCGACCAGTCCTACAGCGAGCGGCAGATCTATCAGGCGGCCCTCGATCGCCTCGTGCGCGAGCTGGCGGCGGTCGAGCGGATCGACGAGGAGGCCGCGACCCAGCGCTTGGAGAAGATGCTCCAAGCCGCCGCTTGACGGCCCGGCCCCCGGCGCCCGAGGGTGTGCCGGGGGATGAGGACGAGTCCTGGGCGGGTCGGGAGAGTTCATGCCCGAGAAATCGAGCATCGTGACGCTCGGCGTGCCGCGGCGCGTCTGGGCCGTGGGGGCCGTCCATGGCGAGGCGGACCGGCTGTCGAAGCTGCATGACGCGCTGTGGGCGCGCGTCGCACCGGGCGACCGCGTCGTCTATCTCGGAAACCATCTCGGCCGCGGCCCCGACGTGCGGCGCGCCGTCGACGAGCTCATCCGCTTCCGCCGCGAGGTGATCGCCAGGCGCGGCTTCCTCGCCACTGACATCGTCCACCTGCGCGGTGCGCAGGAGGAGATGTGGCACAAGCTGCTGCAGATCCAGTTCGCGCCCAATCCCCGCGACGTGCTGCCCTGGATGCTGCGCCAGGGCGTCGGCCGCACGATCGAGGCCTATGGCGGCAGCGAGGAGGAGGGGATGGCGGCGGTGCGCGACGGTGTGCGCTCGCTGATGCGCTGGACCGGTGCGCTCCGCAGCCAGCTCAACGCCGCCGGCGGGCATGTGGCGCTGGCCAGCAGCCTGAAGCATGCCGCGGTCACCAACGACGGCAAGCTGCTCTTCGTCAGCAGCGACATCGCCCCGACGCGGCCCTTGGCCGCCCAGGGGGACGTGCTGTGGTGGGGTCCCGGCGACGGCCTCGATTCCCTGGAGGCGCTCTACGCCGGCCGCTGCTTCGTCGTCGCCGGTTACGACTGGCGCAACCGCGGCATGCGCGTCGGCAACTTCTCGGCCGTCGTCGACGGCGGCGCGGGCCGTGGCGGGGCCATCGCCGCCGCCTGCTTCGACGCCGAGGCCAAGGTGATCGACCGCCTGGAGGCGTAGGGTCAGCGGCGTCGGAGAGCCTCATGCTTCGACTGGCTCAGCATGAGGACCGTAAAGCTGGATCCGGGAGTGTTTCCTCGCCCTGAGCCTGTCGAAGGGCGAGGCTCTCCGGCAGTCGAACTCACCCGACCGGCCGGCAGACTCCGCGCACGGTGCGGGCGACGATGGGCTCGCCCTGGTTGGGGTCGGTGCGCTGCTGGCGGTCGTAGCGGATCATCCACACGCCGGCCTCGTCCTGCACGGCGGCGAACTTGCCGCCCTTCACCATCGACGGCATCGCCTTCTCGGGATGGGCCATGGCCATCGCCTCGACGGCCGTCTTGGCGATCGTCTGGCACGCCTCCATCGAGGGCTGCTCCATCATCGAGGGCGGAAACATCGGGTCTCCGGTGGCGGAGACTAGGGTGAGGATCAAGAGGGCCTTGGCCGCCATGCTTCGCTCCTTGGGCTGGATGCACCCCTGAGGTCGCGCCGGACCTTCGGAAGGTTCACGATCCGCCGAGGTTCATCGCCCCCGCCGGCCGGCATCGGGACCGGCCGGCGGGGCGACGTCGGGCGTCATGCGGCGCTGTGCGCCAGCGGGCCCGGGCCGGCGGCGAGCGGCGCGGCGGGCTTGTCGGCCGCTTTTTCCACCGGCTTCTCGGCTGCCTTCTCGTCCGTCGCCGCCTTCGCCGTCTCGGCGGGCTTCTCGGCGGGCTTGGGCACCGGCCGCAGCAGCTCGACGTCCGGTCCCGGCAGCTCGACGTTGACCTCGAGCACGGAGATGTCCTTCCCGCGGTCGAGCGTCACCATGACCTTGTCCGGGTCGATCACCAGGTACTTGGCGACGACCTCCAGGATCTCCTTCTGGAGCGCGGGGAGGAACTCCGCCCGGGCGCCGCGGTCCGCCCGCTCGTGCGCCAGCAGGATCTGCAGCCGCTCCTTCGCCACCGTGGCCGCCGCCGGACCGGCCGGTGCCGGGGCGGGGCGCTTGGAGCGGAAGAGGTCGAGAAGACGCATCATGCCGCCCTCCCGAACAGCCGGGCGAAGAAGCCGCGCGGCTGGGCCGCCGGGAAGCGCATCTCCACCTGGGCGCCCAGCAGCCGCGAGACCGCATCGCCGTAGGCCTTGCCGGCGGCACTCTCGGCATCGAGGATGACCGGGTTGCCGGTGTTGGACGCGCGCAGCACCGCTTCGCTCTCGGGGATCACGCCGACCAGCGGGATCGACAGGATCTCCAGCACGTCCTCGACCTTCAGCATCTCGCCGCGGGCGACCCGCCCTACGTCGTAGCGGGTCATCAGCAGGTGCTGCTTGACCGGCTCCATGTCCTTCTCGGCGCGCAGCGTCTTGCTCGCCAGCAGCCCCAGCACGCGGTCGCTGTCGCGCACGCTGGAGACCTCGGGGTTGGTGACGATGATCGCCTCGTCGGCGCAGTACATGGCGAGCTGCGCGCCCTTCTCGATGCCGGCCGGGCTGTCGCAGATGACATAGTCGAACTGCTCGCGGAGCTGGTCGATGACCCGGACCACGCCTTCCTTGGAGAGCGCATCCTTGTCGCGCGTCTGCGAGGCGGCGAGCACGTAGAGGTCGTCGAAGCGCTTGTCGCGGATCAGGGCCTGGCCGATCTTCGCCTCGCCGTTCACCACGTTGACGAAGTCGTAAACGACCCGCCGCTCGCAGCCCATGATGAGGTCGAGGTTGCGCAGGCCGACGTCGAAGTCGACGACCACGGTCTTCTTGCCCCGCATGGCGAGGCCGGTGCCGATGGCGGCGGTCGAGGTGGTCTTGCCGACCCCGCCCTTGCCGGACGTCATCACGATCACTTTTGCCACGGGAGCAGCTCCTTTCTCGTGGAGGGGGCGGTCGTCGTCAGCCATGGCCGGGCGATCCCTTTCCCGTTCAGGACAGACGGTCGAAAACGAGGGCGTCGTCGGCGACACGCACGCCGACGCGCTGGCCGATCAGGTCCTTCTCGATCTGGTCGGCGATGCGGAAGAGGCCGGCGATCGACACCAGCTCGGGGTCGAAGCGCTGGCAGAAGAGGCGCGCGCCGCGGTCGCCGGCGGCGCCGGCGATCGCCTTGCCGCGCAAGGCCCCGTAGATGTGGACGTTGCCGTCCGCCAGCACCTCGCCGCCGGCATTGACGGTGCCGAGCACGATGAGGTCGCCGCCCCTGGCGTAAATCTGCTGGCCCGAGCGCACGGGCTCGGTGACGATCCGGGTGCGCGGGGCGGGTTGCGCGGGAGCGGCCGGCGTCGGTGCCGGCGCCGGCTGGGAGGCGGCCGCGGCCCGCGGCGGCGGTGCCGGGCGCGCCGGAGCGGGCGCGGGCGCGGGCGCCGGCTCGGCCTCGTGCTCGGGCATGGCGGCCGCGTTCGTGCGCCCGGTGGCGCGCGCGGCGGGAAAGGCGGCGAGGCCGGCACGCCTGGCGGCCTCGGTCAGCTGCGGGGTCCCGTTCTGGACGCCGACGCAGGCGAGGCCGGCCGTCGCCAGGGCGGCACGG
>JBFWXJ010000013.1:0-30130 GCA_050187535.1 Alphaproteobacteria bacterium | reverse complement strand
GCCGAGGTGGTGCGCGGCGCCGAGACCCGGTGGTGGGAGGACGTGGCGGTCGGCGACGACGTGCAGCCCCTGCTCAAGGGCCCGCTGAACATCACCACATGATCTGCTACTACTCGGGCGGCGGGCACATCTACAAGGCGCACGAGCGCGCCGAGCGCTACCGCAAGCGCCATCCGGCCGACGCCTATGTCGACCCCGACACCGGCGCCCAGGACCATCCCGCCCGCGGCCACACCCAGGAATACATGGCCCACGAGGTTGGCATGCCCGGCGGCTACGACGTCGGCCTGCAGCGCATCTCCTGGCTCGGCCAGCTCATGACCAACTGGATGGGCGACGACGGCTTCCTGCGCCGCCTCAACGCCACGCTGCGCCGCCCGAACGTGTTCGGCGACGTGAGCTGGTGCCGCGGCAAGGTCGTCGACAAGCGCGTCGAGGAGGGCGACCACCTGGTCGACCTCGAAGTGTGGACGCAGAACCAGCTGGGCGAGGTCACCACCAAGGGTGTGGCGACGGTCCTGCTGCCGGCGCGCGGCAAGGGGGCCTGAGCCCATGGCGAGGGAGGCCCTCGTCATCGGCGGCACGGGTCCGACCGGCCCCTATGTCGTCGAGGGCCTCATCGCCCGCGGCTACAAGGTCACCGTGCTGCACAGCGGCCAGCACGAGGTGCCGCTGCCCGACGAGGTGCCGCACATCCACGCCGACGTGCATTTCCGCGAGACGCTGGAGGCCGCACTCGGCCGGAAGACCTGGGACGTCGTGCTCGCCATGTACGGCCGTCTCAAGCTGACGGCGGACGTCATGGTCGGGCGCACCGGCCGCCTCATCTCGATCGGTGGCGGCCAGGCCGCCAATGTCGAGCCCACTCTGTGGGGCCCGGGCGGCCGCTGCCTCAGCCGGCCGCCCGAATGGCTGACGCGGCCGAAGCGCGGCTGGGACCATTTCTTCGGCCTGATGCACGAGGCCGAGGACGCGGTGATGGCCCGTCACGCCGCCGGCGACTATGTCGCCACGCATCTGCGCTACCCGCCGATCTACGGCCCGCGGCAGCTCGCCGATTCCGACTGGAGCGTGGTCCGGCGCATCCTCGACGGGCGCAAGCAGTTCATCATCGCCGACCATGGGCTGAAGCTGGAGACGCGCTGCTACGCCGCCAACGCCGCCCATGCGGCGCTGCTGGCGGTCGACCAGCCCGAGGCCAGCGCGGGCCGCACCTACAATGTCGGCGACCAGCAGGTGCTGACCATGCTGGAGCGTGTGACGCTGATCGCCCGCGGCCTCGGCCACGAGTGGGAGCTGGTCTCCATGCCCTACGAGCTGGCACGGCCCTTCCATCCGGTCGGGCGCGGGCGCGCCCATCTCGTGCTCGACTGTCGCGCCATCGCCGACGAGCTCGGCTACCGCGACCTCGTGTCGGCCGAGGAGGCGCTGCCCGAGGCAGCGCGCTGGCTCGCCGCCAACCCGCCCGAGCGCGGCGGCGAGCTGGAGCGCCAGCTGGGCGACCCCTTCGACTACGCGGCCGAATCCGCGATGATCGCCGCATGGAAGGAAGCCAAGGAGCGGGTGGCGGCGGTGCCGTTCCCGGACTACGTCATCGCCCACCCCTATCGCCACCCGTCGCGGCCGGACGAGCCCTGGCGCCCGCCGGCCCGCCCGGTCGGCAGCGCCGGCATACCCTGAGGTCGGCGGCCCAGAATCACGGGATCGGCGCCGTCGCGTCCCTCGACGATGCTGGGAACGAGGGGCCGCCGTATCGCCATCAAATGACGGCCGTGCCACCAGGGATGTTCCTGGACAGAAACCGGACGCTGCCGCCGACCGGGAAGCCCGATCGGCCCGGGCAGCCCACCTCACCCTCCCCATCGCTCACGCGATGGGTCCCCTCCCTCTCCCCTCGATGGGCGGAGAGGGCGTGCGTCGCGGGTACTGCCGGCTCCCCCTCTCCGCCCCTCGGGGGCGGAGAGGGTCGGGGTGAGGTGGGGATTCTCCGGCGCTTCAGCGCCCCCTCCGGCGGTTTGATCCTCACGGGTCGGGCAAACCGGTGGCAACTCGTCCCGAGCATCGTCGAGGGACGCACCGACCGCTGCGCAATGCCGGCGGCACGGGCGGTGCAGAGACCGGGGCCATGATCGCGCTGCCCCGGCCCATGGCCCTCCTGGCGCTCGTCCTCTGCATGGTCCTCGGCCTGACCGGGCGCGGGCTGCTGGAGAGCTTCGTCGTGTTCCTGCTGCCGCTCTCGGCCGATTTCGGTTGGGACCGCGCCGACGTCGTCTCGATCTACTCCTTCGCGACGCTCGCGAGCGGCGTCTCGGGACCGCTGGTCGGTCGGATGTTCGACCGGGCGGGCCCGCGCATGGTCTACATGACGGGCCTGGCGCTGCTCGGCGGCGGCCTCACGCTCGCGTCGCGCGCCGACGCGCTCTGGCAGTTCCAGCTCTGCCTCGGCCTGGCGCTGGGCATGGGCGCGGCGTGCCTCGGCAACGTGCCGAACGCGACCCTGATCCGCCGCTGGTACGACCGGCGGCTGACGCTCGCCATGAGCATCGCCTTCTCCGCCTTCGGCATCGGCATCCTGCTGGTGGTGCCGCTGGCCCAGTTCCTGATCGAGCGGTGGGGCTGGCGGTCGGCGCTGACGGCGCTGGGCGGCGCGGCGCTCGCCATGCTGCCGGTCCTGCTGCTGCTGCCCTGGCGCCGGCTGGCGGCCGGCCGGCCCGACGTGGTGCGCGCCGACCGCGGCGCCGGCGGCCAGCCGCAGTCGCAGACGCTGGGTGCCGCGATGCGCCATTCGGGCTTCTGGGGCATCTTCGCGGTCTACTTCTTCACCAGCGTCGCGATGTTCGCGATCATCGTGCAGGTCGTCGCCTATCTCGTCTCGATCGGCTTCCGCCCGATCGACGCGGCGACGGCCTGGGGCTTCAGCGGCATGCTCCTGCCGGTCGGCATGATCCTGGTCGGCTGGCTCGACGGGCTGGTCGGCCGGCGGCCCTCGGTGCTGTTCAGCTACAGCCTGTCGCTGGCCGGCATCGTCCAGTTGTGGCTGCTCTCGTTCTGGCCGAGCCCGTGGCTGCTGGCGGGGTTCGTCGCCTGCTTCGGCGGCATGCTGGGCTCGCGCGGGCCGCTCCTGTCGACGATCACCGTGCGCCTGTTCGGCGGCCCCAAGGCGGCGACGATCTTCGGCACCATCACCATGGGCACCGGCTTCGGGTCGGCCTTCGGCTCCTGGGCGGGCGGCCTGCTGCACGACTGGACCGGCAGCTATGAAGCCGTCATCGCGTTCGCCGCCGTCAGCGTCATGATCGCCATCCTGCCCTTCTTCACCGTACCCTCGATGCGCGGCCAGGAGGTCGCCGCCCGATGACGGGAAAGGGTGGACGCTTGAGGACCCTGCACGGATGATCTACATGTGATACGGAGTATATCTTCGGAGATCAGCCATGCGCGTCGCCAAGTGGGGAAACAGCCTGGCCGTCCGCCTTCCCGCCTCCGTCGTCGAGGCACTGGAGATCAAGGAGGGCGACGAGATCGAGATTCACGCGGCGGGCTCGCGCGAACTCGTCGTCGCGCGCAAGCCGTCGCGGGACGAGCTGCTGGAGCGTCTTCGCGCCTTCGAGGGCCGCCTCCCCGCCGATTTCAAGTTCGACCGGGACGAGGCGAATGCCCGGTAAGTTCTTCGACACCAACATTCTGCTCTACATCGTCTCCAGCCATCCGGCGAAGGCAGGACAGGCGCGGGCGATCGTTCGCGAGGGCGGCGCGATCAGCGTCCAGGTGCTCAACGAGGTCACCAATGTCGCGCGTCGCAAGATGCGGCTCACCTGGCCCGAGGTTCATGCCCTCCTCGACCTGCTGCGCGGGCTGGTCGCCGTCCATCCGCTGACGATCGAGGTCCATGAGATCGGGATTGCCCTCGCCGAGCGCTACGGTCTGCAGACCTGGGATGCGATGATCGCGGCCTCCGCGATCCACGCGCGCTGCGACATCCTCTGGTCCGAGGACATGCAGAACGGGCAGGTGCTCGGCAACCGCCTGCGGGTCGTCGATCCGTTCCGGATGACATCCTGAGCCTCCGACCACCCCGTTGACGCCGCCGGCGCCCGGGTGCGATTGGTTGCGCGCGGGAAGGCCGGCGCAGCACGGTGCCGGCGAAGGACGAACGGGACCGATGGGCGACCCTGCGAGCAGCCGCGCGAGCCCGTCTCCCGTCTCTCCGTCCCCCGCGCCACCGATCGCCGAGCTGATCGCGACGCTGGCTCTCCAGACGCTGGCGACCATGGCCGCCTTCAGCGTGCCGGCCGCCGCACCCGAGATCTCGCGCGACCTCGGCATCGATGCCGCACTGGTCGGCTTCTTCGTCGCCATCGTCTACGGCGTGGGCATCGCGTCGGCGCTGCTGTCCCCGGTGCTCATCCGCCGCTTCGGCGCAGTGCGCGTCGGGCAGGCGATCCTGATGGGTGCCATCGTCATGCTGGCGACGGCGGCCGCCGGCCAGGGGGCGGCGACGCTGGGGCTGTCGGCGGCATTGCTCGGCACCGGCTACGGGGCGACGGCGCCGGTCGCGGCCCACCTGCTGCTGCCGCGCACGTCGGCGCGCACGCTCAACCTCATCATCTCGATCCGCCAGGTGGGCGTGCCCTTGGGCGGCGTGCTGGCCGGGCTGGTCGTGCCGCCGGTCGTGGTCGCGGCGGGCTGGCGCTGGGCGCTGCTCGGCCAGATCGTGCCCATCGCGCTCCTGGCCCTCCTTCTCCAGATTCCGCGGGCGCGCTGGGACGCCGACCGCAATCCGGCGCAAGAGCTCGCGACGGGCGCCTGGATGGTGCCCTTCCGCCTGCTGCGCACACGGCCGGAGCTGCGGACGCTCTCCGTCGCGGGCTTCGTCTATTCCGGCCTGCAGCTCTGCTTCATCGCGTTCATGACGGTCCACCTGACGGTGACCGGCGGCTTCGACCTGGTGACGGCCGGCCAGGCCCTCGCCGCCTACCAGGTGTGCGGCGCGGTCAGCCGGCCGATCTGGGGCTGGATCGCCGACCGCTTCGTGCCCGCCCGCACGCTCCTCGTCCTCCAGGGCCTCGTCATGGCGGCGGCCGCCGTCGCCATGGGGCTGGTCGGACCTGCCTGGCCGGGAGCCGCCGTCTTCGCGCTGGCCGCGGTCGCCGGCGCCACCGCGAGCGGCTTCACCGGCATCGCCTATGCCGAGTTCGCCCGCATCGGCGGCGAGCGGCGGACGGAGGCGACCGGTCTCGGCTCGGCCGCGATGTTCGCGGGCGTGCTCGTCCTGCCGTCGCTCTTCGGCGTCGTCGCGTCGGCGGCCGGCGGCTACCCTGCCGGCTATGCCCTGGCGGCGGCCGCGGCGGCGGCCTGCGCCGTCATGCTGCGCCTGGTGCGGCGTTAGGCTGGTGTCCATATATGTGTCCGATTGACTGATTTCTGACTGCCGCCTAGCGTGCGCCCGTCATGTCCCAGGGCCATCGCGGGGAGCAGCAGGAGTGACCGGAACGCGCCGACCGCTGCCGCCCTCGGGGCTCAGGATCGTCGAGCTGGGCGACATGGTCTCCGCCCCCTACTGCACCCGGCTGCTGGCGAAGCTCGGCGCCGACGTCGTAAAGGTCGAGCCGCCCGAGGGCGATGCGTCGCGCCGCGTGGGGCCCTTCCCGGACGGCGTCGCCGACCCCGAGCGTTCCGGCCTCTTCGCCTACCTCAACGAGGGCAAGTCCGGCGTCGTGCTCGACGTCGAGACCGCCGACGGCCTCGCCCGGCTGCGTCGCCTGCTGGCCGACGCCGACGTCTTGGCGACCAACCTGCCCTGGGCGCTGCGTCGCCGCCTCGGCCTCGACCACGCGAGCCTCGCGCCCGATTTTCCGCGGCTCATCGTCGCCACGACGACCGTCTTCGGCGACGCCGGCCCCTACGCGGAGGTGCCGGCAGCCGAGCTCGACGCCTTCGCCGTCAGCGGCACCGCCTGGGCGATCGGCCGGCCGGAGCGCGAGCCGCTGGTGCTGCCCTTCCTGGCGGGCGAGTACCAGGCCGGGGTCAATCTCGCCGCCGCGGTGTCGCTGGCCGTCCTGCACCGCCGCCGCTCGGGACGGGGCCAGCATGTCGACGTGGCGATGGCGGACGTGCTGGCGAGCTGTGCCGGCGCCAACGGCCTCATGTACGTGGCGCACGGCCTGAAATGGCAGCGCGCCGGCAACCGCGCCTATGCCTCGGGCGGCGTCTACCCCTACACGATCCTGCCCTGCGCCGACGGCGCGGTCTGCCTCATCGGTCGCTCGCGCGCGGAATGGGCCCGCCTCGTCGCCGCCATGGGCGATCCCGAATGGGCCAAGGACCCGCGCTACCAGGACCTGCGCGCCATGGGCACGAAGTACCCGGACGAGGTCGACGGCCTGGTCGGCCCCTGGCTCGTCGCCCACACGCGGGCCGAGCTCATCCGCATCGCGGGCGAGTTCGGCATCCCCATGGCGCCCCTGCGCACCATGGCCCAGGTCCACGACACGGCGCAGTTCGCCGCGCGCGGCTTCCTCGCCGAGACCCGCGACGGCACGGGCCGCACCATGCCGACCTGGGACATGCCCTTCCGCTTCCGGACGCAGCGTTCGCCCGATGCCGCGCTGGCGTTCCACGACGGCGTGGCGCCGCGCCTCGGCCAGCACGACCACCTGCTCGCCCGCGAGGCCGGACGATGACCGAGGCGGGTCCCCTCTCCGGCATGCGGGTTCTCGACCTCGGCTGGGTGTGGTCGGGGCCGCTGGTGGCGACCATCCTGGGCGAGCTCGGCGCCGACGTGATCAAGGTCGAGCACGGCAGGCGGCTCGACAGCACGCGCATGCGCGGGCGGCCGCTGCGCGACGGCAAGCCGGTCGAGGGCCCGTCGATCGAGCTGTCGCCGATGTTCCACCAGACCAACCACGGCAAGCGCAGCGTGACGCTCAACCTCAAGGACGAGCGGGCCTGCGCGCTCGTCCGTCGCCTCGTCGCGGTGAGCGACGTGGTGGTCGAGAACCTGTCGCCGGGCGCGCTCGACCGTGCCGGCCTCGGCTACGACCGGCTGAAGGCGTGCAATCCCGGCATCGTCATGTGCTCGATGTCGGCGGCCGGCCAGTACGGGCCGCTGGCGGACATGCGCGCCTATGCGCCGGTCATGTCGAGCTTCGTCGGGCTCGAGGCCCTGATCGGCTATCCGGGGGGCGAGCCGCTGGGCGCCATGAACGTCGGAATCGGTGACCCGAACGCCGCGACCCACGCGCTGGTCGCGATCCTGCACGCGCTCGATGCGCGCGCGACGACGGGCGAAGGCGTCTACATCGACCTGTCCCAGATCGAATGCCTGGCGATGACCATGGCGGGGCCGTTCCTCGAAGCGGCACTGGGCGGGCCGCAGCCGGCGATTCCCGGCAACCGTCGGCCGGATGCGGCACCGCACGGCTTCTTCCCCTGTGCGGGCGACGACCGCTGGGTATCCATCGCCGTCTTCACCGACGACGAATGGCGCAGCCTGGCGGCAGCGGCGGGCATCGACGACGAGCGCTTCGCCACGATGGCCGGCCGCAAGGCGGCGGAGGACGCGCTGGAGGCTGTGGTCGCCCGCTGGACGCACGGCCAGGACCGCGACGCGCTCGTGTCCCGGCTGCGCGCCGCCGGCATCGCCGCCTCGCCCGTGCTGAGCCTGGAGGAGCAGTGGGAGGACCCGCATCTCGCCGCCCGCCGGGTCCGGGTGCCGGTGACCCATCCGCTCTACGGCGGCGAGCTGCTCTACACCGCCCCCTGGCGGATGAGCGAGACGCCGCCCCGCATCGAGCGCAGCAGCCCGCTGCTGGGCGAGCACAACGAGGAGGTGCTCTCGGGCCTGCTCGGCCTCACCGCCGCCGAGATCGCGGAGCTGAAGGCGGCCGACGTCGTCTCGTGACGATGCACGGCGCTGTGGACATGCACGCCGGTCGGATGGAATGGTCGGCATCTCCCCGAACGACGATGCGGCCCGCCCGATGAGCTTCGATCCCTCCGCCCATGGCTGGAAGCAACGCAACGTGCGCGGCTTCTCCGAGCTGGTGGGCCCGTTCTGGACGCGCCGCGACGAGCAGGGCTGGGCCTATGGCTTTCTCGCCGGCGACAGGCACGTGAACCCGTCCGGCGTCGTCCATGGCGGCATGCTGATGACGCTCGCCGACCAGGCGCTCAGCATCACCGTGTGGGAGGCGGCCGAGCGGCGCCCTTGCGTCACCGTGCAGCTCGACACCCACTTCCTGTCGCCCGTCAGGCCCGGCGACTTCGTCGAGGCCCGCGCCCGCGTCGTGCGGCGGACCCGCTCGATGGTGTTCGTCGACGGCGCGCTGGCGGTGAACGGCGATACCGTGCTGACGGCGATGGGCGTGTGGAAGATTCTCGGCTCCGGACCGCCCGCCGCCGGCTGACGCCCCGGGCGCTTCCCCGTGATCGCCTACTTCATCCATTGTCATCGCCGGCTCGATCGCGTCCGCCGGCTGCTGCAATGGCTGTACTCGCCGCGCGACCTCTACCTGGTGGGGGTCGACGTGACCGGCGCCGAATGCGTCGACCTCGGGCAGCTGGCGGGGCTGCCGCGCAACGTCGTCGTCCGCCGGCTGCCGCCGACGGTGTGGGGCGGCGCCAGCATGCTGACGGCGACGCTGGAGGCGATGGCGGCCGCACTCGCCGCCGACCGCGACTGGCGCTGGTTCGTCAACCTCAGCGGCCAGGACATTCCACTGAAGCCGCAGGACGCGATCCTGTCGACCCTCGAGGGGGAACGCCGCGCCGGGCGCACCAATTTCGTGGCGACCTACGGCGCCCGACCCTTCGCGCCGACCGTCGCCATCGACGCGACGGTGACCGAGACGCAGATGCTGCAACGGCACGCCGACGTCGCCTTCGTTCTCTACGGGCAGGCCCGCGCACTCTTCGCGGCCGACGCCCAGGCCAACTTCGAGCCGGGGCAGCGCGCTTCGCTCTTCGTCTCGGAGGATTTCGCGCGCAAGCAGCTCCATCTCCGGCCGCTCGGCCGGGCGGAGCGCACGATGCGCGCCCGCTTCTTCGCCGCGACGCCCTTCCGGTTCGGACGGCTATGGCAGGTGGCGAGCCGGGAGCTCTGCACCTACGCCGTCGGCGACGACGCGGCCTACCGCCTGCTCGGCACGCTGGGCACCTGCTTCATTCCCGAAGAGAGCTTCTTCCAGATGCTCGTCGCCGATGCGCCGGCGGACAGGGTGGGCACGACGGTGTCCGACAACCTGCGCTATCGCCGGGGCGCCCCGCACGTGCTGCACGACGGCCTGCTGCCCGCGCTCCGGTCCGACCCCGCCCTCTTCGCCCGCAAGCTCGAGTTCGGCCGCTGTGCGGCGATCGACCGCTGGATCGACGAGGAGATCGCGCCACGGCGCTGAGCGCGACCTACGCCGCCGTCAGCGCTTCCTCCAGCAGGGCGAACGCCGCAGCGGCGAAGACGACCATGTTGCGGGCGCGGTCGGCGTCCCCGGTCGCCAGCACGCGCGACATCGACCGCGGGCCGGCGACGGCGAGGCAGCAATGGCCGGGCGCGTCGCCGTAGCGGTTGCCGGTGGGGCCGGTGGCACCCGTCTCCGCCAGCCCCCAGTCCGCGCCGAGGCGCGTACGCACGGTCTCGGCCAGGAGACGCGACATCTCCGGCGTCGCCGAACGGATGCCCGCCATCTTCTCCGCCGTCACGCCGAGCAGCCCCGCACGTGCCGCCCCGGTGTAGACCACGCCGCCGCCGAGGAAGCACGCCGACGCCCCCGGCATCGACAGCAGCATCGCCGAGACCAGCCCGCCCGTGGAGGATTCCGACACCGCCAGCGTCTGCTTGCGTGCGATCAGGAGGCCGGCCACCCGATGGGCGGCCGTGGTGTCGAGTGCGGGAAGGGTCGTCATGGCGGGCTCCGGTCGACGGTGGTCGGTGGCGGATGATAGCCCCGGGAGCGACCGGTCGGCGGAGTATCGCGATCGGGTCAGTGACCGAAATATGCGGCCTCGGCGCGCCCGGCCTGGGCCAGCGCCGCGGGCTCCCCGGCGAACGAGACCCGGCCGCTCTCCAGCACGTAGGCGTATCCGGCGACCTGCAGCGCCAGCCCCAGGTTCTGCTCCGACAGCAGGAAGGCGACACCGCGGTCGGCGTTGAGGCGGCGCACCGTGGCGAACACTTCGGCCGCGATGGCGGGCGCCAGCCCCATCGTCGGCTCGTCGAGCAGCATCAGCGTCGGGCGTCCCATCAGCCCGCGTGCGATCGCCGCCATCTGCTGCTCGCCGCCGGAGAGATAGCCCGTCTTCTGGGCCCGCCGCTCGCGCAGCCGCGGAAAGAGCGTGTACATCTCCTCCAGGTCGCGCCGGACGCCTGCGCGATCGGTGCGCGAATAGGCGCCCATCCGCAGGTTCTCCTCCACGTCGAGCTGGGCGAACAGGCGCCGCCCTTCGAGGACATGGACGATGCCGCCGCGCACCAGCGCCGCCGTGGTCCGGCCCTGGATCTCGGCGCCGCGGAACCGGATGGCGCCACGCCGGATGCTGCCGCCCTCGGCTGCCAGCACACGCGACACGGCCTTCAGCGTCGTCGACTTGCCGGCGCCGTTGGCCCCGAGGAGGGCGACCACGCCGCCCTCGGGCACCACCAGTGAGACACCCCGCAGCGCCAGGACGTTCCCGCCGTAGACGACTTCGATGTCGTCCAGCTCCAGCAGCGGCTGCGGGGCCCCCATCGGCTACTGCTTGGGCTTGGTTTCTGCGCGATAGGCCGCGGCCGAACGCTTGATCTCGTCCCAGACCACGTCCTCGTAGGGCTGGATCCAGCCGCTGATCGTCGTCCAGGTCTTGCCGTCCCAGCGCTGGAACACCTGCCCGTCGACGCCACCGTGGTTCTTCGGGCTCAGCACGATCTCGGGCAGCAGCCCTTCCGCGCCCAGCTCCTTCAGGCGCGCCTTGTCGAGCTTCACCTTGTTGAGGCCGTTCCACACCTTCTCGCCCGTCAGCGGCAGGCCCTCGTCGCGGATCGCGTGGCGGAACGCCTCGGCGATGAGAATGCCGGTGAGCACGCCGCGATTGTAGGCCACGGTGCCGATCCGCTCGCGCTCGATGTTGCCCTTACCGGCGTCATGGACCTGCGCGATGATCTCCTTGATCACCGGGAAGTCGCGACCGACGCCGTGATAGTTGGCGGTGACATAGCCCTTGGCCAGGTCGCCCGCGGCGACGATGTCCTCCTCGGAGCCGCACCACAGCGTGCCGATGAACTTCTCGATCGGGAAGCCGACCTTCTGGATCTCGGTGAAGGGCACGGTGCAGGACTGGCCGTAGTTCCATTGCACCGCCCAGTCGGCGCGATACCGCCGCGCGATATCGACCCAGGCGGCACTCTGCTCCAGCCCGGGCGGCGGCAGGGGGAACGACTTCCACTCGAATCCCAGGCGCTTGGACAGCACCTCCAGGACCGGGATGGCGCCGCGGCCATAGGCGTTGTCGAGATGGATGAAGGCGATCTTCTTGCCCTTCAGCTTGCCCTCGCCACCCTCGCGCTCGGCGATGTAGCGGATGGTCGAGGACGCCTGTGCCCAGAAGTTCGCGACGACCGGATAGAGGAAGGGGAAGGTCTCGCCGTCGGTCGCATCGGCGCGGTTGCCCGCGGGGTTGATGCCCGCCACCTTGTCCTGGGCCAGCCGCTCGCCGAGCGCGATCACCGCGGGCGTGCTGTTCGGGTAGACGATCTTCCACTCGCCGCGGAAGCGCTCGTAGCATTCCAGTGCCCGCGGCGTGGCATAGGCGAACTCGCATTCGCTCCAGCGGATCTTCGCACCCTCGATGCCGCCCTTCGCATTGAGCAGCGCAAAATAGTCCTGCTGCCCGCTGCTGACGCCGGTCGCCCCCGTCGCGAACGGCCCGGTGCGGGTGACCAGCATCGGGTGATGGATTTCGGGGTCGGCCGCGGCCACGGGCGCGCCCCCCGTCAGGAGGCTCCCCAACGCGAGGATGCCGAGCCCGAGCAGCCGGGCGCCGCCCGGCCGTATCGACAGCGGATGCCTAGTCATGTGCGCCTCCTTGCGATGTAGCGGTTTCGGATGCCCTGAGCGCTCCGCGCCGCGAGGCGGGCAAGCCCCTTCGGCTCGGCGATGAGGAAGACGAGGAGCAGCAGGCCGAACACCACGTGCTCGGCGTTGGAGATGAGCGCGGAATTGACGGCACCGCCGCCCACCATCCCTGCCCCCCAGGTGAGGGCGACGCTGATGGCGATCGGCAGCAGGGCGATGAAGACCGCGCCCAGATAGGCCCCCGCGACCGAGCCCAGCCCGCCCACGATGATCATGCCGAGCAGCTTGATCGAGAGCTCGAGCTGGTACTCCTCGACCGTCGCCGCACCGGTCCAGGCGAAGACGACGAGCGCGCCGGCGACGCCGCCGTAGAAGGCGGCGACCGCGAAGGCGAAAAGCTTCCAGCGGAAGGCCGGCACGCCGAGGACTTCGGCCGCGACCTCGCGCTGGCGGACCGCCGTCCAGGCGCGGCCGACCCGGCTGGCGACGAGGTTGCGCGCGAACAGGGTCATGGGAACCGCGAGCGCCAGGACGAGGAGATACTTGCCGGCCGTGCTGCGGATTTCCCAAGGGCCGAGGGCCACGCGGGGAATGCCGATCGTGCCGTGCGCCTCGGCGCCGAACCACGGCACCCGCTGGATCGCCCACAGCACGACCACCTGCACGGCCAGCGTCGAGACCATGAGATACAGACCGTGGATCCGGCGCGTCGGCAACCCGACGACGAAGCCGAGCATGGCCGCCGCCGCGCCGGCGGCCAGGAACGCGAGCGGCAGCGGCAGGCCGTAGCGCCCGTAGGCGATGGCGCCGACGAAGGCGCCCACCGCCATGAAGGCCGCCTGCCCCATCGAGATCTGCCCGGCGCAGCCGACGAGCAGGTTGAGGCCGAGCGCGGCCAGCCCGTAGATGAGGGCGGGCATGGCGACGCCCTTGATCCAGTAGTCGCCGAGCGCCAGCGGCAGCAGCAGGATGGCCGCGACCGCCGCCGTCGCCACGGCGCGGCGGGCGAGGCCCGCCGGCGATCGGCCGGGCAGGTCGAGGGCGGGTGCCGTCATATGCGCTCGACCGATTTCTCGCCGAGCAGCCCGTGCGGGCGCAGCAGCAGCACCAGGAGTGCCGCGAGATACGCGACGATCTCCTGCACGCCGCCGCCGACCAGCGGCCCGAGGAAACCTTCGCCCAATGCCTCGGCGGCGCCGACCAGGAGGCCGGCGAGGATCACGCCCGGGATGCTCTCGATGCCGCCGATGATGAGGATGGGCAGGGCCTTCAGGGTGATCTGCGTCATCCCGAAATGCACGCCGATCCGGCTGCCCCAGAGCACGCCGGCGACGATCGCGACCGCCCCGGCCAGCGTCCATGCCACCGCCCAGGTGCGGTGGATCGGGACACCCATGGCCTGGGCGGCGACGGGGTCGCTCGCCAGCGCCCGGAGGCCGAGGCCGACCTGCGTGCGTCGGAAGAAGAGCGCGATCAGCAGCACCGAGAGGCCGGCCACGGCCGCGCCGGCGAGATCGGAGGGCGAGACGTAGACGCCATGGAACTGCAGGGGTGCCGCCGGCAGGTCGAGCTTCAGCCCGCGCGGCCGGTTGCCCCAGATGATCTGGGCAGCCCCCTCCAGGACCGAGGCGACGGCGACGGTAGCCATGAAGATCGCCAGCGGCGGCCGCCCGACCATCGGCCGCAGCACGCAGCGCTCGACCGCGACCGCGATCACCATCATGCCGACGAGTGCGGCCGCGAGCGCCGCCGGCAGGCCGAGGACCGGACGAAGCCCGACGACCATCAGGGCCGCGAACAGCGTCATCGCACCCTGGGCGAAGTTGAAGACCGCCGAGGCCTTGTAGATGAGCACGAATCCGAGGGCGACCATGGCGTACATGACGCCGATGAGCAGTCCGGTCACCAGCAGCTCGATGCCATAGACGAGGTCGTTCATGCCCCGAACCCGTTCATTGGACGAGCCCGGCCGGTGCCGCGTCGCCGAAATAGGCCCGGACCACCTCGGGGTCGCGACGCACCTCGGCCGGCGCGCCCTCGGCGATCTTCTCGCCATGGTCGAGCGCCATCACCCGGTCCGAGAGCGCCATGACCAGGCCGATGTCGTGCTCGATCATCACCACGGTGGCGCCGAGCCGATCGCGGATGCGGCGGATGCTGGCGGCGATGTCCTTCTTCTCCTCGGCGTTCATGCCGGCGAGCGGCTCGTCCAGCAGCAGCAGCCGCGGCTCCGTCGCGATGGCACGCGCGAGCTCGACTTTCTTCCTGAGACCATAGGGCAGCGCGTCGATGCGCATCTCCGCCATCGCCTCGAGATCGAGGAACGCGAGCGCCGATCGCGCCGCCTCGCGCTGGCGGCGCTCCTCCGCCTTCGCGGACGGCCAGCCGAGGCCGCAGGCGAAGAGGCCCGCGGACATGCGCGGGTGACGGCCGACCAGGATGTTCTCGACGACCGAGAGATCGGAGAAGAGGGCGACGTTCTGGAAGGTGCGGGCGATGCCGCGGGCGGCCAGGAGGTGGCGCGGCCGCCGCCCGCCCTCGACGCCGAAATGGCGCACCGTTCCCGCCGTCGCGCGGTAGGTGCCGCTGACGACGTTGAGGAGCGAGGTCTTGCCCGCACCGTTCGGCCCGATGATGCCGAAGATCTCGCCCTCGCCGACGCGGAAGCCGACGCCGCGCAAGGCCTCGACGGCACCGAAGCGCAGATGCAGCCCGTCGACCGCGAGCGGGTCGGCGCCGGCCGCCATCAGCGGGAGGATGCCGAGGCGAGCGCGTCGAGCGCGAAGCGCGTGTCGATGACCGGCGCGAAGGCGGAGTCGATCTGCGCCAGCGTCTGTTCGTGGAGCGGCGAGGTCGTGCCGGTCGCGTCGCCGACGACGATCGGCACCAGGCCGAGCTCACGCGCGGTGCGCGCCGCCATCTCGACGCACCAGTCCGTGTGGTAGCCGGTGATGAGCAGCGTGCGGATGCCCCACTGGTTCAGCCAGCGCTCCAGCCCGGTGCCGGTGAAGATGCTCCAGCCGGGATAGACGAGGCTCACGTCGTGGGGCTGGCGGATCGCCTCCACCTCCGGCACCGGCTCGGCCTCCCAGGCCTTGCGCGCGGCGTCACCGCCGTAGTTGCGGTTCCAGTACGCATACTGCGCGCGGTCGAGGACGCTCCCCGCCTCGCGCTCGCCGATGAAGCGGTCGTAGCGCAGCCACAGGAAGCGGTTGCCCGGGCGGCGGAACGCCTTGGCCAGCTTCAGCATGTTGGCGAAGCTGCCGCCCTCGTCGCGGGCGCCCACCCAGATGCCCTCTCCGGTCAGCACGCCCGCGGGGTCGAGGATGCTGTTCTGCGCATCGATGCTGACGAAGGCGAGCGGGCCGCCCAGCAACGCCGGGAAATCCACATCCGCCCATTGCTCGTGCAAGCCCATCGGTGACGTTTCCTTGCGAACAGGCGCGGACGTTAGCGTCCACGCCGGGAGGGGCGAAAACGAATTGATCTAACGCTGGTCGCGAGAAGCTTTCCCCGGCGTTGGCCTTGCGCCAAACTCTCGTTCCATCCAGTTGTCCATATCCGTGGCCTGCCGTCTACGTCCCAGTGACAGGTTTCAAAACGGGACAGGTCTCGAGAAAGGAATGCGACCATGACCGCGCTTCCCCTCCATCACGACCGGACACCTGCAACACACCTGCCAACGCCGCACCCGCAATGGGCGAAGGCGGACCTGGCCGAAGCCTTGGCCCACCCGACGCTGCTGCTGGTCATCGGCCAGTCGAACAGCATCCTGACGCAGCAGGGTGCCCAGGCGCACGAGCGGCTGTGGGAGCGCACGCGCCGGCCGGGCGGCACCCTGCCGAACACGCTGAAGCTGGTCGCGGCCGCGCGGGAAGCCGGCCGCCGCGTCGCCTGGACGCGCTACGAGATCTTCCGCCAGTCCTATCCCCAGACCCTGGTCGACAAGGCGCAGTACGACTTCTGGGTCGCCGACAAGCAGGCCTGGAGCGAGGCCGAGGTCGCGCGCGACGCCGAGACGGTCGCCGACATCCAGGCCGTGCAGCGGCCGGAGGACGCGACGATCTTCTATTCGAGCCTGGGCAACGTCTTCCTCGGCACGATGCTGACCCAGCACCTGGCGGCCTGGGGTGTCCGCACCATCCTGCTCGCCGGCTATCACCTCGACTGGTGCATCGAGCAGGCGGCGCGCACGGCGCGCGACATGGGCTTCAACCCGATCGTCGTCGGCGACGCCACCGCCTGCGGCCGGGAAAGCGACGAGGCGCCGACGCTGGAGCGCATCGACACCTTCTTCGCCCCCGTCGTCTCGACCGAGCAGGCCGTCGCGCTGCTGGCCGAGGGCGCCGCCCGACGCGACGCCAGAGGCTGGCCCGCCTGAAGGTCCCGACGCCGAACGTCGGAGCGCGCTGAATGGGAAGCGGATAGCCGCCGCGGATGGCCGAGCGACACCGGCGCAGGCCTGCGGCGGCCACATCGTCCGCCGCGCGCCGCCGCTTCCATCGCCGGTGCGACCAGGGCCGGCCGGCGCGCCTCATCAGGCCGCCCCGGCGGACGGCCTGCGTGGGTTACGCTCCGTGTGCGGTCACATCGAGGACCCGAGGCCCTATGCGGGCGCGTCGCGGTCCATCACGGCGTCGGGGCGGCGGACCAAGCCCCGACGGCCTCACGCCACGCCGAGTGGGAAAATGGAGCGGGCGAGGCGATTCGAACGCCCGACCCCAACCTTGGCAAGGTTGTGCTCTACCCCTGAGCTACGCCCGCACCGGGTAACCGCGGGGGGCTCGCCCCCCGGGCAGGGCGCGGATAATACTGAGGCGATCCGGCTTTGCAACAAGCGATTTGCGGCCTGCGCGCTGCGGCCGCCCAACCCCAGGTCGCTTGCGAAAGCCGGGGGCAGCCGGTAGTTTCGCGGGTACGAAGCCGGGAACGCTTAAAAATGCCGGCCGTCAGGGAAGCGAGCGCGAGAGACGGCCGGGAATGGCAGGCGACTACATCCTGGAGACCCAGGATCTCACCAAGGAATTCAAGGGATTCGTCGCCGTCCGCAACGTCGGTTTGCGGGTGCGCCGGCACACGATTCACGCGCTGATCGGGCCGAACGGCGCCGGCAAGACCACCGTCTTCAACCTGCTGACCAAGTTCCTGACGCCGACCGCCGGGCGGATCGTCTACAAGGGCGAGGATATCACCCAGGTGAAGCCCGCGGCGATCGCGCGCCGGGGCATGGTGCGGTCCTTCCAGATCTCGGCCGTCTTCCCGCATCTCTCCGTGCGCGAGAACGTCCGCATCGCGCTGCAGCGACCCCTCGGCACGTCCTTCCACTTCTGGCGCCCCGAAAGCAGCCTCGAATCGCTGCACGGCCGCGCCGATGCGCTGATCGAGGCGGTCGGCCTGACCGCGTTCCGCGAGGCGGTGGCGGGCGAGCTGCCCTATGGCCGCAAGCGCGCGCTGGAGATCGCCACAACGCTCGCTCTCGAGCCCGAGATGATGCTGCTCGACGAGCCGATGGCCGGCATGGGCGGCGAGGACATCAGCCGCATCGCCGAGCTGATCCAGAAGGTGGCCAAGGACCGCACCGTCCTCATGGTCGAACACAATCTCGGCGTCGTGTCCTGGCTGTGCGACACCATCACCGTGCTCCAGCGCGGCGAGGTGCTGGCCGAGGGCCCCTATGCCGAGGTCTCCAGGAACCCGGCCGTGATCGAAGCCTATATCGGAACGGGCAATGGCGGAGCGGGCCATGGCTGAGCCGCTCCTCGCCGTGCGCGACCTGCACGCCTTCTACGGCGAGTCCCATGCCCTGCACGGCATGAGCTTCGACATCGGCGCCGGCGAGGTCGTCACACTGCTCGGGCGCAACGGCGCCGGCAAGACGACGACCATCAAGTGCATCATGGGAGTCATCGGCCAGAGGCGCGGCTCGATCCGCCATCAGGGACGGGAACTGATCGGCCTGCCGTCGAACGCCATCGCGCGCGAGGGCATCGCCTGGTGCCCGGAGGAGCGCGGCATCTTCGCCAGCCTCGACGTCGAGGAGAACCTGTTGCTGCCCCCCGTCGTCAGGCCGGGGGGAATGAGCCTGGACGAGATTTTCACGCTCTTCCCCAATCTCAAGGAGCGGCTGCACAGCCAGGGCACCAAGCTGTCGGGCGGCGAGCAGCAGATGCTGGCGATCGCGCGCATCCTGCGCACCGGTGCCACGCTCCTGCTGCTGGACGAGCCGACCGAGGGCCTGGCGCCCGTCATCATCCAGCAGATCGGCCGCGTCATCGCCGCCTTAAAGGAACGCGGCTTCACCATCCTGCTGGTCGAGCAGAACTTCCATTTCGCCGCCACCGTCGCCGACCGCCACTACGTCGTGGAGCACGGCGCCGTCGTCGACATGATCGAGAACCGCAACCTGGCGCAGCACATCGACCGCCTGCGCCAGCGCCTCGGGGTATGACCCGCTCCAACCGCAACCGGGAAGGAACAGCGCCATGACCATGAAGCATGCCTTGCTCGCGAGCGCCGCGATGGCTCTCGCCCCGCTCGGGCTGGCGGGCGGCGCCCAGGCCCAGATCTCGGGCGACGTCGTCAAGATCGGCATCCTCAACGACCAGTCGTCGCTCTATGCCGACATCTCGGGCCCCGCCTCCGTCACCCTCGCCCGCATGGCGGTCGAGGAGTTCGGCGGCACCGTCAACGGCAAGAAGATCGAGGTCGTCTTCGCCGACCATCAGAACAAGCCCGACGTCGGCTCGAACATCGCGCGCCAGTGGATCGACCGCGAGGGCGTGGACGCGATCGTCGACGTTCCGACTTCGTCCGTCGCGCTGGCGGTCGCCGCCATCGCCAAGGAGAAGAACAAGGCCTTCCTCAACTCCGGCGCCGCATCGTCCGACCTGACGGGCAAGGCCTGCGCGAAGACGACGGTCCACTGGACCTACGATACCATCGCGCTCTCGCGCGGCACCGGCGCGGCGGTGGTGAAGGCCGGCGGCGATTCCTGGTTCTTCCTCACCGCCGACTACGCCTTCGGCCACGCTCTGGAGCGCGACACGTCGGAGGTGGTGAAGGCGGCCGGCGGCAAGATCGTGGGCGGCGTGCGCCACCCGCTCAACACGTCGGACTTCTCGTCCTTCCTGCTGCAGGCCCAGGCGTCCAAGGCCAAGGTCATCGGGCTGGCCAACGCCGGCGGCGATACCGTCAACTCGATCAAGCAGGCGGCCGAGTTCGGCATCGTCGCAGGCGGCCAGAAGCTGGCCGGGCTGCTGGTCTTCGTGAACGACGTGCATGCGCTGGGCCTGCAGACGGCCCAGGGCCTGCAGCTGACGGAAGCCTTCTACTGGGACCAGAACGACGAGACCCGCGCGTTCGCCAAGAAGTTCGAGGCGAAGGTCCCCGGCAAGAAGCCCAGCATGATCCAGGCCGGCGTCTATGGCTCGATCATGCACTACCTGAAGGCGATCAAGGAGATTAACACCGACGACGGCGAGAAGGTCGTGGACCAGATGAAGAAGATGCCGGTCAACGACTTCATGACGAAGAACGGCGTCATCCGCGAGGACGGCCGCCTGGTGCGCGACATGTACCTGTTCGAGGTCAAGAAGCCGTCGGAGTCGAAGGGCCCGTGGGACTACTACAAGCTGATCCGCACGATCCCGGGCAACGAGGCCTACCGGGCGCTGAAGGACGGCGGCTGCCCCTACATCAAGAGCTGAGGTAGGGTCGAGCGAGGCCGAAGCGGATGTTCGAGCTCCTCGGCATCCCCCCGCAGGCGCTGTTCGGACAGCTCCTGATCGGGCTCATCAACGGCGCCTTCTACGCCACGCTGAGCCTGGGGCTCGCCGTCATCTTCGGCCTCCTCAACATCATCAACTTCACCCACGGCGCCCAGTACATGATGGGCGCCTTCGTGGCCTATCTCTGCCTGCAGTACCTGGGGGTGGGCTATTGGGGGGCGCTCGTCATCGCGCCGGTCGCGGTCGGCATCTTCGGCATCGTGCTGGAGCGCGCGTTCCTGCACCGCCTCTACCGCCTCGACCATCTCTACGGCCTGCTGCTGACCTTCGGCATCGCCCTCATCGTCGAGGGGGCGTTCCGCAACGCCTACGGCTCCTCGGGGCAGCCCTACAGCATTCCCGAGGCGCTGCGCGGCGGCCACAACCTCGGCTTCATGTTCCTGCCGAACTACCGCGCCTGGGTCGTCGGGGTGTCGATCGTCGTCTGCTTCGCCACGTGGTTCATCATCGAGCGCACGCGGCTCGGCGCCTATCTGCGCGCGGCGACCGAGAACCCGACGCTGGTGCGCGCCTTCGGCATCAACGTGCCGCGGATGATCACGCTGACCTACGGCTTCGGCGTGGGGCTCGCCGCCTTCGCCGGCGTCATGGCGGCACCCATCTACCAGGTGAGCCCGCTGATGGGCTCGAACCTCATCATCGTCGTCTTCGCGGTCGTGGTGATCGGCGGGATGGGCTCGATCATGGGCTCGATCGTCACCGGCTTCGCGCTCGGCGTCATCGAAGGCCTGACCAAGGTGTTCTATCCCGAGGCGTCGAACACGGTGATCTTCGTCATCATGGCGATCGTGCTGACCATCAAGCCCGCCGGGCTGTTCGGACGCGCGGGCTGAGGGGGGCCGCCATGGACCGTGCCACCCGCATCGCCTTCCTCTGCCTCGTGGCGCTCCTGGTCGTGGCGCCGACGGTCTTCTATCCGCTTTTCCTGATGAAGGCGCTGTGCTTCGCGCTCTTCGCCTGCGCCTTCAATCTGCTGGTCGGCTATGTCGGCCTGCTCTCCTTCGGACACGCCGCCTTCTTCGGCTCGGCCGGCTACGTCACGGCCTACACCGTCAAGTACTGGGGGCTGACGCCCGAGCTCGGCATCCTCGCGGGTGCTGCGACCGGGGCCGGGCTCGGTCTCGTAGTCGGCTGGCTCGCCATCCGGCGCCAGGGCATCTACTTCGCGATGATCACGCTCGCCCTGTCGCAGATCGTCTTCTTCTATGCGCTGCAGGCACCGTGGACGGGCGGCGAGGACGGCATCCAGTCGGTGCCGCGCGGCCGGCTGTTCGGGATCGTCGACCTGCGCGAGCCGCTCGCGATGTACGCGACCGTCGCGGTGATCTTCCTGGCCGGCTTCCTCCTCATCTACCGCGTCATCCACTCGCCCTTCGGCCAGGTGCTGAAGGCGATCCGCGAGAACGAGCCGCGCACCATCTCCCTCGGCTACGAGACCGACCGCTACAAGCTGCTGGCCTTCATCCTGTCGGCGACGCTGGCGGGCGTGGCGGGCGGCACCAAGTCGATCGTCTTCCAGCTCGCCTCGCTGACCGACGTGCAATGGCAGATGTCGGGCGAGGTCGTGCTGATGACGCTGGTCGGCGGGCTCGGCACCGTGTTCGGGCCGATCGTCGGCGCCGTGGTCATCGTCACGATGCAGAACTACCTGGCGGAGTTCGGCTCGTGGGTCACCATCATCCAGGGCACCATCTTCGTCATCTGCGTGCTGACCTTCCGGCGCGGCATCGTCGGCGAGGCGATGGCGTGGTTCGGCCCCAAGGGCAGCACTCCCCGCGGCGGCGGGCATTGATGGTATCCTGACACGCGCCCTCGGCGTCGGGAGAACGTCCATGAAGATCCAGTCCCTCGGCCACGTCGTCCTCAAGGTCCGCAACCAGCAGCGCGCGGAAGCCTTCTACAACGGCGTCCTGGGGCTCCCCATCTGCGCCCGCTACGACCAGATGCGGATGACCTTCTTCAGCCTCGGCAACCATCACGACTTCGCCATCGCCGCGGTCGGTGACGAGGCTCCCCTGCCGGACAACGGCACGGTCGGCCTCGCCCATGTCGCATTCAAGATCGGCGACGACGTGGCGACCCTGCGCCGCGCGCGCGACGAGCTGGCGGCCGCCGGTGTCGAGACGATCGCTGCGGACCACGGCGTCAGCAAGTCGCTCTACTTCAGCGACCCCGACGGCAACCGCGTCGAAGTCTATGTCGATCAGTCGCAGGAATGGCGGCGCGATCCGCAGCTCGTCGCCGCCTACACCCCGCTGGAGCTCTAGGAAGGACGCTTGCGCACCCGCGTCGGGATCGTCGGGGCCGGGCCGGCCGGGCTGCTCCTGTCGCATCTGCTGGCGCGGGCCGGCATCGAGTCCGTCGTTCTGGAGGCGCGCGACCGTGCCCATGTCGAGGGGCGCATCCGCGCGGGTGTGCTGGAGCAGGGTACCGTCGACCTTCTGAACGGGAGCGGCCTCGGCGACCGCATGGGACGCGAGGGCCTCGTCCACCACGGCATCGAGCTGCGCTTCGCCGGCGAGCGGCATCGCATCGACATGCATGCGCTGACCGGCGGCCGCGCGATCACGGTTTACGGCCAGCACGAGGTGGTGAAGGACCTGGTCGCGGCGCGGCTGGCCGCCGGCGGCGACATCCTCTTCCACGCCGAGGCGATCGCCGTCGAGGACGCAACCGGCGACCGCCCGACGATCCGCTTCCGCCGCGGCGGAGCCGAGGAGACGCTCGCCTGCGACATCGTCGCCGGCTGCGACGGCTTCCATGGCGTCGCGCGGCGCGCGCTGCCGTCCTCCGTCGTCGTCCACGAGCGGACCTATCCTTTCGCCTGGCTCGGCATCCTCGCGGCCGCCCCGCCGGTCTCCCACGAGCTCGTCTATTGCGGCCACGAGCGCGGCTTCGCCCTCTTCAGCATGCGTACGCCGGCCATCACGCGGCTCTACCTGCAATGCGCGCCGGACGAGGACCTGGCCCAATGGAGCGACGGACGCATCTGGGACGAGCTGGCGACGCGGCTCGGCGGCGGCAGCCTCGCGACCGGCGAGATCCTGCAGCGCGGCGTCACCGGCATGCGCAGCTTCGTCGTCGAGCCGATGCAGCACGGCAACCTGTTCCTGGCGGGCGACGCCGCCCACATCGTGCCGCCGACCGGCGCCAAAGGCCTCAACCTCGCGGTCGCCGACGTGCGCGTTCTGGCCGCCGCCATCGTCGAGCAGGCGCGGACCGGCAGCAGGGCGGCGCTCGATCGCTATTCCGCCGTCTGCCTCGAGCGGGTGTGGCGGGTGCAGCGCTTCTCCTGGTGGATGACGGCGATGCTCCACCGCTTCCCCGACGCCGACGCGTTCGACCGGCGGCTGCAGCGGGCGGAGCTGCAGCAGGTCGTCCACCTGCCGGCTGCGGCGCGTGCGCTGGCCGAGAACTATGTCGGCCTGCCGATGGTGTGACCTGACGGTCGCGCCCGACCGCTTCATCGCGATTCGCTCCTGCGAATGAGTTGCGTTTACCATCTGCGACTGCTAACCGTTTGCGGGAGGGGAAGCAGTCTGCCGCTCGCATCATGGACACGGGATCGGGTACGGCCGGCTCGGCGAACGGGATGCCAGCCATCGAGCCGCAGGAGCAACGGCCAGCGGACGGACACGAGCGGCACCTGCGCCGCGTCGATGTCCGCACCCTGCTGGGCGACGAGCGCGAGATGATCCTCGTCCATCGCGACGCCGAATACCGGCTGCGACTGACGAGCAACGGCAAGCTGATCCTCACGAAATAGTCTCCGTTCCGGAGACGTTGCGGCCAAGCCAGCCAACCGGGGCCCACCTCGACCAGCCAGCCAGGCCTAGTCACCGGCCGATCCCTCCGGGATCGCCGATCGAGGGGGTATGTCATGTCGAGGCCGTTCACATCCGCACCGCGCGCGTCCGCACGCGCCGCCGGTGTCTCGCACCGCGTCATCGCCTGGGCGGCGTTCGGAGCCGGCGCGGCGATGCTGCCGCAGGCCGCCGCGGCGCAGGCGCCGGTGCAGATGCCGGGCGTCAGCGTCACCGCGCCGCCGCCCAACGAGTACCGCACCGAGGAGCTGTCCTCGCCCAAGGCGCGCGTGCCGATCCTCGACACCCCGCAGGCGATCACCGTCATCCCCGAGCGGATCCTGCAGGAGCAGGGCACGACCCGGCTGACCGACGCGCTGCGCAACGTGCCGGGCATCACCCTGAACGCCGGCGAAGGCGGATCGCAGGGCGACAGCCTGACGCTGCGCGGCTTCTCCGCCCGCGGCGACATCTTCCGCGACGGCATGCGCGACCTCGGCTCCTATTCGCGCGACTCCTTCAACATCGAAGCGGTCGAGGTGCTGAAGGGGCCGTCGGCGGTCGCCTACGGCCGCGGCTCCACCGGCGGCGTCATCAATCAGGTCAGCAAGTCGCCGCGCTGGAGCAACTCGAACGAGGCCTCGCTCAGCGTCGGCTCGAACACGATGGTCCGCGGCACGGCCGACGCCAACTACGTCTTCAGCCCGAACGCCGCGATCCGCCTCAACGCCATGGGCGAGACGTCGGAGGTGGAGAAGCGCGACGAGGTTCGCACGCGGCGCTGGGGGTTCGCGCCGTCGGGCACGTTCCGGCTCGGCGATGCGACGGAGATCACCGTCTCCTACATCCATCAGCAGGACGAGAACATCCCCGACTACGGCCTGCCCTATCTCTTCGGCAAGCCGGCCAAGGTGTCGCGCGAGAACTTCTACGGGCTGACCAACTTCGACTACGAGGACACGCGCGCCGACATCGTCACCGCCAAGGTCCGGCACCGCTTCAACGAGAACGTCTCGGTTACAAACCAGACGCGCTACGGCCAGGTGAACCGCGACAACGCCACCACGGCGCCGCGCATCGCCGGCACGCCGACGGTCGACACCCTCCTCTCGGACATCCAGGTCAATCGCAGCCGGGTGGTGCGCGACCGCACCGAGGAGGTCTTCCTCAACCAGACCGACGTGGCGATCGACTTCCGCACCGGCTTCGCCGAGCACAAGGTCTCGACGGGCATCGAGTTCGGCCGCGAGATCAACTCCAACAAGAGCTTCTCCCAGACCGGGATCCCGGCCACCAGCCTCATCAGCCCGAACCCCAAGGAGTCGGTCGCCTTCACCACGGCGCTGTCGGGCAGCACCAAGGCCACCGCCGACACCTTCGGCATCTATGCGACCGACACGGTGAAGCTGGGCGAGATGTTCGAGCTGATCGGCGGCATCCGCTGGGACCGCTTCGATGCCGACGTCGAGAACCGGCTGACCAACATCACCACCGGCCGCGTCGACGAGATGTTCAGCTACCGGGCCGCGGCCGTGTTCAAGCCGGTCAAGTCGCAGAGCTACTACATCGCCTACGGCACATCCTTCAATCCGTCGGCCGAATACCTGGCGCTCAGCGCCAATACCATCGACGTCGACCCGGAGGAGAACCGCATTTACGAGCTCGGCGCCAAGATCGACGTGCTCGACGGCCGCCTCGGCCTGCGCGGCTCGATCTTCCGCATCGACAAGACCAACGCGCGCACCCCCAGCCCCGACGGCTCGACCGTGCAGGTGCTGCAGGGCGAGCAGCGCGTGGACGGCTTCGAGCTGGAGGCGACCGGGCAGATCCTGCCGGGCTGGAACATCTTCGCCGGCTACACCTACATGAATTCCGAGATCCGCAAGTCGAACACCGCGGCGGAGGTCGGCAAGAAGATGCCGAGCACGCCGGAGCATTCCGCCAGCCTGTGGACCACCTACGACATCACTCCGCGCTGGCAGATCGGCGGCGGCATCTTCTACCAGAGCAAGGTCTACGCGAACGCGACCAACGCCAACTCGGTGGACGGCTGGGTCCGCACCGACCTGACTGCCGCCTACAAGATCACCGACGCCGTCGAGCTGCGGCTCAACGTCTTCAACGTGTTCGACGAGGAATACGCGGCCCAGGTCTATCCCGGCCACTCGGTCCCCGCGCCGGGGCGGACATTCATGCTGACCACGCGCGTCGTCTTCTAGACGCCTGCGCATTTTCGGGAACCGGGGGACGGGCCGCTTCGCGCGGCCCGTCCGTCGTTCCAGGACGGACGGAAGCGATGCTGCTGCATATCCCCGCGATCCTGTCGAAGACCGAGGTGGCGCGCTGCCGGGCGGTGATCGACGCCGGCGAGTGGGTCGACGGCAACGAGACGTCCGGCCACCAGTCGGCGCTGGCCAAGAACAACATGCAGCTCCGCGAAGGCTCGCCGGCCGCCCGCCAGGCCGGCGACGCCATCCTGGACGCGCTCGGCCGCAGCCCCCGCTTCGTCTCCGCGGCGCTGCCGCTCAAGGTCTTCCCGCCGCTCTTCAACCGCTATGCCGGCGGCCAGGAGTTCCGCACCCATGTCGACAATGCGATCCGGCAACTCCGCGGCACCGATTTCCGCATCCGCAGCGATCTCTCGGCCACGCTCTTCCTGACCGAGCCCGCGGACTACGACGGCGGCGAGCTCACCGTCGAGGACACTTTCGGCATCCAGAAGGTGAAGCTGCCCGCCGGCGACATGGTGCTCTACCCGTCGTCCAGCCTGCACCACGTGACGCCGGTGACCCGCGGCGCCCGCGTCTCCTCGTTCTTCTGGATGCAGAGCATGGTGCGCGACGACGGGGAGCGCACGCTGCTCTTCCAGCTCGACACGACGATCCAGGGGCTGGGCGGCAAGCATGGCGCCGGCGACCCCGCGGTCATCGCGCTGACCGGCATCTACCACAACCTGCTGCGACGCTGGGCCGACGCCTGACACCGCCGCTCCGCGCCGAAGCTGATCCCTCGGGCGCTCTGAGGTCAGGCCGGCGCCCAGTCCGGCAGGGGAATCGCGCGATAGGCCTCGCGCAGCGCGGTCGACCACTGCGTGCGGATCATGCGGAAGTAAGGGTCGTCTTCGCCGATGCGCCGCCGGATCTCCGCCGCGGGCGCATCGCGGCGATAGACGAGGAGGTCCATCGGCAGCCCGACCGACAGGTTGGAGCGCAAGGTCGAATCCATCGAGATGAGCGCCAGCTTGACCCCATCGGCGAGGCCGGTGTCGTAGCGCGCCGCGCGGTCGAGGATCGGCTTGCCGTATTTGTGCTCGCCGATCTGCAGGAACGGCGTGTCCTCGGTCGCCTCGATGAAGTTTCCCGCCGAGTAGACGGAGAAGAGGCGCAGCTTGCGCCCCTTGATCTGGCCGCCCAGCAGGATCGAGACCTCGAAGCCGATGCTCTGCTGGCGCAAGGCCTCGCCGTCGACATGCCACACCTTGCGCACCGCCTCGCCCGTGAGCTGGGCCGCGCGGAACATGCTGGGCACGTTGTAGAGGCTCTCGTGGCCGCCGCCGGTCTCGCTCTCGAATCCCTCGGTCAGCAGCGTCACCACAGCCTGGGTGACGGCGAGGTTGCCGGCCGTCATCAGGCAGATCGTCCGCTCGCCGGGGTTCTCGAAGAGATGCAGCTTGCGGAAAGTCGAGATGTTGTCGACCCCGGCATTGGTGCGGGTGTCGGACAGCATGACCAGCCCCTCCGCGAGGAGAAGGCCGACGCAATACGTCATGAGGGCGCTCCCGTCGCCGTGGCGCCGATCACGTCAGGTACTGCTTCGAGATCTCGGTGCCGAGGCGGATGTTGCTGTCGATGAAGTTCGTCAGGAACTCGTGCAGCCCGGTCTGGAAGATGTCGTCGATTCGGGTGAAGCGCAGCCGGGCGTGGATCTGCCCGGCCACCCGGTCCGCCTCGCCCTGGCGACCGTAGGCCGCCGCCAGGAGTTCCAGCGTGCGGGCGATCTCGACGAAGCAGGCGGCGAGCGACCGCGGCATCTCCGGCTTCAGGATCAGCAGCTCGGCGACCAGCCAGGGCTTGACCTCGCGGCGGTAGATCCAGTGATAGGCACGCGACGCCGAGACCGCATGCAGCACCGCCGTCCACTGCACGTAGTCGAGGCCGCCGCCCACCGATTCGTAGGTCGGCAGCAGCACGTTGTACTTCACGTCGAGGATGCGCGCCGTGTTGTCGGCACGCTCGACGAAGGTGCCGAGCCGGGTGAACCAGTAGGCGTCGTTGCGCATCATCGTCGAGCCGACGCAGCCCGAGAACAGGAGCGAGCGCTCCTTCACCCAGTCGAGGACGCGGCGGACGCCGTCGGGCGTGAAGTCCCTGGCCTCGAAGTTGCGCGCCTGCAGCCAGGACCCGTTGACCGCATCCCACATGTCCGCCGTCAGCGCGGTGCGCACCGCGCGGCCGTTGCGGCGCGCCGTCTGGATGCAGGAGATGATGGAGGACGGGTTGTCCGGGTCGCGCGCGAGGTAGTCGATCGCCGCCTCGGTCGAGGCGCTGCGGTGCTTCTCGTAGAAGCCGCGCTCGCAGCCGGCCGCGACGATGGTGGAATGCCATTCCGTGTGGCCGCCGCCGGCGGCACTGCCCATGGCGGCGAGGCGGTAGCCGGCCTCCAGGATACGGGCCATGCTCTCCGCCCGCTCCATGTAGCGGGCGAGCCAGAAGAGGTTGTCGGCGGTGCGGCTCAGCATCGCCTCAGCCCTCCAGCACCCAGGTGTCCTTGGTGCCGCCGCCCTGGCTGGAGTTCACCACCAGCGAGCCGTCGCGCAGCGCCACCCGCGTGAGCCCGCCCGGCACGATCCGCACCCGGTCGGCGCCGACCAGCACAAAGGGGCGCAAGTCGACATGGCGCGGCGCCACCCCCGATTCGACGAAGGTGGGGCAGGTCGACAGCGCCAGCGTCGGCTGGGCGATGTAGCGCTCGGGCGTGGCGCGGATCTTGGCGGCGAACGCGGTGCGCTCCTCGGCGGTGGCGTGCGGCCCGACCAGCATGCCGTAGCCGCCCGAGCCGTGGACGTCCTTGACCACCAGCTCGGCCAGGTGGTCGAGGACGTGCGCGCGCTCGTCGTCCCGCGCGCAGGACCAGGTCGGCACGTTCTTCAGGATCGGTTCCTCGCCGAGGTAGAAGCGGACCATCTCCGGCACGTGGATGTAGACCGCCTTGTCGTCGGCGATGCCCGCCCCGACCGCGTTGGCGAGCGTCACGGTGCCGGCGCGGTAGGCGCGCATCAGCCCCGGCACACCCAGCACCGATTCCGCCCGGAACACCTCGGGGTCGAGATAGGCATCGTCGATGCGGCGGTAGACGACGTCGACGCGCCTCGGCCCCTGGGTCGTGCGCATGAAGACGATGTCGCCTTCGACGAAGAGGTCGGGCCCTTCGACCAGCTCGACGCCCATCTCGTCGGCCAGGAAGGAGTGTTCGTAATAGGCGCTGTTGTAGGGGCCGGGGGTCAGCAGGACCGCCGTCGGCTCACCGCGGCAGGCGGGCGGCGCCACCGAGCGCAGCGTCTCCAGCAGCGCCTCGGGATAGCGCGACACCGGCTGGACCCGATGGCGCGCGAACAGGTCGGGGAAGAGGCGCATCATGACCTCGCGCCCTTCCAGCATGTAGGAGACGCCCGACGGCGTGCGGCAGTTGTCCTCCAGAACGTAGAACTCGTTCTCGGCCACCCGCACCACGTCGATCCCGGCGATATGCGTGTAGACGCGCCCCGCCGGCTCGAAGCCCTGCATCACCGGCAGATAGCTTTCGTTGCGCAGCACGAGGTCGGCCGGCACGCGGCCCGCCTTGATGATCTCCTGCCCGTGGTAGACGTCGTGGATGAAGGCGTTCAGCGCCTTCGCCCTCTGCTCCAGCCCGCGAGCGAGAAACTGCCACTCGGCCGCACCCAGCACGCGCGGGATGATGTCGAAGGGAATCAGGCGCTCGGGGTCACCGCCTTCGCCATAGACCGCAAAGGTGATGCCGATGCGGCGGAACAGGATCTCGGCCTCGCGCCGCTTGTTGGCGAAGACCTCGGTCGGGGTCGCGCCGAGCCAGTCGCGCACCGCGCGGTAGGGCGGCCGCAACGCGGCTCCGTCGCCCATTTCGTCGAAGGCCACTCCCATCCAACCCCTCCCCGATCACGATGGCCGAGTGCGCAAATTCGCGTCAAGCGAAAGACTTGCCCAATTCTTCGGCGTCATTGCGCGGTAATCGGGCATCACTTCGCAATCCGCGCCGCGCGGCGGGCCGCCAACAGGCTGCCCGCCCCGGCTGCGGCGATCAGCGCGACGATGGAGAAGGTCGCCGCGTAGCTGCCGGCCGCCGCGCTGATCGTTCCGAAGGCAGCCGGGCCGAAGATGATTCCCGAGAAGGTCAGCATCATCGACCCGCCGGTGGCGGTGCCGATGCGGTCGGGCGGCGCGCGGCGGGCGACCTCGGCCATGTAGACGCCGTTCCAGCC
>JBFWXJ010000012.1:0-30347 GCA_050187535.1 Alphaproteobacteria bacterium | reverse complement strand
GCTGCCGGTGTTCGCGATCATGGCGGCGGGCTATGCCGGCGGCCGGCTGGGTGTGCTCGGCCAGTCGGCGAGCGAGGCGCTGAACGGCTTCGTCTACTGGTTCGCGCTGCCGGCACTGCTGTTCGCTGCCATGGCGCGGGTGCCGGTCGCGGACGTCTTCCACCTGCCGTTCCTGGCCGCCTTCGGCGGGGCCTTCCTCGCGACCTACGCCGCGGGGATGGCCATGGGCCTTCTCTTCGCCCCGCGCAACCTCGCCTATCAGGGCCTCCAGGGGCTGGCGGCGAGCTTCGCCAACACCGGCTACATGGGCCTGCCGCTCTACCTGACGGCCTATGGCGCCGAGCGGGCGCTGCCGGCCGTGGTGGCGACCGTCTTCAACGTCGCGGTCGCGATCGCGCTCGCCATCGCGGTGACGGAGATCGGCCGCAGCGACCGCGGCGGCGGCCGGGTGGCGCGCGACGTCGCCCGCGCGCTCCTGACCAACCCCCTGATCCTGGCGCCCGCCGCCGGCCTCGCCGTATCGGCCGCGGGGCTCGCCCTGCCGCGGCCCGTCGCCACCTACTGTGACCTGATGGGAGCGACGGCAGGGCCGGGCGCCCTCTTCGCGATCGGGCTCTTCATGGTCGGCAAGCCGCTGGCGGCGGGCCGCGGAGAGCTCGCCTGGATCGCGCTCTGCAAGCTGGTGGCGCAGCCGCTGCTGGCCGCCTGGCTCGCCTTCATGGTGTTCCCGATGGAGCGCGACTGGGCGGTGGCGGCCGTCCTCATGTCGGCCTTGCCGACAGGGGCGCTCGCCTTCGTGGTGGCGCTGCGCTACGGCATCTACGTCGCCGGCACCTCCACCGCCATCCTGGCGACGACGGCCCTCTCCTTCGTCACCCTGTCGGCGGCCCTGTCCCTGCTCCGCTGACCGCCTCGCCGCGCAGGAAGGCGCGCGTCGCCCGCGCGGCGTCGGCCAGCCCCATGCGCTCGACGACGACTCCCTCGGGGAAGGCCGCGTGCAGGCGCGACGGGAAGGCCTTGTCGAGCAGCACGAAGACGCCGCTGTCGTCGGCCCGCCGGATGAGGCGGCCGAAGGCCTGGCGCAGGCGGAAGCGGGTGATGCGCTCGTCATAGGCGGGCCCGCCGAAGGCCTGGCGCCTCGCCTTGTGCAGGATGTCCGGCCGCGGCCACGGCACCCGGTCGAAGACGATGAGCCGCAGCGAGCGCCCGGGCACGTCGACGCCATCGCGCACCGCGTCGGTGCCGAGCAGGCAGCTCTCCTCCTCCGCCCGGAAGATGTCGACCAGCGTCGTCGTGTCGAGGCCGTCGACGTGCTGGGCGTAGAGTGGGATGCCGGCCGCATCCAGCGCCGGCGCGATGCGGCGGTGGACGCCGCGCAGGCGCGCGACCGCCGTGAACAGGCCGAGACCGCCGCCCTCCGCCGCCAGGAACAGCGCGCGATAGGCGCTGGCGACCTGGTCCAGGTCCTCCTTGCGCAGGTCGGTCACCACCAGCACCCGCGTCTGGCGGCCGTAGTCGAAGGGCGAAGGCACCCGGGCATGGACGGCCGGGCGCGGCAGGTGGGCCGCCCCCGTGCGCTGGTCGGCGGTCGCCCAATCGACGTCGCCCTCGCCGCGCCCGTCCGTCAGCGTCGCCGAGGTGACGACGACGCCGTGCGCCTGGCGCAGCACCGCCTCGGCGAAGGGGCGGGTCGGGTCGACCCAGTGGCGATACATGCCGATATCGACCTCGTGCCCCTCGATCCGCTCGATGGCGAGCCAGTCCGAAAGGCCGGCCGGCGTGTCGCGGGCGAGGTCCTCCAGCATCGACCGCCACGCCGCCACCTCGCTCTCCGCCCGGCGCACGAGGCCGCGCATCACCGCCTCGATGCGCAGGCGGGTCGCGGTGTCGACCTCCTCGGCCTCGTCGTCGCGGATCGCCTTCAGGCATTCGATGAGGCGGCGCATCGGCCAGACGAGCCGGCCCAGCGCGCGCTCCAGCGCGGCGGCCGCCTCGACCAGCCCCTCGACCGGCGGCCACACGTCGGCCTCCAGCCCGTAGGCGCCGTCGCGCTCGGCCGTCCGGGCATGGACCTGCTGGCGGACCATGGCGAGGAAGCCTTCCGCGGGCCCGTGCGGCTGACCGCCCGCCAGACGCGCCAGCCAGCCCTCGCCCGGCAGCCCGCCCGCCGCCGCCAGCGTCTCCTCCAGCGCCGCCTCGGCCGCCGCGTCGCCCGCGATCAGGTCCTCGATGCGCCGGCGCAGGCCGCGCGCCCGGCTGCGGCGGCCCTCCGCCCCCAGCAGCCAGCGCCGCAGGTCGGCCGTCTCCTGCCCCGAGAGATGGGCCGCGAAGGCACCGTCGGCGGCGTCGAAGACGTGGTGCCCCTCGTCGAAGACGATGCGGGTCGGCAGCAGCGTGTCCTCGGCCCCGCCGAGTGCCGCCTGGATCATCACCAGCGCGTGGTTGGCGATGACGACGTCGGCCCTCCGGGCGCGCCGGATGCTCCGCTCGATGAAACACTTGTGGTAGTGCGGGCAGGCCGAATAGACGCATTCGCCGCGCCGGTCCGACAGGCCGAGCGTGCGGCCGCGGCCGACGAGCTGCGCCAGCCAGGACGGGAAGTCGCCGCCGACCATGTCGCCGTCGCGCGAGGCGGCCGCCCAGCGCGCCATCAGGCCGAGCGGGATGGCGTCGGCCGGCCGGTTGCGCGCGGCCCCCACCGCCTCCTCGAAATTGAGCAGGCAGAGATAATTCTCGCGCCCTTTGCGCACGACGACGCGGCGCGCCTTGGCGACGGGGTCGGCGATCAGCCGGTCGAGCTCGTCGTCGATCTGGCGCTGCAGGTTGCGGGTGTAGGTCGAGACCCACACCGCGCCGCCGTTGCGCTCGGCCCACAGCGTGGCGGGGGCGAGGTAACCCAGCGTCTTGCCGACGCCCGTCCCGGCCTCGGCCAGCACGACCGCCGGCTCGCCCTCGCGCTCGCGCGGCACGAAGGCGGCAGCGGCCGCGCCGGCATATTCGGACTGCTGCGGCCGGCGCTCGGCGGCAGGGCCGAGCATGGCGGCCAGCCGCTCCGCCGCCTCGCCGGGGGAGACGGGCAGGCTGCCGGACGGCGGCTCGGGCGCGTGCTCGGACCACTCGCCGAGGCGGCGCCAGACCTCGAGCCCGGCGACGCCGGCCTCCTTGGGGTCGCGCGCCTCGCCCAGCGCCGCCAGCACGGCCGGCGCCCAGATCCAGCCGCCGCGGCCCATGGCGCGGGCGATCTGGCGCGCGTCGCCGTCGCCGTCGCGCGCCAGGTCGTCGAGCAGCAGGCGGGCGGCCCGCGGCAGCAGCCGGGCCGCCTCCAGCCGGTCCTCGGGCTCGGGCAGATCGAGGGCGGCGGCCAGCCCGCGCGGCGTCGGCACGCAGAACTCGGCCGGGCGCACGAAGGCGAAGAGCTCCAGCAGGTCGAAGGCGGGGAACGGGTCGATCCCGAGGCGGCGCGCGGCGGCCGGCGCATGCACGACCAGCGGTGCGGTGCCGGAGACGGCGTCGCGGGCGCCGGCGATGTCGAGCAGCACCGCGTCCGAGCCGGGTGCCACCCACGCGGCCTCGGCCAGCCCGACGACGAGCGCGGGCGGATCGGGCGTGGGGCGGGTCGCGACGTCGGTCATGTTCGGTGTCGAATGCCGCGCCGACACTAGACCATGGCAATCTGCCGCGCATGTTTCGCCGCGCTGCGGCATTCATTTCCGCCGGTCCCTTCGTTAGGGTCGGCGGCGATCGGTGCAATGGCCGCGGGAGCGGACGGTCGGCGATGGGCCCGGGCTGGATGAGCGGCAGGCGGATCGCGATCGTGGCGGCACTCGTCGCGGCGGCGGTCGTGGCGTCGGTGGCCTGGCACCGGCTGGCGCCGGCGGGCCTCGGCCCCGGCATCGCCGCCGGCAACGGCCGCCTGGAGGCGACCGAGATCGACGTCGCCACCAAGTCGCCGGGGCGGATCGCCGAGATCCTGGCGAACGAAGGCGACTTCGTGCGCGCCGGGGACGTGCTGGCACGGATGGACACGACCGTCCTTGCCGCGCAACGGCGCGAGGCCGACGCGCAGCTCCGCCGCGCGCTCATCGGCATCGAGACGGCGAAGAGCCTGATCGCGCAGCGCCTCGCGGAGAAGGCGGCCGCCGCGGCGGCGGCGGAGCAGCGCCAGGCGGAGCTGGACGCCGCGCGGCGGCGGCTCGCCCGCACCGAGGAGCTGGCGGCCCGCGGCAACGCGACGCCCCAGGCGCTCGACGACGACCGGGCGCGCTTCCAGGGCGCCCGCGCGGCCGCCGGCGCGGCCGAGGCCCAGATCGCCGCCGCCGAGGCGGCGATCGGGTTCGCACGGTCACAGTCGGTGGGTGCCGAGGCGGACGTCGAGGCGGCGCGCGCCACCATCGAGCGCATCCAGGCCGACATCGACGACAGCGCATTGCGCGCGCCGCGCGACGGCCGCGTCCAGTACCGGGTGGCGCAGCCGGGCGAGGTGCTGGCGGCCGGCGGCCGCGTCCTCAACATCATCGATCCGGGCGACGTCTACATGACGTTCTTCCTGCCGACCGCCGCGGCAGGGCGCGTCGCGCTCGGCGCGGAGATCCGGCTGGTGCTCGACGCCGCACCCACCTACGTGATCCCCGCCACCGCATCCTTCGTCGCCGACGTCGCCCAGTTCACCCCGCGCACGGTGGAGACGGCCGAGGAGCGGATGAAGCTGATGTTCCGGATCAGGGCGCGCATCGCCCCCGACCTGCTGCGCCGGCACCTGGCGCAGGTGAAGACCGGGCTGCCCGGCATGGCCTATGTGCGCATCGACCCGCGCGCCGAGTGGCCGGCGGCGCTCGCCGTGCGCCTGCCGGAATGAGCGCGGGCTCCACGCCCCCGGCCGCTCGCCTGACGGGCGTCACCCAGCGGTTCGGCGCCGTGCACGCCCTGGACGGCGTCGACCTCGCCATTCCCGCGGGGCGGATGGCGGGCATCATCGGGCCGGACGGGGTCGGCAAGTCGACGCTACTGGCGCTGGTCGCCGGCGCCCGGGCGGCGCGCGAAGGCCAGGTCGAGACCTTGGGCGGCGACATGGCCGAGGCCGCCCACCGCCGCGCCGCCGGGCCGCGCATCGCCTACATGCCGCAGGGCCTCGGACGGAACCTCTACCCGACCCTGTCGGTGCGCGAGAACCTCGACTTCTTCGGCCGCCTGTTCGGCCATGCCGGTGCCGAGCGCGCCCGCCGGATCGCCGCGCTGCTCGAGGCGACCGCGCTCGCCCCCTTCGGCGACCGCCCCGCGGGCAAGCTGTCGGGAGGCATGAAGCAGAAGCTCGGGCTGTGCTGCGCCCTCATCCACGACCCGGACCTCCTGATCCTGGACGAGCCCACGACCGGGATCGACCCGCTCTCACGCCGTCAGTTCTGGGACCTCGTCGCCGGCATCCGCGCCGGCCGGCCGGAGATGAGCGTGCTGGTGGCGACCGCCTACATGGAGGAAGCGGCCGCCTTCGACTGGCTGGCCGCCATGGACGCCGGCCGCGTGCTCGCCGCCGGCACGCCCGCCGACCTTCTCGCACGCACGCGCGCATCCAGCCTGGACGCCGCCTTCGTCGCGCTGCTGCCGGAGGAGCGGCAGCGGGCGCACCGGCCCGTCGAGATACCGCCGCGTCGGGCCGACGGCGCCGCGACGCCGGCGATCGAGGCGCGGGGCCTGACGCGTCGCTTCGGCGACTTCGTGGCGGTCGACGGCGTCAGCTTCCGCATCGGTCGCGGCGAGATCTTCGGCTTCCTCGGCTCCAACGGCTGCGGCAAGACGACGACGATGAAGATGCTGACCGGCCTCCTGCCGGCCAGCGCCGGCGAGGCCCGGCTGTTCGGCCGGCCGGTCGACCCCCACGACCTCGCGACCCGGCGGCGGGTCGGCTACATGTCGCAGGCCTTCTCGCTCTACGGCGAGCTGACGGTGCGCCAGAACCTCGAGCTGCATGCCCGGCTTTTCGAGGTCGCGCGGGAGCAGATCGGATCATGCGTCGCCGACGCGATCGCGCGGTTCGGCCTCGACGCGATCGCCGACGCGCTGCCCGGGACGCTGCCCGTCGGCCAGCGCCAGCGGCTGTCGCTCGCGGTGGCGACCATCCACCGGCCGGAGATCCTCATCCTGGACGAGCCGACCTCGGGTGCGGACCCGATCGCCCGCGACGCCTTCTGGCGCTTCATGGTCGAGCTCGCGCGCCGCGACGGCGTCACGATCTTCATCTCGACCCACCTGATGAACGAGGCGATGCGCTGCGACCGCATCTCGCTGATGCACGCCGGGCGCGTGCTGGCGAGCGGCCCGCCGGCCGAGCTGATCGCCGCGCGCGGCGCCGCGACGCTGGAGGAGGCCTTCGTCGCCTGCCTGGAGGCCGCGGCCGGGCCGTCGAAGCTCCCCGGCCCGACACCCGGGCCCGCTCTCCGCCCGGCCGAGCCGGCCCGACGGCGCGCCTTCGATCCGCGGCGGCTCCTCGCCTATACGCGGCGGGAGGCCCTCGAGCTGCGCCGCGATCCGATCCGCGCCACGCTGGCCATGCTGGGCAGCCTCATCCTCATGATCGTGATCGGCTACGGCATGAGCATGGACGTGGAGCGCCTCGACTTCGCGGTGCTCGATCGCGACGCCACGACCACCAGCCGGGACTACGTCCTGAGCCTCGCCGGCTCGCGCTACTTCGCCGAGCGGGCGCCGATCGCCGACCATGCCGACCTCGACCGCCGGATGCGGGCGGGCGAGCTCAGCCTCGCCATCGAGATACCGTCCGGCTTCGCCCGCGACCTCGCGCGCGGCCGCGCCGTGCAGATCGGCGCCTGGATCGACGGCGCCATGCCGCAGCGGGCGGAGACGGCGCGCGGCTATGTCGAGGGCATGCACGCGCACTGGCTGGCGGAGCGCGCCGCCCGCGCGACGTCCGGCGCCCCGGCCGCCGGCCCGGCGGTCATCGAGACGCGCTTCCGCTACAACCCCGACGTCCGCAGCGCGGTCGCGATCGTCCCGGGCGTGATACCCGTGCTCCTCGTGCTGATCCCGGCCATGCTGGCGGCGCTCAGCGTGGTGCGGGAGAAGGAGCTGGGGTCGATCGTCAATTTCTACGTCACGCCGGTGACGCGGCTCGAGTTCCTGCTCGGCAAGCAGATCCCCTATGTCGTGCTCGCCATGCTCAACTTCGGGCTGCTCGTGCTGCTGGCGGTGACCCTGTTCGCGGTGCCGCTGCGCGGCAGCTTCGCCGCTCTGGCCGTGGCGACGCTGCTCTACGTCATCGCCACCACCGCCATCGGCCTCCTGGTCTCCAGCTTCATGCGCAGCCAGATCGCGGCGATCTTCGGCACGGCGATCATCACGCTCCTGCCCGCCACCCAGTTCTCCGGCATGATCGAGCCGGTATCGTCGCTGCAGGGCGCGGGGGCGCTCGTCGGCCGCATCTATCCGACCGCCCATCACCTCGCGATCTCGCGCGGCACCTTCTCCAAGGCCCTGGGGTTCGCGGACCTCCACGGCCCCTTCCTCGCGCTGCTGGTCGCCGTGCCGGTCACCATCGCGCTCGCCGCCATCCTCCTGCGCAAGCAGGAGCGCTGACCATGCGCCTCGCCCATGTCCTCCACCTCGGCGTCAAGGAGCTGCGCAGCCTCGGGCGCGACCGGATCATGCTGTTCCTCATCGTCCACGCCTTCACGATCGCCATCTACACGGCCTCGACGGCGATGCCCGAGACGCTGAACCGCGCGGCGGTCGCGATCGTCGACGAGGATCGCTCGCCCCTGTCGGCGCGCATCGCCGATGCCTTCCGGCCGCCCTGGTTCCTGCCGCCGGCGATGATCGACCACGCGCGGATGGACGCCCGCATGGATGCCGGCCTGGACACCTTCGCGCTCGACATCCCCCCGGGGTTCCAGCGCGACGTCCTGGCCGGCAGGGGGCCGACCATCCAGCTCAACGTCGATGCGACGCGCATGAGCCAGGCGTTCGCCGGCAGCGGCTACGTCCAGAGGATCGTCGCCGACGAGGTCGCGGCGTTCGCGCAGCGGTACCGGACCGAGGCGGCGCCGGCCGCCGAGCTCGTCCTGCGCGCACGGTTCAACCCGCTGCTCTCCAAATCCTGGTTCGGGGCGATCGTCGAGGTCATCAACAACGTCACCATGCTCTCGATCGTCCTGACCGGGGCCGCGCTGATCCGCGAGCGCGAGCACGGCACCGTCGAGCACCTTCTGGTGATGCCGGTGACGCCGTTCGAGATCATGGCGGCCAAGCTCTGGGCGATGGGGCTGGTGGTGCTCTGCGCCTGCGCCTTCGCCCTGCTGGTCGTCGTGCGGGCGGTGCTGGCCGTGCCGCTCGAGGGCTCGGTCGCGCTCTTCCTCGCGGGCGCGGCCATGCATCTCTTCGCGACCACCTCCATGGGCATCTTCCTCGGCACCGTCGCGCGGTCGATGCCGCAGTTCGGGCTGCTGCTGATGCTGGTGATCCTGCCGCTGGAGATGCTCTCGGGCGGGGTCACGGCGCGCGAGAGCATGCCCGAAGCGATCCAGGTCGTGATGCTGGCAGCCCCCACCACCCATTTCGTGGCGCTGGCGCAGGCGATTCTGCACCGTGGCGCCGGCTTCGACGTGGTCTGGCCGCAGTTCGCCGCGCTGGCGGGGATCGGCGCCTGTCTCTTCGGCTACGCGCTCGCCCGTTTCCGCGCCACGATCGCGGCTGCGACATAGCGGCGCCGTCCCATCGTTGACGCTCCCATGGTCCCGGCCCTAGCTTCCGCCGGTTTTCCCGGGGAGTACGGATCTTGGTGGACGCGGCGCTTCGCACGCTCGGCCTGGCGGCCAAGGCGTGGCCCTTCGAGGAGGCGCGGCGCCTTCTGGAGCGGTTCAGGGACGCCCCGCCGGCCAAAGGCTACGTGCTGCTGGAGACCGGCTACGGCCCCTCCGGCCTGCCCCATATCGGCACCTTCGGCGAGGTCGCGCGCACGACGATGGTGCGCCAGGCGTTCCGCCGCCTCTCCGACCTGCCGACGCGGCTCTTCGCCTTCTCCGACGACATGGACGGGATGCGCCGCGTGCCGGGCAACGTGCCGAACGGCGACATGCTGCGCGAGCACCTGGGCAAGCCGCTGACGGCCGTACCCGACCCGTTCGGGACCCATGACAGCTTCGGCGCGCACAACAATGCGCGCCTGCGCGCCTTCCTCGACGATTTCGGCTTCGAGTACGAGTTCCAGAGTGCCACCGACTGGTACCGCAGCGGCCGCTTCGACCCGACCCTGCTGGCCGTGCTGAAGCACTACGACGCGGTCATGGAGGTCATGCTGCCGACCTTGGGCGCCGAGCGGCAGGCGACCTACAGCCCGTTCCTGCCGGTCTGCCCGCGCACCGGCCGCGTCCTGCAGGTGCCGATCATCCACCGCGACGAGGCGGCCGGGACGATCGCGTTCCGCGACGAGGACGGCCGCGCCGTCGAGCTGCCGGTGACGGGCGGTCACTGCAAGCTGCAGTGGAAGTGCGACTGGGCGATGCGCTGGGTGGCGCTCGGCGTCGACTACGAGATGGCGGGCAAGGACCTGATCGACAGCGTCAAGGTGTCGAGCCGGATCGCCCGCATTCTCGGCGCCGCGCCGCCCGAGGGCTTCAACTACGAGCTGTTCCTCGACCAGAACGGCGAGCGCATCTCCAAGTCCAAGGGCAACGGGCTCTCGATCGAGGAGTGGCTGGCCTACGCGCCGCCGGAATCGCTGTCCTTGTACATGTACCAGCAGCCCCGGCGGGCCAAGCGGCTCTACTTCGACGTCATCCCGCGGGCGGTCGACGAGTATCTGGGCTTCATCGAGAAGTTCCCGGGCGAGAGCCCGCCGGCGCAGCTCGAGAACCCGGCCTGGCACATCCATGACGGGGCACCCCCGGCGGCCGAGACGCCGCTCACCTTCGGCGTATTGCTGAACCTCGTCGGCGTCGCCCATGCCGAGACCAAGGAAGTCCTCTGGGGCTTCATCAGCCGCTACGCGCCGGGCACGACGCCGGAGAACGCCCCCCTGCTGGACCGGCTGGCGGGCCACGCGATCCGCTACTACGAGGACCTGGTAAAGCCGACGCAGCAACAGCGGCCGCCGACCGACCTGGAGCGCGCCGCCCTGACGGAGCTGGCCGACACGCTGGCGGCACTGCCCCCGGGCCAGGACGCCGCCGCCCTGCAGAACGCCGTCTACGAGGTCGGCAAGCACCACCCCTTCGCGCAGCTCCGCGACTGGTTCAAGGCGATCTACGAGGTGCTGTTCGGCCAGTCCGAGGGGCCGCGCATGGGCTCGTTCATCGCCCTCTACGGCGTGCCCGAGACGGTGGCGCTGATCCGCCGCGCGCTCGGCTGACGGAGTATCGGGGACATGACGACGGCGACGGTGGCGCTGGGCGACGCCAGGCGCGACGGCAAGGTGATGGCGCTGGTCGGCCTCGCCCACTTCGCCAGCCACTTCTACCAGCTCGTCCTGCCGCCGCTCTTCCCGTTCCTCAAGGAGGACTGGGGCATCACCTACACGGCGCTGGGCTTCGTGGTGACGACCTTCTACGTCGCCTCGGGCCTGGGCCAGTTCGCGGCCGGCTTCGTCGTCGACCGCATCGGCGCGCGGCGCGTCCTGCTGGCCGGCATGGTGCTGCTCGCCGGGTCGACGGCCGCGATCGGCGCCTTCGGCAGCTGGTGGGCGCTGCTGCCGCTGGCGATCCTGGCCGGACTCGGCAACAGCGTGTTCCACCCCGCCGACTACACGATCCTGACCGCCTCGATCGGGCCGAGCCGCCTCGGGCGCGCCTATGGCACCCACACGCTGGGCGGCACGCTCGGCTACGCCGCGGCGCCGGCGGTCGTGCTGCCGCTGGCCTACGCCTTCGGCTGGCGGAGTGCCCTGATCGCGGCCGGTCTCGTCGGCCTCGCCATCGCCGCCCTGCTGGCGGCCAATGGCGGGCTGCTGCGCGACGACCGGCGCGACCGGCAGGAGGGTGCGGCCGCGTCGGCCGCCCCGCTCTTCAGCGCGCCGGTGGTGCTCTGCTTCGTCTACTTCGCCTTCTTCGCGTCGGCCCTGATCGCGCTGCAGGCCTTCCTGGCGCCGGCGCTGGGCGCCCTATTCGCGACTCCGGCCGCGGTCGCCGGGGCGGCGCTGACCGGCTATTTCCTCGGCAACGCGGTCGGCATCGTCGGCGGCGGCTTCGCGGCCGACCGCTGGCAGCGCCCCGACGCGATCATCATGGCCGGGCTCGTGATCGCCGGGCTGCTGCTGCTGGCGGTCGGGCGAATCGACGCCGGCCCGGCCGCCCTCCCCGTGCTGCTCGCCACGGCCGGGTGCCTGGCCGGGCTGACCTCGGCATCGCGCGACCTGCTGGTGCGAAATGCCGCACCCGCGGGCGCCACCGGACGGGTCTTCGGCTTCGTCTATTCCGCGCTCGACGTCGGCTCGGCCGCGGGGCCGCTGGCCGCGGGAATGCTGCTCGACGGCGGCCGGCCCGACCTCGTCTTCGTCCTGCTGGCCGGCTGCATGTGGGCGGCGGCCGCGACGGTGCCGCTCGTCCACCGGTTGTCGCGTTCGTGAACCATTCGCGCGCCGCGATCGCCCCGGTTTGACATCCTCCGAATCCGTTCGTAACAATCGTTAACAAAGGCGGGTGGGGGCCCGCCGGGGTACGAACTGCAAACGGAGGGGGGCATGCGTCGTCCGACGCCATGTCGATCGATATTCGCCGTTCTGGCGCCGGCCGCACTGCTCCTCGGCTCCGCCATCGTCCTCGCCGCCCCCGATGCCATGGCGGCAGCCAAGCCCTCCCCCGCCCGGGCGGTGGCCGCGAAATCGGCCAAGCCGACCCCGCCCAAGATCGCCAAGGCCCTCTCGCAGAGTAAGGCGGTTCCGCAGAAGAAGGCCGCCGTCGCGGCGGCGGCCTCGCGCAAGCCGACCCCCGCCCAGCGGTCGACCGTGAAGACCCTGGCCGTCCTCAAGGTGAAGCCCGCACAGAAGGCGGCGGGCAAGCCGGCCGCGGGACGGCAGGTGGCCGCCGCCCGCACCATCGCCAAGGGCCGCGCCGAGGCGCCGCTCTATCGCACCGCCTCGCTGGCACCGGCAGCCGAGAAGCGCCTGACGGTGCCGGTCGGCGACGACGACACGCTGATCGACGTGCTGGCCCGCGAGAGCGTCGCGGTCGACGACCTGATCGCCGCCGTCGATGCCTTCGAGGATATCGAGGAGCGCAATCCGCTCGGCCGCGGCGACCGCATCGAACTGGTGCTGGGTGCGGTCAACGAGGACGGCGAGCACACGCTGACCGCGCTGCGCATCGCCCGCGTCCAGGGCGGCGACGTGGCGCTGGTGCGTGCCGCCGACGGCAGCTTCACCGCATCGGGTGCCGGCGCCGGGCCGGCCGGCGTCATGGTCACCATGACCGGCCGCGTGGCCCAGGGCTGGCGCCAGGCGCTGGCGGCGGCCGACGTGCCGGCCGACGTCGCCGACGAGGTCGACCGGCTGCTGGCGCTCGACCCCGATCTGCCGCGGCCGCTGCCGCGCGGCGCCGCCTTCGAGATCCTGGCCGAGCGGCGCGACGGCGGCCGGTCCGGCCCCGCCCATGCCGTGCGCTATGTCGGCGTGCAGGTGGCCGGGCACGACCACCGCATCTACCGCTACATGCCCCATGACGGTCCGGCCGGGTATTTCGACGAGGCCGGCCGCAGCATCGCCCCCCTCTCCCTGGCGCTGCCGATCGCCGACGGTCGCCTCACGTCGGATTTCGGCTGGCGCCGCCATCCCAAGCTGCGCAAGCGGATGTTTCACCGCGGCATCGACCTGGCGGCGCCGATCGGCACGCCCATCGTCGCGTCCGCCGACGGCATCGTCGAATGGGCCGGGTGGCGCGGCGCCTATGGCCGCTACGTCCGCCTGACGCACGGCAACGGCGTCTCCACCGGCTACGGCCACCTGCAGGAGTACTCGCCGACGGTGGTGCCGGGCGCCAGCGTCCGCCAGGGCGAGGTCATCGGCTATGTCGGCTCGTCCGGCCGCTCGACCGGGCCGCATGTCGACTTCTCGGTCCTGGTGGACGGCCGGCCGGTCAACCCCATGCAGGCGCTGATGCCGACCCCGCGCGACCTCGCCGGCCCCGAGCTGGTGGCGTTCCGCGAGCATGTGGCGCAGATCCACGGGCTGGCGCAGCTGACTCCCTGACCTTCGGACGGAAGCGGCGACGTGCGCGGAATAGGCGGAGCCGAGCCCCGTTGTCCGCCTAGCGGGCGCCTCGGCGTGCTGCTAAGCAACTTCCGGGACGCACGGTCGCACAGGTCATGACCACAATCGAGCCGGCTGGCGACCTCGCCTCCGCCAAGACCCTCTCCGCGGCGACGGCCGGCATCGGCTGGCGCCAGCTCGTCGCCGCCGACGACCTGGCCGGGCGGCTGGCGCTGGCGGCCGCCGTGGCGTTCGGGCTGGCCGTCCCCCTCATCTGGGCGATCGCGCAGTTCAACGCGCCGCTCGACCACGACACCGCGGCGATCCTCTATTTCTCCCACCGCTGGTGGCTGGGCGACCGGCTCTATGTCGATCTGGTCGACGTCAACCCGCCGCTCGTCTTCATCCTCGGCCTCGTGCCGGTGCTGGTCCACCGCCTGACCGGCATCTCCGAGCCGAGCGCCCTCATCGCCACGGTCCTGGGTTCGTCGGTGCTGGCGTCCTGGGTCACCTGGCGGCTGCTGGCGGTCCGGTCTCGGGCGATGGGCCGCGGCGAGACCGGCGTATTCACCGCGATGCTGGTGCCGCTGGCGCTGCTGTTCGCCCTGCTGACCCCGGGCGAGCTCGGCCAGCGCGAGCACCTGATGGTGGTCTTCACCATCCCCTATGTGATGCTGACGGCGCTGCGCCTGGAAGGCCGCGACCTGCCGGCGCGCGTCACCGTCGCGATCGCCGTCGCGGCCGCCCTCGGCTTCGCGCTCAAGCCCTTCTTCCTCGTCGTTCCCGCCCTGCTCGAGGTCTTCGTGCTGGCGGTGCGCGGCCGGCGGGCCTTCCGCGACCCGGTGCCGTGGGCGATGGCGGCGGTCTGGGCCGCCTATGTCGCCGGCTCGGCCCTCTTCTTCCCCGAGTATCACCGCACGATCCTGCCGATGACGTTCGAGTACTACTCGCGTCTGGGGGATTCGAGCCCGATGGTCGCCTTCAACCGCGGCTTCCTGCCGGTCGAGGCGGGCATCGCCGTGCTGGCGGCGGTCGCCGGGCTGACCGTGCGGTCGCGGCCGGCGCAGTGCATGGCGCTGTTCGCGATCGGTGCGGCTGTGACGACGGTGATCCAGGGCAAGGGCTGGTCGCACCAGTGGCTGCACGCCGATCTCGGCTTCATCCTGCTCGCCGCCGCGGTGGTGGCGGCCGCGGTCGAGCGCTACGGCCCGGCCGACCTGCTGCGCCGGCGGCGCCTCGGCGCGACGCTGGTCGTGGCCATGCTGGCCTTCGCCTATGTCGCCGCCAACAACGACGCGCCGCCGTGGTTCCGGGTCGACCGCATGGGCTATGACGGCCGCCTCGGCCGGCAGATCGACCTGGTGAAGGCCGAGGCCGCCCCCGGCGACCCGGTGCTGGCGCTGTCGCCCGGCATCTATCCCTTCTTCCCGATGCTCAACTACACCGGCACGCGCATGGCGATGCCCTACATGAGCATGTGGGTGCTGCAGGGCGTCTACAAGAACTGCCCGGCCGGCGGCGGCGCCCAGGCCTACAACGCGCCCGACGCCATGGCCCCGGCCGAGCGCCGGGTCTACGAGAGCGTGACCGAGGGCCTGATCGCCAACAAGCCCCGGGTCGTCATCGTCGACCGCGTGCCCGGCATGCCGACCTGCGGCGGCAAGGTCTTCGACTACCTGGCCTATTTCCTGCAGAATCCGCGGTTCGCGACGGAGTTCCTCAACTACGACCTCTACAAGGCGTTCGACCGCTACATCGTCTATCGCCGCCGCTGACCCCGTCGCCCTTCCGCCCGCCCATCCGCAACCGACGGCCGTGCTGCGCCTCCTCGCCCTCGCCGCCGGTGCGGCCGCCGCGCTCCTCCTGAACTGGTTCTTCTGGAGCGTGCCGAACCGGCCCTACGACCTGGAATCGCGGCCGCTCGGCATCATCCGCAGCGTCTCCTTCGCGCCGTTCCGCGACGGGCAGAGCCCGCTCACCAAGGACTACCCATCGGCCCGCGAGATCGAGGAGGACCTGACGCTGCTGAAGGGCCGGGTGCGCGGCATCCGCACCTACACCAGCCGCGAGGGGCTGGAGGTGGTGCCGGAGCTCGCCCGCAAGCTCGGCCTGGAAGTGACGATGTCCGCCTGGATCGGCAGCGAGGCGGAGATCAACGACCGCGAGGTGGACGCGCTGATCCGGCTCGCCAACGAATATCCCGACGTCATCAGGCGCGTGATCGTCGGCAACGAGGTGCTGCTGCGCAAGGAGCAGAAGGCCGAGGCGCTGGCCCAATATATCCGGCGCGTGCGCGCGGCCGTGAAGCAGCCCGTCAGCTACGCCGACGTGTGGGAGTTCTGGCACCGCAACAAGGCGCTGGCGGCCGAGGTCGACTTCATCACCATCCACATCCTGCCCTATTGGGAGAACCACCCCTCCTCGGTCGACGACATGGAGGCCCATGTCATGGCCGCCTATCGCGAGATCGAGCGGGCGTTCCCGGGCAAGCCCCTGCTGATCGGCGAGGCGGGGTGGCCGAGCCACGGCCGCTCGCGCGGGCCGGCGGTGCCGTCGCTGGTGAACAAGGCGCGCTTCGTCAACGGTTTCCGGGCGCTGGCCGCCGACAAGGGGGTCGACTACAACCTGATCGAGGCCTTCGACCAGCGCTGGAAGGCGAAGCTGGAGGGCACCGTCGGCGCCAACTGGGGCCTCTTCTCGGCCGACCGCGTGCCGAAATGGGGGGCCGACGGCAAGGTCGTCGAGAACCCCGACTGGCCCGTGCATTTCGCCGTCACCGCCGCGCTGGCGCTGCTGCTGCTGGCCTGGATCGCCGTGACGCGGCCGAGGCTGGGCGCCCATGCCGCCCTGTGGACCGCGGCCGGCGTGCAGCTCGTGGTCACGGCCGCCTTCTACGGCATCATGGAGGAGTGGGCGGTCGCCTATTCCCTCTGGCGGCAGTTCTGGACGGTGGCATCGGGGGCGACGATCCTGGCGATGGCGGCGACCCTGGTGCTGGGCTTCCGCGCGCTGGGGCTGGCCGAGCCGCCGGCGATGGCGGCCGCCGGCTGGGCGCGCCGGGCCGCCACCCTCTTCGCCGTCTTCGCGGCCGCCGCCGCCATCCACGCCGTGCTGATCGCCTTCGACGGCCGCTACCGCGACTTCCCCAACCTGCTGTTCCTGGTGCCCCTGTTCGGGACCCTGCTGCTGGCCGCCGCCCGCGCCGCGCTCGGCCGCGCGACCGGCCTCGCCATCGACGGCCTCTTCGGCGCCGGTGCGGCCCCGCCCATCGGCGGCGACGGCCGCGCCATCCTGGTCGGCGCCGCGCTGGCCGGCGCCGTCGGCACTGTCATCGGCGAGACCCTGGCCAACCGCGAGGCCCTCGTCTGGGCCGCGATGACGGTGGCGCTGGCCCTGCCGTTCGTGCCGGGGATGCGGCTGACGGCACGGCGGCCGGCGGCGGGCTGATCCGCGGGCGGGCTCCCCGCCCGCTGCCCCCCACCCCGATGGGCGGAGTGGGCGATCCGATACCGCGGCCCCATGAAGGTCGCGCTGGGAGCATGGCGCGTGACCTGACACCCGAAACCTCCTCCATCGGAATGTAGAGTCCGGCCCAGCGAGGGGACGGACGGATGAAGCGATCGCGGTTCACGGAAGAGCAGATCATCGGGGTGCTGCGCGAGCAGGAGGCGGGCGTGGCGGTGCCGGCCGGGGCGCGGCGCCAGGGCTCCGCGCCCCGGCCTCTTGCGACCGTCGACGACAACGGTTCAGATCACCGCCGGGCTCTACTGCCGACTGGATGAGGACCGGGGTCACGTCAGTCTCCCTGCACCCTTCGTCTGAGTCAGGGCACTAGAGTGACGCTCCTATGTAATTTGCAATTCGCTTTGCCTCAGTCGAATTTCCTTCAATCCATAAATTAGTGAACGCTGAAGAAACAATGGAGCTCGGGATCAAGCCGGCCCTCTGACCAACTTGATTGAAAAGTAAATGTGGGTCGCGATTTGTTATGGCGATATCATTTACAATATTTTTAATGATATTTTCTTTTTCTGTCGGCAAATGAAGTCCGGCGGCTAAAATCATTGATAAGTTACCTATGTTGTTATGAACATAGTTGAAAATCAAAGATTCCGGACTTTCCCCAGGAAGCTTGATAACATTATTAGGAATATCTTCCTCAACTGCGCTATCTCCATCGAGAATACATAGAGACTTTAGAGTTGAATTCACTGCGGGATTTCTCATATGATGCATATGAATGCTGTGAGCTTGAGAGTCTCCGCTCACTGCGTAGACACCAATCTGCTCAAACTTATCAGAACAGTATTGTCGCATTATAGATATAACAATTTCTTTGGCAAATTCGTCTTCGACAAATATTGCAAGACCCTGCTCTACGCGACCAGTCATCGCTCTCAGCGCTTCAATAGAAATCCGCCCCTGCCTTACCTTACCGCTAATCGAATACCATATACCTTCGCTTGGAAGCGGAAGCAGAGCGTCTTCGGAATGAGTGGTAAAAATGCTCTGGACAGAGCGGCGTTCCGCGGCATCGATTAGGTATTCGACCATCCGACGCACAGCGACCGGATGAAGGCCATTCTCAATTTCCTCGATAAGCACAAGTGCATTTTTTGGAGCGCTTTCTATCTCAGCTACCATTCGGATTACTGATGATTCCCCTGCACCAAAATGAAACTCGGAATATGAAATCGTTCCGTCGCCGCCAATATAGAATGGCTTACCCGACTCAAGCATTGCGATCTCGAATGAAGAAATATCCTTCCCTAGAATTCTAGCTACATGCATGCCTATTTCGTGGGAAATGCCCCTTCTATGTCCTGTATGTTTATATCGCGTAGTGGCAAGTTTCTTGAATTCAGTTCTCTCTCCAGCTGGGACGGTTCTAGCTATACCAAAATATAAAACTCGCCTGTCAAAAATATCGTCGCGAGCCCACTTAGCATTCTTAAATCGGGCACGCTTTGGTATCAGCTGTGTTGGATTCTTGGATTTCTCTATAAGCTCATATGATATTCCCCAGTTTGCCATGGAGTTGTCCCCAAGGGAACTCTTTGGAAAGAAAATCGCCGGCCGGGTGCTCTTGTAAGCCAAGGCAGCTGCGCCGAGCATCGAGGATTTCCCGCCACCGTTTGCGGCGATTAGCGCGGTTACCGGGAACTCGAAATCGACCTGCTCACCCTCAAACGCACGCACCTTCAGCATCTTCATTCGCCGAAGGTAGGAGCCAAAATTTGCGTTCTTTACCTTCGCCAGCAAGTCGCGAACGGTGCTGTCACGAATCTCAGACTGATAACGTTGCATCGCGTCCTCGGCGGCAGCGTTAAATCGGCGCTTGATATCAAACAAGCCGATGCGGCCTCCCGTCTAGAGCCAATGGCTTATGCGCCTCCACTCCCAACTGGCCGCGCGGGCAAGCGCGGCCGGATGGGAGTGGAGGCAGGTCTCATCCGCCGCACCACTCGCCCGACAGCTTTGCGTATCAGGTAGTGCGCCGTCCGATCTGTCGGGCTCATGCCTTGCTGCTCCATGATGCGAGCGTTACGTCGACTGGCGTGGCGTCAGGCATGGCGCGGTGGAAATCCGCCACGAGGCGGAACAGTTCGCCACCGGCCGGCGGAGGTAACGGGAATCTGGGCGCCCTCCACCAGCGGCTCGGCCCCGATCGCTTCCCGCTCCGGCTGGGGCAGCGCCGCAACGGCATCGAGATGCGCCAAGCTCGCGCGCAGGAACTTCAACCGCTCCTCAGCTGCATCAATGGCGCGGACGATCTCGCCCCACTTCCGGTTCAACGCTGATATCGCGAAGGTGTCGCCCATGACCCGAGCCTCCAGTGCGGAGTGCTGGAATCGTACCTATCGGCGCGCAATGACGTCGCCGAGCGAAGGTCCGTACGCGCCATAGTAGCGCGTCCCTCCACGTTGCTCGAGATGAAGGCAGTGGGCGACCGCGCTCGACGATTCGAGCATCGATGCGCGGCACCCGACCTACGTGCAACACGACGGCCTCCTCATCCCGAGTCGCCCAGGCGCAAGCGTGAGCCGCGATGAGAGAATGGTCCTCCTCCGACGCCGATCTCGTCATGGAGAGCATGTCGAACCATGAGCCTCTCAGGCCGGAGAGCCTCGTCCTTGGACAGGCTCAGGACGAGGAAACACTTCTTGCGCACAAGAGAACGGGAGAACTCCGCTTTACTTCCAAGGCTGAAACGTCGATGCCCCGACTTGGGGGGCTCCCCTACTGCGTCGGCGACACGTGGAACATCACACGGCATTGCTGCGTGCTGTTGCCGGACGTGGCCACCGCGCATTTCGCGGGCTGGTCGGCGTCGCCCGCGCCGGCGACCCATTCACAATTGGATACGCTCGTTCCCGGCAACGCGGTGAACACGGCCGTGCCCCGGCAGAGGACGTTCTTGCCGCTCGCCATCGCCTCGATGCCGGCGACGGCGAGCTCGATCGTCTTCGTCTCCGTGTAGGGGCCTTGGCTGAACGTCTCCCCCGGAATGACGATGCGGGTCGAGCTCGCGCCCGCGACCCCGAAGATGACCTGGACCCGCGACTGGTTGGCGAGCTCGAGGATCATGTCCGCGGCGGCAGGACGCGCGGCGAGAAACGCGACGGCGGCGAGCAGGGGGAGCAGGACGACACGGGGCACCATGAAAGTCTCCGAGCGTTGGGGAGATAGGATGCTGTCGGACACGATGCTGTCGGGCACGATGCGGGGCTACCGGACAGCGTCACGCCTTTCGCGCGGCTGCAAAGCCGGCGATCTCCCGCAGCGTCTTCGGCCTGCCGGGGCGGCGAAGCGAGCCGAACACGTCCTCCGGCCGCGTCGCGGCGAACGCGGATGGGGGCTTCAGCAGCACGCCCCCCGGTGTGTCCTCCACCACGAGCCGGGTTCCGGCCCGCCAGCCCAGGCGCTGACGGATGGCGCTCGGCAGGACGACCCGGCCCCTGGTCGAAACGGTGGTGATCGGTTTCTCTGCGCCCGCCATGGCTCCCTGCCCTTTCCGCTCGGCCCCGCCTACTTCCGCTCGCCCTTCGGCGGCACCGGGTAGCCCAGCTCCGCCAGCTCGTCGAGGATGTCGACGTAGAGGCCGTCGGCGGCCTTGGGCGGGGGCTTCAGGCGCGCGGGGCGGCCGGCGGGCGGGCGAGCCTTCTCCTCGCGCCACTGCGGGAACTGGTAGAGACGGTGGTCGAGGTGGCGGCGGGCGACGGCGGCGGCCGCCTCGGGCTCGCGGCGGATGATGGCGGCGGCGAGTGCGGCGTGCTCGGCGACGGCGTCGCGCCAGCGGCCCTCGGTCATGTTCGCCTGGAAGCGCGCCGGGCGCAGGCGGGCGTTGACGCGGCCGTGCAGCTCGGCCAGCAGCGGGTTGCGGGCGGCCCTGATGATGCGGGCGTGGATCGCCTCATTGACGGCGAAATAGTCCTCCAGCCGGCCGGCGCGGCGGTGCTGGTCGAGGGCCTCCGTCATCTGCCCGATCTCCAGCCGCTCGGAAGCGGTCGCGCGCTCGGCGGCGAGTGCAGCGGCCTCGGCCTCCAATGCGGCGATCACCTGGAAGGCGTGCGTGGCTTCCTCGGCCGAGATCGCCGCCACGCTGGCGCCGCGGTTGGGCAGGATCTCGACCAGCCCCTCGGCCGCCAGCAGGCGCAGGGCCTCGCGCAGCGGCGTGCGCGAGATGCCGAGCTCGGCGCAGAGTTCGACCTCCTTGATGCGCGCACCCGGCGCCAGCCGGCCGGCGACGATGGCACGGCGCAGATGGTCGGCCGCCGCCGCCGGCAGCGAGGTGCGCCGGACCGCGCCGACGACGGGGGTGGCGCCGTCGTCCATCAGGCGAGCGCGTCGGCAAGGACGCGCACGGGATGGACCGCGGTGCGGCCGGCCAGGTCGGCGAACTGGTGGCGGCAGCTCGTGCCGGCGGCGACCACCAGCGCGTCGGTGGGCGCCGCACGGATATGCGGCAGCGGCCCGACCTCGGCGACGGCGCGCGAGGTCGCCGCGTGCTCGGCCCGGTAGCCGAAGGCGCCGGCCATGCCGCAGCAGCCGGCATCGACCGCGTCGACCTTCAGCTCGGGCACCAGCTTCAGCATGGCGGTGACGGCGCCGACCGTGCCGAAGGCGCGCTGGTGGCAGTGGCCGTGCAGCACCGCCTGCTGCGCCCGCGGCTTCAGGGCCGGGGTGAAACGGCCGGCGGCACGCTCGGCCTGGACGAACTCCTCGATCAGCACCGCCTTGCCGGCGACCGCGCGCGCGGCGTCGCCCAGGCCCAGCACCAGGTGCTCGTCGCGGAAGGTGAGGAGGCAGGAGGGTTCGAGCCCGACGATGGGAATGCCGGCGCGGGCGGCCGGCTCCAGCATCGTAAGCGCGCGTGCCGCCTCGGCCTTCGCCTCGTCGACCATGCCGGCGGCGAGGTATGTCCGGCCGCAGCAGATGGATTTGCCGCCGTCCCCACCGGCCGCCGACACACGGTAGCCGGCGGCGACAAGGAGGCGCTTGGCGGCGCGCGCGTTCTCGGGCTCGAAGGCCGCCGTGAAGCTGTCGACGAACAGCAGCACGTCGGGGCCGGAGCCCTCGGCCCTGCCCTCCGGCCCGGCCGCGTCGAAGCGGTCGCGCCGCCATTTCGGCAGGGGGCGGTCGGCGGCGAAGCCGAGCGCCTTCTCGGACAGGCGCGCCAATGCGGGCACCCGGTCGCGCAGGTTGAGGAGCGGCGCCAGCTTCGATGCCATGCGCGCATAGCGCGGCAGATGGGCGACGATGCGCTCGCGCAGCGGCACGCCGTGCGCGCGGTTCCACTGGTGCTGGAACTCGATCTTCATGCGCGCCATGTCGACGCCGGTCGGGCATTCGCGCTTGCAGCCCTTGCACGACAGGCAGAGGTCGAGCGCCTCCTTGACCGCGGGGTCGGCGAAGGTGGCGTTGCCGAGCTGGCCGGTGACGGCGAGCCGCAGCGTATTGGCGCGGCCGCGGGTGACGTGGACCTCGTCCCTGGTCGCGCGGTAGGACGGGCACATGACGCCGGGGTCGGACTTCCGGCACTCGCCGTTGTTGTTGCACATCTCGATCGCGGCCGGGAAACCGCCCCACTCCGACCAGTCGAGCGCGGTCGCGACGGGCAGCGCGGCGTAGCCCGGCTTCCAGCGGAAGAGGCTGCGGTCGTCCATCTTCGACGGCCGCACGATCTTGCCGGGGTTGAAGAGGCCGGTCGGGTCGAAGGCGTCCTTCACCTCCTCGAACGCCGTCACGATGCGGTCGCCGAACATCGGGCGATGGAACTCCGAGCGCACCAGGCCATCGCCGTGCTCGCCCGAATGCGAGCCCTTGTATTCGCGCACCATCGCGAAGCATTCCTCGGCGATGGCGCGCATCTTCCTGGCCCCCGCCTCCTCCTTGAGGTTGAGGATGGGGCGGACATGCAGCGTGCCGACCGAGGCGTGCGCGTACCAGGTGCCCGACGTGCCGTGCCTGGCGAAGATCTCGTCGAGGCGGCGCGTGTACTCCGCCAGATCCTCCAGCGGCACCGCGCAGTCCTCGATGAAGGAGACGGGCTTACCCTCGCCCTTCATCGACATCATGATGTTGAGGCCGGCCTTGCGCACCTCCCACACCGCCGACTGGAAGGCGGGATCGGTCGCCTCGACGACGGCGCCGGGGAAGCCCAGGTCCGCCATCAGGGTGACGAGGTCGGCGAGACGCCGCAGGCACTGGTCGCGATCCTCGCCCGCGAACTCGACCAGCAGGATCGCCTGCGGCTCGCCCTTCACGAAGCGCTCGACGGTCGGGCGGAACATGGCGATGTCGCGCGACAGGTCGATCAGCGTGCGGTCGACCAGCTCGACCGCGGTCGGCCCCAGCCCCACGATGTGCCTTGTCGCGTCCATCGCCGAATAGAAGGTCGGGAAGTGGCACACGCCCAGCGTGCGGTGGGCCGGGATCGGCTGCAGGTCGAGATGGACCTGGGTGAAGAATCCGAGCGTGCCCTCCGAGCCGACCAGCAGGCTCGCCATGTTGTGGCCGCGCGGGTCGATCATGTCGATGTTGTAGCCGCCGACCTTGCGCAGCAGCTTGGGGATGCGGCGGTCGATCTCGTCGGCCTCGCGCGCGTGCAGCCGGCGCATGCGCTGCACCAGGTCCGAGAGCCGCGGGTCGTCCGCCACCTCGCCCAGGTTGGCCGCCACGGGCCCGAAGCGGTGTGCGGAACCGTCGGCCAGGATGGCGTCCACCGCGTGGACGTTGTGCACCATGTTGCCGTAGCGGATCGAGCGCGACCCGCAGGAGTTGTTGCCGGTCATGCCGCCGATGGTCGCCCGGTTGGACGGCGACACGTCGACCGGGAAGAAGAGCTTCTTCGGGCGCAGCAGCTTGTTCAGGTGGTCGAGCACGATGCCGGGCTGGACGGTCGCGCGCCGCTCCTCGACGTCGACCGCGACCAGGCTGTTGAGGTGCTTCGACACGTCGACGACCAGCGCCTCGCCCACCGTCTGGCCGCACTGCGAGGTGCCGGCCCCGCGCGGCAGCAAGGGCACCCCCTCCTCACGCGCGATGGCGACGCAGGCGGCGACGTCCTCGGGATGGCGGGCGACGACCACGCCCAGGGGCTCGATCTGGTAGATCGAGGCGTCGGTCGCGTAGCGGCCGCGCGAGGCCCGGTCGAACAGCACCTCGCCCCGCGTTTCGCGCCTCAGGCGCGCTTCCAGACCGCCGGCCATGATGTCGGGCTCCCCTTGTGCCAGTCGCGATTGTATACATAATGCAATCCGCCGCCAAGGAGACACCGATGCACCAGCCCGGCCGCCACTTCCTCCAGATACCCGGCCCGACCAACGTGCCCGACCGTGTGCTGCGCGCCATCGACCGCCCGACCATCGACCATCGCGGTCCCGACTTCGGCCGCCTGGGCGCGGAAGCCCTCGCGCGGCTGAAACCGGTGTTCGGGACCGAGCACGACGTGGTCATCTTCCCCGGCTCGGGCACCGGTGCCTGGGAGGCGGCATTGGTCAACACGCTGTCGCCGGGCGACCGGGTGCTGATGTTCGAGACGGGGCATTTCGCCAGCCTGTGGCAGGAGATGGCGAAGAAGCTCGCCCTGGTGCCGGAATTCATCCCCGGCGACTGGCGATCCGGCGTCGACGCGGGCGCGCTCGAAGCGCGGCTGGCGGAGGATTCATCCCATCAGATCAAGGCGGTGGCGATCGTCCACAACGAGACATCGACCGGCGTCACCAGCGACGTCGCGGCCGTGCGCCGGGCGCTCGACCGGGCCAGGCATCCGGCCCTGCTGCTGGTCGACACGGTCTCGTCGCTCGCCTCCATCGACTACCGCCACGACGAGTGGGGGGTCGACGTGACGGTCACCGGCTCGCAGAAGGGGCTGATGCTGCCGCCGGGCCTGGGATTCAACGCGGTCGGCCCCAAGGCGCGCGCCGCCGCGAAAGCGGCCCGGCTGACGCGCGCCTACTGGGACTGGGAGCAGATGATCACGGTCAACAAGACCGGCTACTTCCCCTACACGCCCGCCACCAACCTGCTCTACGGCCTGGTCGAAGCATTGAAAATGCTGGTCGACGACGAGGGGCTGGAGAACGTCTTCGCCCGCCACCGCCGCCACGCCGAGGCGACGCGGCGCGCCGTCACCGCCTGGGGGCTGGAGGTGCTGTGCCGCAACCCGGCCGAGTACTCCGCCTCGCTGACCGCGGTCATGGTGCCGGACGGCCACGACGCCGACCAGCTTCGCGCGACGATCCTGGAGCGCTCCAACCTGTCGCTCGGCAACGGCCTCGGCCGCCTCAAGGGCAAGGTCTTCCGCATCGGACATCTGGGCGATTTCAACGACCTGATGCTGGTCGGCACGCTGGCCGGCGTCGAGATGGGGCTGGCCGCCGCCGACATCCCCTTCCGCAAGGGCGGCGTCCAGGCCGCGTTGGACTACCTCTCCGGCAACCGCTGAGGCGCCTGGATGAGCCGCCAGATCGCCTCGGGGGTCAGCGGCATGTCGACGTGGCGGATGCCGAGCGGGGCGAGCGCGTCGATCACCGCGTTCACCACCGTCTGCGCCGCCGCGATCGCGCCCGCCTGGCCCGACCCCTTGACGCCCAGCGGGTTGGACGCGGTCGGCCGGTCCTCGATCAGCGCCACCCGCAGCGCCGGCAGGTCCGTGGCGCGCGGCAGCGCATAGTCCATGAACGAGCCGGTCAGGAGCTGGGCGCTGTCGGGGTCGTAGACCGTGCGCTCCAGCATCGCCTGCCCGATGCCCTGGGCGAGGCCGCCCTGCACCTGGCCCTCGGTCAGCATCGGGTTGACCAGGCGGCCGTAGTCGTCGACCGCCGTGTAGCGCTCCAGCGTCACCGCCCCCGTGTCGGGGTCGATTTCGACCTCCGCGGCATGGCACCCGTTGGGGAAGGTGTAGAGGTCGGACGGGTTCGTCACCTCCGCATCGAGCCCGCCCGCCGAACCCTCGGCCGCCGCGCGCGCCACCGCCGACAGCGCGACCGCCCGGCCGGTGCCGCGGACGACGTAGCGCCCGTCGGCGAAGGTGACCTCGGCCGGGTCCGCCTGGAGCAGCCCGGCGGCTACCGGCCGGCCCTTCTCGATCGCCGCGTCGATGGCCTGCACCATCGCCGTCCCACCCATCTGCAACGACCGCGCCCCGCCATGGCCCGCACCGACCGCGAGCCTGGCGGTATCGGCCTGGACGTAGCGGAAACGGTCGAGCGGCAGGCCCAGATGGTCGGCGGCCACCTGCACGAAGCTGGTCTCGTGGCCCTGCCCGTTGGACTGCGTCCCGACGGAGATCTCGATGCGGTCGTCGTCGCCGAAGCGCACGGCCGCGCCCTCGGTCGGCTGGCCGCGCGCGGTCTCGATGAAGGCGGCGATGCCGAGGCCGCGCAGCCGCCCGCGCTCCTGCGACGCGGCCCGCCGTGCCGCGAAGCCGTCGAGGTCGGCCAGCGGGCGGAGATCGTCGAGGTTCGCGGCGAAGCGGCCGCCGTCGATCGTGTAGCCCATGGCCGTGCGGTAGGGAAAGCTGGCGACGAGGTTGCGCCGCCGGATCGCGATCGGGTCCATCCCCAGTTCGCGCGCCGCCGCGTCCACCAGGCGCTCGGTCAGGTAGTTCGATTCCGGCTTGCCGGCGCCGCGGTAGGCGTCGATCGGCACGGTGTTGGTGAAGGCGCCGCGCACGTCGAGGAAGGCCGCGGGAATGGCGTAGCCGCCGCCGATGGCGCTCGACGCCGGCATGGTCGAGCTGATGGGACCCGACGACGACAGGTAGGCGCCCATGTTGGCGACCGTTTCCACCGAAATCCCGAGGAACTCGCCTTCCGGCCCCAGCGCCAACCGGGCGCGGGTATGGTTGTCGCGCCCCTGGGTCGAGCTCAGGAAATCCTCGCCCCGGTCCGAGGCCCATCGTACGGGCCGCCCGAAGCGGCGCGCCGCCCACAGCACGAGTACCCATTCGGGATAGTTGAAGTTCTTCATGCCGAAGCCGCCGCCGACGTCGGGCGCGCGCACGCGGAAGCGGTCGGCCGCCACGCCGAACACGGTGGCGAGCTGCCGGCGGATGCCGTGGACGCCCTGTCCGGTCACCAGCAGGTCGAAGCCCCGGGTCCCGGCATCGTACCGGCCGATCGCCGCGCGCGGCTCGATCGACGCCACCACCACCCGGTTGTTGACGAGCTCGACCTCGACCGTCCGCGCTGCCGCGGCGAAGGCCGCCTCGGTCGCCGCGCGGTCGCCGCGCTGGAACCGGAAGGCGAGGTTGCCCGGCGCCTCGGGCCAGAGCGTGGGCGCGCCCGGAGCGAGCGCATCGCGGCTGTCGACCACCACCGGCAACGGCTCGTAGTCGACCTGGACCAGCTCGGCCGCGTCGCGGGCGGCCTCCCGGCTCGTCGCGACCACCAGCGCCACCGGATCGCCTACATGGCCGACACGATCGCGCGCCAGGGCGCGGCGCGGCGGCACGGCCAGCGGCGTCACCATCGGTATCTGGACGGTGCAGGGCATCGGCTGCAGGCCGTCCGCCGCCAGGTCGGCCTCGGTGAAGACGCCGAGCACGCCGTCGGCAGCCCGGGCCGCCTCCCCGTCGATCCCGACGATCCGCGCATGGCCATGGGGCGAGCGGACGACGTGCGCATGCAGGTCGCCCGCCGCGGGGGCGTCATCGACGTAGCGCCCGCGGCCGGTGAGGAAGCGCTCGTCCTCCAGCCGGCGAACCGAGCGGCGATCGGCATGGAGATCCGCGTTCGTCATTCTTCCCCCTCGTGACCAGCCACCTGACGACGCCCGCCGGCCATCAGCGCGCCAGGAAATCCCCGACCAGCCGGTTGTACTCCACGGGATGCTCGATCATGGGGTAGTGGCCGCAGGAATCGAAGGCCACGAGCCGCGCGTCCGGCATGCGCGAGACGGCGACCGTGGCGCTCTCCAGCGAACCACCGCGGTCGTCCCGGCCCCAGACCACCAGCGTGGGAATGGTGATCTCCTCCAGCCGTTCGAGGATGCGGAACGGCCGGAAGCGATCGGCGTCGCCGATCGTCGCCATCGTCTCCGCCCAGCGCTCCGCGGCCCAGGGATAGGCGTAGCAGAGTGCCGCGATCGACGGCAGCTCGGCCGGGACCTTGGCCGCATCGAAGAAGTTGTTGGCGATCCGGTCCCGCCACATCTCCGGCGTCGAGTCCGCAAGCGTCGGCGCATAGAGCGCATGCAGCCGCTTCACCTGCTCCACGAGCTGCTGCTCCGTGTTGAAGCACGAGCCGCTGCCGTTGATCACCAGCTGGCCGACGCGGTCCCGGTTCGCGAGGAAGAAGAGCGCGCCGATCAGCGCCCCATAGGAGCTTCCGCAGAGCGCCGCCCGCTCGATGCCGAGCGCATCCGCCAAGCCCTTCAGATGCGCGAGCTTCGCCGGGATGTCGACCACGGCCGATGCGGGCGGGCGGGTGAACCCGTGACCCAGCATGTCCGGCACGATCACCCGGTGGGTACGGGCCAGTTCATCGATGTTGCGCACCCACACGTCGCCGGTCAGCGCCAGCCCGTGCAGGAGGAACAGCGCCGGCGCGGCGGGATCGCCCGCCATGATGCAACGGGTCTCGACGCCGGCGACGTCGATCATCTTCATCTTCATGAGCAACGCCTCTCCGGCGGGTGGCAATGCGATCGGCCGCCGGCGGAGTCGGGCGGGCTCGGGCGCTATCTCACACGCGCAGGCGGTCGCTCGCCAGCCGTCCGGCGCCGGAAAATAGGGTTACGGCGTCGCGCCCGGGCTAGAGCCCGAGCTCGGCCAGGATTTCGTCCGTGTGCTCGCCCAATGTCGGCGGCGGGGCGGCGCGCTGGTCGTCGCGGCTGCCGTCGAACCGCACGGGCCGGCGGATCGCGACGAGATCGCCCTTCTGCGGGTGCGACAGCCGGTAGAAGGAATCGAGGTGCCTCACCTGCGGGTCGGCGAACACCTCGGTCACGTCGTTGATCGAGGCGAAGGGCACATCGTAGTCGGCCAGCCGCTGGAACCAGTGCTTCGCCGGCTGACGCGCGAAGGCCGCGCCGGCCTCGACCAGCAGGGCCTCGTAGTTGGCGACGCGGCCTTCCAGCGTGGCGAAGCGCGGATCGTCTGCCAGCTCCGGCCGCTCGATGGCGCCCAGCAGCGCGCTCCAGAACTTCGGCTGCGACGACAGGTGGATCGCCAGCATCCGCCCGTCCGCGCAGCGGAACGCGTAGGCCTGCGAGTTGCGGATGCGCAGATAGGCGTCGGCCACCTCGCCGTTCTGCGTCCAGTACCCGAACGGCTCGGGCATGAAGGCGATCGTCGCCTCCAGCATGTTCACCTCGACCCGCCGCGCGACCCCGGTGCGCTCGCGCTCCAGCAGGGCCGACAGGATACCGTAGCAGGCATATTGCCCGGTGACGTTGTCGGAGATGGTGGTGCCCGAGAGGCGTGGCGCGGCGGGATCCAGGAACTGGCTGGACATGCCACTCAGCGCCTGGGCGATCGCATCGTAGCAGGGCCGGTCGGAATATGGGCCGTCGGCGCCGAAGCCGGTGATCGAGCAGCGCACGAGGCGTGGGTTCAGTTCCACCAGGCGCGCGTCGGGGAAGCCGAGACGGTCGAGCACGCCGGGCCGGAAGTTCTCCAGCAGCACGTCGCTGCGTGCCACCAGCCGCTCCAGCGCCTGCCGGCCGCGGTCGCTGCGCAGCGAGATCGCGAGGCTGCGCTTGTTGCGGTTGTAGGAGCAGAACTGCGCGCTCCAGGCGCCGCCGCCATAGCTGCGGAACGGGTCGCCGCCGTCGGGGTTCTCGATCTTCACGACGTCGGCGCCGAGGTCGGCCAGCATCATCCCGGTCAGGGGGCCGGTGATCATGGTCGTCAGTTCGACGACGGCGATGCCGTCGAGCGGTCCGGGCATGCTGCTGTCCCTCCGGAAGTTCGCCACGCGTGGCGGGCGCGCATCCGTCCGAATGCGCGCCCGGCTCCATTTCGGCCCCCGGCTACTTCTCGCGCTGGTCGGTCAGCTGCGTGCCCATCTTGAAGGGCTCGAAGACCGGCTTGTAGCTCTTCTTGTCGAGGAACTGCTGCAGGCCGGTCTGGTAGGAGCGTTCGGCATCGTCGACGCGCAGGGCCTGCTTCTTCTCCTGCATGTAGTCGGCAGCCTCGGCGAAGCCCATCTGGCGAACCATGCGGATCGCCTGCTTGGTCCCGCGCAGGGCCGCCGGGCTCTTGGTCATCAGCTTCTTCGCGAGCTTGGTGACCTCCGCCTCGAGCTGCCCCTTCGGCACCGCGAAGTTGGCGATCCCGATGCGCACCGCTTCCTTGCCGTCGAACGGGTCGCCCGTGCATGCGTAGTAGAGGGCATGGCGCAGCAGCACCGCGTCGGCGAAGGCCTTGCTAACCATGCCGCCCGGCAGGATGCCCCAGTTCACCTCGGAGAGGGAGAAGGTCGAGTCCTCGGCGACGATCGCGAAGTCGGTCGCCAGGAAATGGGTGAAGGCGCCTCCGACGCAGTAGCCCTCGACCATGGCGATGGTCGGCTTGTCGAACATGTAGAGCCGATCCCATTGCCAGCCGTTCGACACGAGCCGCGCCTTCTTCGCCTGCGCCGGCTTGCCCTCGTTCGCCCGGAAATACTCCTTCAGGTCCTGCCCCGCCGAGAAGTTGCCGCCGGCTCCGGCG
>JBFWXJ010000011.1:0-34099 GCA_050187535.1 Alphaproteobacteria bacterium | reverse complement strand
TGGGCGCGCTGCTGGCCCGCGTCTTCCTCGCCGGCGACACGCTGACGATCGCCCCGTTGCTGGAAGTGCTGGCACAGCCCGGCCACCGCGCCGCCTTCGCCAACAGCCTGCTGCTGGCAGCGATCGTCGGCGTCGGGGGCACGGCGCTGGGGTTCCTATTCGCGTTCACCGCGGCGCGCTCGGGGCTGTCGCCCGGCTGGGTTCGCTTCTTCGACATCGCGACCCTGCTGCCGCTGATCTCGCCGCCCTTCACCACCTCGATCTCGTTCATCTTCTCGTTCGGCCCGCGCGGGCTCATCACCCATGACCTGCTGGGCCTGAAGGGCGTCACCATCTACGGCCTGGTCGGCACCGCGGCCGCCGAGACGCTGACCTACTTCCCGATCGCCTATCTCACCCTGCGCCCGGTGCTGGCAGCGATGGGCAACACGCTGGACGAGATGGCGATGAGCCTCGGCGGGTCGCGCCGCCACCTCTTCCGCACCGTCACCCTGCCGCTCGCGGTCCCGGGGCTGGCCAACGCCTTCCTGCTGCTCTTCGCCGCATCGCTGGCGGACTTCGCGACGCCGCTGATCCTCGCCGGCAACCGCTTCCCGGTGCTGCCGACCGAGGCCTATCTGCAGATCACCGGCATGTTCGACCTGCAGGGCGGCGCGGTGCTGTCGTTCGTGCTCCTGGTGCCGGCCGTCGCGGTCTACCTGATCCAGCGCTTCTGGGTCGCGCGGCGGCAATACGTGACGGTGACCGGCAAGTCCGGCCCGGTCGGTGCCGCGCGGGGCGTATCGCCGGCGGCGCGGGCGACGCTGGTCGCGCTCTGCCTGCTGATCGCGCTCTTCATCGTCTACCTCTACGCTCTTCTGCTCTTCGCCTCGCTGGTGACCGCCTTCGGCGCGAACCATGCGTGGACGCTCGACCACTACCGCGTGATCTTCACCGAGGGGCGCAAGGCGATCGCCGACACCCTGATCATCGCGCTCGTCGGGATGCCCCTCGGCGGCCTCTACGGCGTGCTCGTCGGCTATCTGGTGGCCCGCGGGCGTTTCGCCGGCCGGCAGCTTCTCGAGATCGCGTCGATGCTCAACTACGCGCTGCCGGGCACGATCGTCGGCATCGCCTACCTCATCGCCTTCAACGACCCGCCGCTGGCGCTGACCGGCGGAGCGGCGATCATCGTCGCCTGCTACGTCTTCCGCTACGCCCCGACCGGCATCCGCGCCACCATCGCCCAGCTGCACCAGATCGACCGCAGCCTGGAGGAAGCTTCCGAAAGCCTCGGAGCCAAGGGCGGCACGACCTTCCGGCGGATCGTGCTGCCGCTGATCATGCCGGCGTTCTTCGCCGGGCTCGGCGTCGTCTTCATCCGCTCGATGACGGCGATCAGCGCCACGATCTTCCTCGTCTCGATCGACTGGACGCTGATCACCGTGCGCATCCTCGAGAACATGACCGAGCTGGCGCTGGGGCCGGCCGCCGCCTTTTCGGTCTTCGTCATCGTCGTCGTCATGACGGTGACCGGGCTGGTCAACGCGTTGCTGCGCCGGCTGCGCACCGACGGCGGCATGCCGGTGGGCGGCATGGGCGGAGGCTGAGATGGTGCGCGACCCCGCCGCACCGGTCGGCATCCGCCTGGAAGGCGTGTCGGCGCAGTTCCGCCACCGCGTGAAGGGGCTGGTCTACGCCGCGCGCGACGTCAGCCTGGAGATACGGCCGGGTGAGCTGCTGACGTTGCTCGGCCCGTCGGGCTGCGGCAAGACGACGACGCTGCGCATGATCGCGGGCTTCCAGGAGCCCAGCGCCGGGCGCATCCTGATCGGCGAGCGCGACGTCACCCATGTCATGGCGAGCGAGCGCGACATCGGCTTCGTCTTCCAGAGCTATGCGCTCTTCCCGCACCTGACGGTGTTCGAGAACGTGGCCTATGGCCTGCGCGTGCGCCGCGCCGCGGGCGCCGACATCGCGGCGCGCGTCGGCGAGGTGCTGGGAATGGTCGGCCTCGCCGGCTACGACGGCCAGATCCCGAGCCAGCTATCGGGCGGCGAGCAGCAGCGGGTGGCGCTGGCCCGCGCGATCGTGATCCGGCCGCGGGTGCTGCTGTTCGACGAGCCCTTGTCCAATCTCGACGCCAAGCTGCGCGTCCAGATGCGCGGCGACATCCAGGAGCTGCAGAAGCGGCTCGGCATCACCGCGGTCTACGTCACCCACGACCAGGAGGAGGCGATGGCCATCTCCGACCGGATCGCGGTGATGAACCGGGGATCCATCGTCCAGCTGGGCGACGCCGAGACGCTCTACCGCCACCCCGCCTCGGGCTTCGTCGCCGAATTCATCGGCCGCTCCAACCTGCTGCCGGCGACGGTCCTGGCCGCGACCGCGGGCGAGGTCCGCCTCGCCGTGGCCGGGACCGAGGTCGCCATCGCGATGACGGACGGCGGCCTGGCTCCCGGGGCCGCGGTGCGGGTGGTGCTGCGGCCGGAGGCGATCGGCGTCGGGCCCGTGGGCGCCGACACGGTGCCGGGGGTGGTGCGAGGGCGCACCTATCTCGGCGAGAAGGTCGAATACCGCGTCGACGTCGCGGGAACCCTGCTGCACGCCGTCGCCTTCGATCCGGCCGAAGGCCAGGTGCATGCGCCCGGCGCCCGGGTCGGCGTCCGGCTGCCGCGCCGGGGCGTGCAGATCCTTCCGGAGACGACGCCATGATGCGCAGCATCGCCGCAGCCATCGTATTCCTCGCCGCCGTCGCGGCAGCCGGGGCGGCCGAGCGGATCCATGGCGCGGATTCGCACTACGAGTCGCCCGCCGTCGGCCTCGCCTGGGCGGTGCTGCGCGACGCCGACGAGACGAAGACGTCGGTGGTCGTCCGCATCGTCGACCGCGCGCATCGGGGCTGGCACCTGCTGGCCGAAGGCGTCGATCCCTTCTCCGGCGCGCGCCGGGCGCTATTCGGCCCGGTTCCCGTGGGGAGCGGCGTCGACCTCGTCGTGCCGCGCGCCACGCTCGCCGACCTCCCCAGCATCGAGATTCACTTCGGGCCGACCGCCGACGCGTTGGCCGCCGGCGAGCGGCCGCTCACGATCTACTATCTGGGCGTCCCCGACACGACGCCCGAGTTCCCGACGCGCGCGGCCATGGAGGCATACCTGACGCGGACGCTGGCCCGGCCCTGAGCCGTCACGCCGCCAGCTTGCGGTCGAGGAAGTCCAGCCGGTCCTGGCCCCAGAACAGCTCGCCGTCGACGATGTAGGTGGGCGCACCGAACACGCCCAGCGCCATCGCCTCCGCGGTGTCGGCGTCGTATTCCGCCATGAGGTCGGCACCGGCGGCACGTAGCGCCGCCCCGTCGAACCCGGCCGGCGCCACCGCCGCGTCCAGGGCGGCCGGGTCGTTGACGTCGGCGTCCTCGCCCCACAGCGCCCTCATCAGCGCATGGGCGACCGTCATCGCCGCCTGCTGCCCGCCCTGGCGGCGGGCGGCCAGGACCATCCGGATCCGCTCCGCCTCGGGCGAGGGGAATGCGCGCGGCTCCAGCACGAGCGGCACGCCCAGCCACTCCCGCCAGCGCTTCAGCTCCATCATCCGGTAGGCTTGGCGTTGCGGCGCACGCTTGGGCAGCGGCAGCCCGCCCGACTGCGGGAAGATGCGGCTGTAGTCGACCGCCTTGGTCGTCACCGTGGCGCCATGGCGCTTCAGCATGTCCGCGAAGCGCGCGGAGCCGAGATAGGCCCAGGGCGAGTTGAGCGAGAAATAGTAATCGACATGCTTGCCCATCGCGGCGGTTCCCCCGTTCCGGCCGGCGCCGTCCATGGCGGCCGGCGCGTCATGCGGCGCCGAGACTAGGGCGTCCGGGGACGGGCTCCAAGTGGCGGACGGCGGCGATCTCGGTGCCGAGCTGGCGCAGCGCGAATCCGGCCCGGGCCGCGAGCGTCCGGGCGGCACGGTTCTCCGCCAGCATATGGAGACGCACCTCGCGGCCGGACGCCGCTACCAGCGCCGCACCCAGGAGCCGGTGACCGAGGCCGCGCCGGCGCATCGGACGCTCGACCGCGAGCGCGACCTCGACCGCGTCGCCGCTCCGCGCGATCTCCGCCGCGCCGACCACCCTGCCCTGGCCGAAGGCGGCGAGCACGAGGACGCCGCCGGCAGCGGCGGCCTCGACATGGCGGCGCACGAGGTCGTCGCCGGCCGGTCGGCCGAACCGCAGCCGGCGATCGAGCGAATCGAGGTCGAGCAGCAGGCGCGCGTAGCAGGCCAGCCAGGCACCGGCGATCGGACGGATCCGCTCCATCGGGGCATCTCCCGGCGGACGGCGACGGCCGCCGCCCATCTGACGATGAGTCGCGCCGACCGCGGCCGAGGTTTTCGCGATGTTCGCGTCGGGCGGCGCTTCAGTGTCCCGCGATGGCGAGGTGCGGCGGCAGCGGCTGGCCCCGCCGCAGGTGGTTGGCGGCCTCGATCAGACGATAGAACGGGCGATTGTCGAGGACGTTCATCATCACCGCATTGTCGGCGAAGGCGCCGCGCCAGTAGCCGTGCGGCGCATCCTCCGGGTCGCCCGCGTAGGAGATCCGCACGTACTCGACCATCAGCAGCGGCCGGACGACCTCGATCGCGGTGATCGTGTCGAGGAAGATCACCGTGTCGACGCGCGGGATGTGCAGCGGCAAGAGATCCATCACGATGTGCAGGAAGCCGACCCGCCGGATCGCGATGCGGTCGGAATAGAGGGCGAGGATGCCGCCCCATCCGTGCGCCTGGACCAGCGGCGGCGCGGGCGACGGGTCGGCGGCCGGGTCATGCGCGGTCGGCAGCGGCGGGGACGCGGCGCGGCGCGGGCGGCGCCAGCGGCGCCACCACGGCTCGCGATCGGCCGGCCGCTCGATCAGCATGCTCACCCCGTAGCGCTGCGCTGCGACCGCGAGGATATCGACAGGGTATGGGGGTTCATATAGGCTTTCCACCCTATCCGAGGGGCCGCTGCTGCGGGGGGGAAGGGCGGTCGCACGGCGCAGCCGAACGCGGCACAGGGGGTACGATGGAAGGCAGCGTCGCGACAATTCCCGACATGGGCAAGCAGCGCTTCGCCGATCTCGTCAGGCTGCACGCACAGAAGACGAAGTTCATCACCCGCGAGCAGGAGATCAAGCTGCTCGAGGAAGGGCTCAACCGCCACAACCTGTCCCTGACCGACAGCCGCAACATCGTCCGCGGCATCGCCGACGAGATGGCGGTGACGTTGGAGCGCGACGTCGAGGGGGCGGCGACCGCCATCCTCAAGAACTTCGCCGGCAAGCGGAAGAACAAGATCCGCAAGGGCGAGTTCGAGCAGGCGGTCGCCTTCTACCGCCTGCAGGCCGACGGCGCGCTGCCGGACATCGAAGTGCGTCGGCGGGTCAAGGCGATCATGGAAACGCACGAGATGAAGCCCAAGCGCAGCGGCATGATCCTGCGCACGCGGCGGTGGTACCGCTCGATCAAGGAAAAGGACGCCTGACCGGAGGCGAGGGCGCGCATCCCGGCGCCCTCAGTGGCCCGCCTGCCGGGCGCGCTGCAGGCGGAACCGCTGGAACAGCAATCCGGCGACCGCGATGACCCAAACCGTGAGCTGGTTCAGCAGCCAGTAGACGGTGCAGATCATGTAGAGGGTGAGCGTCGTCGAGACGACGACGATCAGCGCATCGCAGAAGGCGGCGCGCAGCGCCTGGCGCAGCCGCCACAGCCGGAAGGGCAGGAGCAGCGTCGTCAGCACGAGGAGCGCGTGCATGCTGACGAGCGCGCGGACCCACAGCGGCGCGTCGTACGAGCCGACATAGACTTCGGGCAACACCTGGAAATAGGGCAGGAACCGCTCGGTCAGCATCTCCCTAAGGTCGATCGCCCACGGCCCGTCGGCGGGGAAGATGAGGTCCAGGGCGTAGATGCCCGTATCCGGGGTCGCCCAGAGCACCGCGGGCGGCAGCAGCACGCCGCTCAGCAGCGCGGTTCGCCGCAGGGCGGGAATCTCGTGATATTGCCGTGGCTTGAGGGCATCGACGATCTCCGCGACGACGGTCGTCACGATGATCGGGATGAGCACCGCCACGATGCCCTCGAGGATGTGGAGGAGGGTTCCGGTCACCCCGCGTCTCCGCGCGGCACGGCATTCGCAAGCGCTGATCGGATGGGCAATCCAGGCGAGGCGGCCATGATCGCGGATGATACGCGCTCCACGCGTCGGGACCCAACCGGTGCAACGGTCGATGCCGCAATCGCCGCAACGCCGGTCGCGGCGCGCCCACTTCGATGATAGGATCGTTCCGGCGCGGATCGCGGCCGCCGTCGACGGGGAGGCAGGGATGGCGATGACGGACGCTTCGAACGATCGGCCGCTTGCCGGGGCAACAGGCGGAGGACCCGGCTTGGCGGCATGGGGTTTCGGCACCGCGGTGGTGGCGCTCGTCCTCGCGGCGACGTCGCCGCTATGGGGGCCCGCACTGGTCGGCGGCGAGCCGCTGGCCGGGCGCATCGCCGCTGCGGAACGCGAGGTGGCGCGGGTCGGCAAGGTCGCCGTCGAGCGCACCGAGCCCCTGGCCGCCCGGATTGCGACCGTCGAGAGCGACCTGCAACGCGGCGCGCGGGCGGGCGAGATGCGCCTGGACGAACTCCGCCGGCTGGCCCTGGTCGGCGCGATCGCACAGCTGCGACCGGCATTGGTGCGTCCCACGCCCTTCCCCCTGGAGTTCGCCGCGGTGAAAGGGCTGGCAGCCGGCCGGCCCGATCTGGCTCCCGCCGTGGCATTGCTGGAGCCGCACGCGGCCGTCGGCATCCCGACGGCACGGCAGTTGCGCGCGCGCTTCGACGAGTATGCGTTGCGCGCCCTGATGGCCGAAGCCGCCACCGACGACGTGCCCATCGTCTCGCAGGCGGTGGCCTGGATCGCGTCGACCGCGCCCCTCGGGAGCGGTCGCTTCGTCCTCGACCTGGCCATGCCGGGGGCCGCTCCGGCGGTCCATGCCGCCGGCGCCCGCCTGGAGGCGGAGGACCTGGAAGGAGCACTGGCGGCGCTTACCGGACTCAGGGGCAAGGCGGCCGACGCGATGCAGCCCTGGATCGTCCAGGCGCGGGCGCGCGCCGATGCGCGGACCGCCATGGACGCGCTGACGCGCGCGGCGCTGCTGCCCCAGCGCTGAGCCCGCGAGGCAGCCGATGGCGATGTCCGGAGGTCAGCGGTTCGACTATTCGAGCATCCTGATCCGCTTCCTGTTCAGTCTGTTCTTCGTGCTGGCGACCTACAACCCCAGCGGGGTCTCATACGTCCACTGGCTGTTGCGCGAGGGCGACGTCGCCCTCAAGGTCCTCTGCGGGCTCGTGCTGCTCGGCATCTATGCGATGCTGGCGCTGACGACCTGGCGGATGGTCGGGCCGTTCGGCATCGCTCTCGTCGTAACGACGTGCCTCGCGGCGGGCTGGGTCTGTGCCGAGCTGGGCGTAGTGGAACTCGGCAATATCAGCGCCCTGTTCACCGGCCTGCTGGTGATGCTGGCCGTGGTGTTCACGGCCGGCATCAGCTATTCGGGCGTCCATACCCGGCTGACCGGGGTCCTTCACATCGAGAAGTAGCCGTCCGCCGCCGCCCGGCACGGATCAGCGGGTCAGCATCAGCGTCATCACCCGGTTGACGAGCTCGAAGGAAGCCTGGTCGACGGCCATGCGCGCCCGCGCATGGACGAGCCACGCACCGGCGGGGCCGAAGCCGGACGGATCGATCGGACCCAGGGCCGCCACCGCCGGGGCGAGCTGGCCGCGCATCAGATGCGCATCCGCGACGGTGACCGCCGCGCGGGCGGGCGGCAGCGGCGGCGGATCGGCGACCCCGACGACAGCGGCCGCGTCGGTCGCCCAACGCCTGGCCGTGGCGATCCAGCCCTCGTCCGAGCCATTGGAATGGGCGACGACCACCGGGCCCACCGTGCGGAACGCCATCCTGAGGTCGGCCACGGTCGGCACGCCGCGGCCGGCATGGGCCTGCAGCTCCGCGACAGCCCCGTCCAGCCCCGCCACTCCGTCACCCAGCTGCTTCACATAGGCAAGCTCGCGCGGGAACGGCCGGGAACCCTGGGCGGCGGCGGTCAGGTGGATGGTCGCGGCGAGCAGGCGCTCCAGCCGCGCGTCGCCGGCGGCCGCAGCCTGCTGGCTCGAGAGCTGGGCCAGCGCCGTCTCCAGCCGGCCGGCGCGCTCGACGAGCCCGGCATTCGCCTGCCGGACCCGCTCCTCGAGGGACTGCGTCAGCGCCACCTGCTGGCGCGCACGCTCGGCCGCATCCTGCTCCAGCGCGGCCGTCCGCGCCGTCACCGTCTCCAGCGCGCGCCGCAGCTCCGTAATATCGGCCGATGCGACCGCCGCCCGCCGGTTGGCCTCGGCGAGATCGCTTTCGGCCGCCGCGAGGCGCCGGCTGCGCTCCGCCAGCAGCTCCAGCGCCTCCTTCAGCGACAGCTCGGCCGCGGCGGCGGCCCGGCTGCGCTCGGCCGCCCGTTCCTCTTCGGCCTGGTCGAGGACGCGAATGCGCTCGGCGACCTGGTCACGCGCCTCGCGTGCATCGCGCGCGGCGGCCTCGGTGGCGCCGATGTTTCGCCGCTCCACGGCGGCCAGCTCGGCCTCCAGCTCGGACAGTCGCCGCGTCAGCGGGTCGAGGCGCGCGTCCAGCGCCGCGGCGAGGTCACCCTCCAGCTTCCCGACCGCCGTCTCCAGCCGCTCGCCGCGGGTGTCGGTGCGCGCCAGCGCCTCCTTGAGGCCCGTCTCGGCTTCGCGCTGGGCGGCAGCCGCGCGCTCGACATAGGCCCGAAGCTCGTCGGCCATGCCCGTGAGCTGGTCGCGCAGGCGCACGACCTCCGCCGAGAGCTGGCGAACCTGATTGGCGATGGTGGGCGCCTGGGCGCGGGCGCCGGCGGGCGGCACGGCGAGGGCCGCCGCGGCCAGCGCCGCCGCCGCCACGGTCCCGCGCAGATACCCCGCCCGCGGCCCCACGGGCCGATCCCGCAAGCCGCTCATGGCCGGTCTCCCCCGCGTCTAGAGGTCGTCGATCTCGTCGCGATAGGCGTCGGTCGCCCACAGGCCGCCGAGGCCGCCGGCGATGGCGCCGACCCAGGCACCGATCGAGTTGCCGATCAGCATCTCGCCGGCGAGCACGCCCACGACGACCGCGGCGACCACGACCGCGACCTGCTTCGCCGTGATGTCCCCCTGGGTCTCGACCCGCGGGGGCACGATCCTGATCGACGGCGCCGTCTGCGCATGCGCCATGACGGGGAACAGGCAGAGCATCAGCACCAGCAGAATCCGTCGCATTCGACCGCCTCCGTCGAGTCTGGCCTCTCGCAACGACTCTCTCACCCCGCGGCCGCAACCGCCAGTTCTATCCGCGCGAGATTGGTGCAGTGCCCGCCTCAGTTTCGCGTCAGCGGCTTGTAGTGGATGCGGTGGGGCTGGTCGGCTTCCGCCCCGAGCCGGCGCTTCCGGTCGGCCTCGTAGTCCTGGTAGTTGCCCTCGAACCACACCACCTGGCTCTCGCCCTCGAACGCCATGATGTGGGTGGCGATGCGGTCGAGGAACCAGCGGTCGTGGGTGATGACCACCGCACAGCCCGGGAACTCCAGCATCGCCTCTTCCAGCGCGCGCAGCGTGTCGACGTCGAGGTCGTTGGTCGGCTCGTCGAGCAGGATCACGTTGGCGCCGGACTTCAGCATCTTGGCGAGATGCACCCGGTTGCGCTCGCCGCCCGAGAGCTGGCCCACCTTCTTCTGCTGGTCGGCGCCGCGGAAGTTGAAGAGCGAGCAGTAGGCGCGGCTCGGCATCTTGCGACGGCCCAAGTCGATCTCGTCGTTCTTGCCGCTGATCTCCTCCCACACGGTCGCGTTGGCGTTGAGCGCGTCGCGCGACTGGTCGACATAGCCGAGCTTGACCGTGTCGCCGACCCGGAACGAGCCGCCGTCCGGCTGCTCCTGGCCGGTGATCATGCGGAACAGCGTCGTCTTGCCCGCACCGTTCGGGCCGATGATGCCGACGATGCCGCCCGGCGGCAGGCGGAAGTTCAGATCCTCGATCAGCAGGCGGTCGCCATAGGCCTTGCGCAGGTGCTCGGCCTGGATGACGAGGTCGCCGAGGCGCGGCCCCGGCGGAATGACGATCTGGGCGGTGTCCGGGGCCTTCTTGGTCGATTCCTCGACGAGCGCCTCGAAGGCGCTGATGCGGGCCTTGCTCTTGGCCTGGCGGGCTCGCGGCGACGCGCGCACCCATTCCAGCTCGCGCTCGATCGTGCGCTGGCGGGCGGCCTCGGTGCGGCCCTCCTGCTCGAGGCGCTTCTGCTTCTGCACGAGCCAGCCGGAGTAGTTGCCCTCGTAGGGGATGCCCTTGCCGCGGTCGAGCTCGAGGATCCAGCCCGCGACCTCGTCCAGGAAGTAGCGGTCGTGGGTGATCGTGACCACGGTGCCCGTGTAGTCCTTGAGGAAGCGCTGCAGCCAGGCCACCGATTCCGCGTCGAGGTGGTTGGTCGGCTCGTCCAGCAGCAGCATGTCCGGGCGCTGCAGCAGCAGGCGGCAGAGGGCCACGCGCCGGCGCTCGCCGCCCGACAGGTTCTCGACCCTGGCGTCGCCGGGCGGGCAGCGCAGGGCGTCCATGGCGATCTCGACCGTGCGCTCGATCTCCCACGCGTCGGCCGCGTCGATCTTCTCCTGCAGCTCCGCCTGCTCGGCCAGGAGATCGTTCATCTCGTCGTCGGTCAGGTCCTCGCCGAAGCGGGCGCTGACCTCGTTGAAGCGGTCGACGAGGGCCTTGGTCGCCGCCAGCCCCTCCATGACGTTGCCCTGGACGTCCTTGGCGGGGTCGAGCTGCGGCTCCTGCGCGAGGTAGCCGACACTGACGCCTTCCGCCGCCCAGGCTTCGCCGGCGTAGTCCTTGTCGATGCCGGCCATGATGCGCAGCAGCGTCGACTTGCCCGCGCCGTTGGCGCCGAGGACGCCGATCTTGGCGCCGGGCAGGAAGGACAGCCAGATGTCCCGGAAGACCTCTCGGTTCCCCGGATAGACCTTGGTCAGGCCCTTCATGACATAGATGTACTGGTACGCGGCCATGCGTCCTCGCGCCGTTCGTCCGGGCTGATCGGGAATTCGCGAGGCTTCTAGCCCATGGCGACGGCAACGCGCAATCGAAGGCGGCCGATCAGCGCGAAAGGGCGTCGCGCACCATGGTGTCGAGCGGCGTCAGGGCCTGGAGGGCGGCGATGAGGGCGCGGCGGCGGGGCCGATCGAGGCGCGCCAGGAGGATCTGCGTCCCCGGCCGGTCGCCGGCGGCGAGCTGGGCCAGCTGATCGTCGACCAGGACGCCGAGCAGCGTCTCGAAGGCGGCCCCGAGCGCCGATTCGTCCTCGCGCGTGATGCGGCCGGCGGCCGCCACGGCCGCCAGGCGCGCCGGCGTCGCGACGGCGCGGCTGCCGACGGCGAGCGCCATCGTTCGTGCCGCGGCCACCAGCGGCATGGTGCCGCCCTTCTTGAGGTCGACCCGCCCGTGCCTGGCGCGCAGCCGGCCGAACAGGCCGAGCGGCGGCCGTAGCGTCTCCTGCTGGGATGCGAGCTGTCGCAGGAAGAGCGGCGCTCGCGTCGCCGCGGCGACGGCGTCTGCGGCGAGATCGCGGGCGAGCCCGCCCTCGCCGAGGACGGGGTGGAGGTCGAAGAAGATATCCACGTCGAGCAGCGCCCCGCCGTCCTTCTCGGCGATCCAGCGCCCGATCGTCTCCCGCCATCCCTCCCGGCTGCGCCGCCAGCGCGGCTCCCGCGCCATCACGCCGCCGGCGCAGTAGGGAACGCCGGCGGCGTCGAGGATGTCGGCGATCCGCCGCCCGGCCTCGGCGAACCAGCCGTCCTCGGCGTCGCCCCCGGCGTGGATCAGCGCGTTGTCCTGGTCCGGCACGAGCAGGCTCTCGCCGCGGCCGCCCGAGCCGAGCACCAGGAGGCACCAGGCCGCCGGCGGCGGCCCCCACCCTTCCTCGGCCATCGCCGCCAGCGCGAGCTCGCCCGCGCGCGCGGTCGCCTCGCGCAGCGCGGCGGATATGACGCCAGCCACCGCGACGGCCGTCACCCCGTCGCCGCGCAGCGCCCGGGCGAGGCCGGGCAGCCCCTCGCGGACCTTGCCGATGGCCGCCGCATCGGCCGCCGTCGCGATGGCGTCGCCGATGCCGAGCGCCTCGCGCGCGCGCAGCTTCAACAGCGTGCGCGCCGAAACCATGCCGACCGCGGCCCCGCCCTCGTCGACGACGACGAGATGGCGGATGCCGAGCCGCTCCATGCGGCCGATCGCCGTGGCTACCAGGGCGTCGACGCGCACCGTGGCGAGCGGCGACGACATGACCCGATCGACCGGAGCCGCCAGCGCCGCCGCGCCGTCGCGGACGGTCGCCCGCAGCAGGTCGCGCTCGGTGACGATGCCGAGTGCGACCGGATCGCCGACGACGACCGAGCTGATGCCGGCCTCCGCCATCACCGCCGCGGCGGCGCCGAGGCTGGAGCCGGCCGGCACCCTCACCAGCGGCGCCGACATCACCCGCCCCGCCGTCGTGCAGTAGGGGAAGGCGTCGAGCCGGCCGACGCCGTCGCCGATCGCCGGCGGCATCGGCTCCCTCACCACCCGGCCTGCGCCTGCCGCCGCCGCACGCGGCGCGAGCGCGCCGCGAAGTCGCGCGCGGCACCCCAGGTCGAGACGCCCGCCGCGGCCAGCCGAGGCAACAGCCTGAGATAGAGCTCGCCCGCGACGTGGGCGTCGCCGAGGGCGGTGTGCCGGCCGATCACCGGGATCGCGAAATGCGCGGCCAGCGCATCGAGGTCGAGATCGGTGCGGCCCGGCTCCAGCACGTCGGCGACCTGCAGCAGGCAGAGCGCGGGCGGCGGATCCCAGGCGATGCCCGTTCGGGCCGCCTCGGCCGCGAGGACGGTCAGGTCGAAGCCGATGTTGTGTCCCACGACGACGCAGCCGGCGACGAAGCGTGCGATCTCAGGCAGCACCTCGGCGATCGGGGGCGCGTCGGCGACGGTCGAGTCGGCGATGCCATGGACCGCCGTCGCCCGCGCGGGGATCGCCACGCCGGGTCGCACGAGGAGGTCGATGGTCTCGGCCGGATAGATCCGCGAACCGTCGAGACGCACGGCCCCGGCCGCGACGACGCGGTCGCGCGCCGGATCGAGGCCCGTCGTCTCCAGGTCGAGCGACACCACGGGAAGTGCCGCCAGCGGGGTCGCGTCGTCGAACGGCCGCGGCGGCGGCGGACCATCGAGGAGATCGAGGGCATGGACGAGCCCGGGCTCCCAGCCCGCCTCCTCGACGAAGCCGAGCAGCGCCCCGCCGCGGCCGCCGAGCGCGGTCACGCGCGCCGCCAGACGACGGCCGTCGGTGGTGCGCAGGGCCGCTTCCACCGGCGCCGCCGCGCCGGCGGCGGCGGCCAACGCCGCCCCCAGCGCCTCGCGGTCGAGAACGTCGAGCACGCTGGTGCCGGGCGCCACCGCCGCGGCCCCGAGGAGCCGCCGCGCCGGTCCGTTCGCCAACGTGACGAGGCCGTTGGGCGCGATCGCCAGCATCGGCTGGGCGACCGCCCCCAGGATCGGCGCGAGGCGCGGATCGCCGGCCGCCCGTTCGGCGCGTCGCGCCGCGTCCAGCGCCAGCCCGGCCGCGTAGACCGCCGCCAGGGCGGGGCCGGCGCCGTCGATCACCGGGGAGGGCGGGCGCGTGCCTGCGCCCGCGGCCAGGCCCGCGAGGATGTCGGCCACCCGGCGAACGCTGCGCAGATGATGGGCGAGCAGCGTCAGGAGGACGACCAGTGCCGCCGCCGCCGCCGCCGCCGCGGCGAGCGCCACCCAGGGCGCTTCGCCCGCCGCCAGCCCCGCCGCCGCGGCGAGCGCCACGGCCACGGCCGGAAGCGACAGCAGCAGGGCGTCCTCTCGCGTCATCCCCGCCGCCCCGGCCGCCCCCGCCCCGGCCGCCTCAGCCGGACCGGGAACGCAACGACGCGACCACTGCCGGGGCGTCGATCCGCCGGCGCAGTCGCCCGATCATCGCGGTCAGGTGGAAGGCGACACCGTTCACCACCATCGGCTCGTCGTCGCGGCGCATTCCGAGCGCGATCGGCAGGGTCTCGAACATCCGGTGACCGCCGATGGCGGCGACGATCCTGGGGGCGGCGGGCTCCGCCTGCTGGACCGAGGCGAGGCGCTCGTCGAAGGCGGCGACCGCGTCGTCCCACCCGTCCGGCCGGTGGGCCGGCCGCGGATAGGCCCCCAGGCTCGCGGCATAGAGGCGGACGAGCGGTGCCCGCAGCGCCTGCGCCTCGCCGCCGGCCGCCGGGCGCAGGATCCCCTCCGCCAGGACGAACACGTCGGCCAGGATCGCCGCGAACGCCTCCCAGCGGGCGCGGCCCAGCGCGGCGACGAACGTCTCCTCCATGGAGAGCTGCGGCCAATGGCGGCCGGCCTTCGCCTGGCAATATTCGGTGACCAGCTTCTGCGCCACGAAGGCCGCCTGCGACGACAGTAGGTCGCCCAGCCCCGGCGCATCGGCGGCGACGTCGCTCCCGCCCCCGGAGACGCGGGCGGCCAGCCATCCGCGGACCGACTCGATTGTGGGGAGAATTCCCATTTTCGACCGTTATTGTGCAGCTTTGGCGGCAATGTTAAGACTATCCGTGAAACAGTCGGCGGTCCATGCCGCCCTCCCGATGGGTGAACGCCATCCGAGGGCAATCGCGGATCGAACGGCGATGGTGGGTGCAAGGGGCGCCCGAGTTCTCATTCCGGGGGGAACATGAGATGGCCAAACCAAGCCTGACGCCAGCGCAGCACGACGCCTACTGGAGTAGGACGTCACGTCTGATGTGGACGATCCTCATCATCTGGTTCCTGGCGAGCTTCGTGGTTCATGCTTTCGCCGTCCAACTCAACCAGATCGTGATCCTGGGCTTTCCGCTCGGCTTCTACATGGCCGCCCAGGGTTCACTGCTGATCTTCGTCATCCTGTGCTTCTGGAGCTCCTCGGCCCAGAACCGCATCGACGAAGAATTCGGCGTCGCCGAAGAGTGACGGGGGAGGATTAAATGGCCACGGATACCAGCGCCTCCCGCAGCTTCCTCGCCAATCTCGGCAAGGTCTACGGGATCTATACGGGCGCGTTCGTCAGCTTCACGATCGTGCTCGCCATCCTGGAACAGTTCGGCGTCCCGAACCGGTGGATCGGCTACGCCTTCGTCTTCCTCACGATCTTCGTCTATGCCTACATCGGATTCCTCTCCAGGACGATGGAGATTTCCGAATACTACGTGGCCGGACGCGTCGTCCCGGCATTCTACAACGGCATGGCGACCGGCGCCGACTGGATGAGCGCCGCTTCCTTCATCTCCATGGCGGGCGGCCTGTTCCTCGCCGGCTACAACGGCCTCGGCTACGTCCTGGGCTGGACGGGCGGCTACGTCCTCGTCGCCATCCTGCTCGCGCCCTACCTGCGCAAGTTCGGGCAGTTCACGGTGCCGGACTTCCTCGGGACACGGTACGAGGGCAACGTCGCGCGTGTCTGCGGCGTCGTCGTCCTCTTCTGCGCCTCCTTCACCTACATCGTCGCTCAGGCCTTCGGCATCGGCATCATCACCTCGCGCTTCCTCGGCATTCCCTTCGAGATCGCGATCTTCGCCGGCCTCGTCGGCATCCTGGTCTGCTCGATGCTGGGCGGCATGCGGGCGGTCACCTGGACCCAGGTGGCGCAGTACATCATCCTCATCATCGCCTACCTGGTCCCGGTCGTCTGGCTGTCGACGAAGCTCTACGGCATCCCGATCCCCGAGCTGACCTACGGCCAGGCCCTGCAGCAGATCGTCCAGCTGGAGCAGAAGCTCAACATCGTCCGCAGCCACGTCCAGCCCTTCTCGGACGCGGCGGGGCAGTTCAGCTGGGTCGAGTTCAACAACTTCTGGGCGCTGGTGCTGTGCCTGATGGTCGGCACGGCCTCGCTGCCGCACATCCTGATGCGCTACTTCACGACGCCCAACGTGCGTGAGGCGCGCCAGTCGGTCGGCTGGAGCATCTTCTTCATCTTCCTGCTGTACTTCACGGCGCCGGCCTATGCCGCCTTCGCCAAGCTGGAGATCTACCAGAACGTCATCGGCGCCCAGATCTCCACCCTGCCCGCATGGGTGCAGAGCTGGTCGCAGGTCGGCGGGCTGCTGACGATCAACGACGCGAACGGCAACGGCATCCTCGAGCTGACCAAGTATGCCATCGCCGGGCCGAACCTCGATCTTGGCGAAATCCGGATCAATCAGGACATCATCGTGCTCTCGATGCCGGAGGTGGCGGGCCTGCCCTACGTCATCTCGGGCCTGGTGGCCGCGGGCGGCCTCGCGGCCGCGCTATCGACCGCCGACGGTCTGCTGCTGGCCATCGCGAACGCCCTGTCGCACGACGTCTACTACAAGATGATCGACCCGCAGGCGTCCACGAAGCGGCGGCTCGTCGTGGCGCGGACCCTGCTGGTCGCCGTCGCGATCCTGGCGGCGGCGGTCGCCGGCACCCGGCCCTCGGGCATCATCCAGATGGTCGCCTGGGCCTTCTCCCTGGCGGCGGCCGGCCTGTTCGCGCCGCTCGTCATGGGCATCTGGTGGAAGCGGACCACGTCGACCGGCGCCATCCTCGGGATGATCTCCGGCTTCGGCGTGTGCCTCTACTACCTCGTGTCGACCCACTACTTCGGCGCGCCGCTGTGGTTCGGCATCCGCAACATCTCCAGCGCGCTGTTCGGCCTGCCGGTCGCGTTCCTCGTGACCTGGGTCGTCAGCCTCGTGACGACGCCGCCGTCGCAGGAGATGCAGGAGTTCGTGGACTCGATCCGCGTTCCGCGCGGCGAGGTCCGCTTCGGCGGCGCGGCGCACGAATAGGCGCCGGGTCGATCGCAGCCTCTACCGGCGGGGCCCTCGCGGGCCCCGCCGTCATTTCTCGACCAGCGGGGAGCCCGGCAGGTGAGCGGCCAGGACATCTGGTGGAGCTACTGGTACTTCCACCTGCCCAACTACGCGTTCTCCGTGCTGTTCTACACCCTGTTCGGCCGCTTCCTGCTCGGCTTCGTGGTGCCGCCGAACAGCAGCAACTACATCTATCGCTGGTTCCGCCGGCTGACCGACTGGCTCGTCTACCTCGTCGACCGGATCACGCCGGCGATGATCCCGCGGGCCTTCCTGCCGCCGGCGGCCGCCTTCTGGGTCGTGGTCGCCCGCGTCGTCTTCTTCATGGCGATGTTCCAGGCGGGACTGACCCCGCGCATGCCCGCCCCGCCGGCCGGCTGAGGCGCCGCCATGCTCGACCGCCACATGCTCTTCACCCTGGTGATCGGGGTCGCCGTCGTGAACGGCATCTTCTCGCCCTACCTCAACGTCGCCGTGCCGATAACGGCCGTGCTGATGCCCGAGATCTTCCCGCGCAGCCCGGGCTGGGTGCTCTTCTTCAGCTCCGTCCTCGTCTCCAGCGCGACGCTGCTGTTCGCGGGCGTGCCCGCCGCCATCCAGGAGCGCCTGACCGCGGACGGCACGGCGCGGACCGGACCCATGTGGACCTGGCTGACCTTCGCCGTCCTCCTGACGGCGCCGGCGCTGCCGAATTTCGCCCCCTGAGCAGCCGGATCGGCGGCGCGGCGTTTGCTACGGTGGGCCAATCACCGAGCTACCGACGATGGATCAGATCCGCCAACTCGCCGACCTTTCGATCCGCCGCGGCTGCGGCTTCGGGATGCTGGCCGTCGCGACCGCGATGGTCGGCGTCGCCGACGACGTGGCTCTGGCCAGCTACGGCGGCGCGATCATGATGGCGCTCATGGCCGCCATCCTCTTCCTCAAGGGGCTGCGGGCGCCGCAGCGCCGCTATCGCTCGACCGAGCTGTGGCTGCTGCTGGACAAGCGCCACGGACTGCCGGAGGAGCGCGCGCAGGCGGTGATCGGCGGCATCCTGCGCGAGCGGTATTTCCTCCATGCCCGGGTAGCCACCGCCGTCGCGGCCTTCCTGTGGATCGTCAGCCTGCTGGTGCGTCTCCACCTCTGACGCGCGTCAGAGCCCGCCCAGCGACCGCGGCAGCATCCGGCGCAGCGTCGAGTCACCGACGATGACGTGATGGTGCAGCGCTGCACCGACATGCATCCCGAGCAACACGATGACCGCCCAGCCGGCCCAGCCGTGGATGTCGAGGATGACCCGCCCGAGCGCATCGTTCTTCGCGACGAGGTCGGGCAGGCGGAAGAGGCCGAAGGGCTCCAGCGGGAAGCCGTAGGCCGAATTGCCGATCCAGCCGAGGATCGGCATCGCCAGCAGCGCCACGTAGAGCAGCCCGTGGACGGATTCCGCGGCGGCCCGCTGCAGCGCCGGCAACGGCGGCACGTGCGGCGGCGGAGGGTGGCCGATGCGCCAGCAGACGCGGAAGATCGCGATCCACCACACGAGGAAGCCCAGCCACTCGTGCCAGTGGTAGAGGGTGAATTTGAGGTCGCCCTCGATCTCCGTCATGATCAGGCCGAGCGGGATCGAGATCGCGAGCAGCACGGCCGTCGTCCAATGTGCGACGCGCGCCGGCGCCGTATAGCCTTCCACCCCCATGGCGATCTCCCCCGCCGGAACCGCGAAGGCTTCCAATCTAGCGCAGCACGGCACCGCGGCGAGCATCAGCGGCGCGCCGCCGCCTGCAATCGTTCCAGCAGCCGGCCGGCGAGCGCGGTGGGATCGACATCGGGAGCGAAGGCGCGGGCCCGCGCCGCCGCCGACCAGACCCCGCGCTCGGGACCCAACAGCAGGCCGAGGGCATCCACCCAACGCCCGGTCGGCGCGTGCAGCGGCAGGACGATGCCGCCCGTTCCGGTCGCCTCCGGCAGCCCGCCCCGATCGGACGCCAGCACGGGGACACCCGCCGCCTGCGCCTCGGTGACGACCCGGCCCCAACCTTCCTCGGCAATACTGGGAACCAGCAGCGCCCCGATATCGCCATAGAGCTCGGCCGTGGAATGTGTCGCATGCAGCAGTTCGACGTTCGGCAGCCGGCCGACGCCGGCCGCGACATCGCGCCACGCCGGCCCGGGCAGAGGCCAGCTCTCGCGGAAGCGGAACCGGGTCGCCGGCATGGCGCGGGCGATATCGCGGGCGATGTAGAGGCCCTTGGTCGGGATCGGGTTGACGAACAGCACCGTCGTGCCGGACGGCCGCTCCGGACGGGCGTAGCGGTCGCGGTCGACGATCGAGCCGACCGCGGCGACAGGGCGGCCGACCAGCCGGCCCACCCGCGCAGCGAGGAACTTCGAGGCTGCGAGGAGGGGCGCGCCCGCATGCACCAGCCGGCCGTCGAGGCCGAGATCGTGCTGAAAGAGGACGATCGGCAGCCCCGCCCCCAGCGCGGCCGCGCCCAGCGCGCCACCGCCGCCCATCTCGATCATGACGACATCGGGCGCGAAGGACCCGGCGCAGCGGCCGAGGGCAGCCGCCGGATCTGGCGCGCGGACGAGCGGCTGATCCTCCCAGTCGTCCTCGAGGGTCTCGCCGCCCTCGCCACGGCACAGCACGAGGGTCTCGACCCCTAGCGGGCGCAGCTGGCCGCAGCGGTCGCGGATCGCCGCCGCGGCACCGCCGGAATGGTCCGGAAAATACCGCTGGTGACTGGCGATCAGCACCCGCACGCCTGCTCGCTCCCGCACCGTTGGGCAGGACGACCCCTGTGGCGGGGCACCCGTTCCATGAAGGGTCGGAGCGGGATCGCCGTCAAGCCGCCCGTGCGGGCCGGCGCCGCTCCGTCGTGCTGCGCCGCGCTCGGCCACAGCGCGCGCGGATCACGCGGCAGCGCCCGCACCGCCTTGAGCGACGCGCCCAGGTCGATCTTCCGGAAGACGACCGCGAATACGGCTCGGGCTGCATGGATGGGCGCATGCGCATCGCGACGTGCGAGAGCATTTCCTTGCTCGCAGGCCCCTCGCCGCGTGTGGTTGATCTCGGTCAATGTGCGCCCGCCCCAGGCGCGGCTTCATCGCCGGAAGCTTGCGCAGCGCAAGGAGAGCCAGCATGCCGCTCAGCCGCTATCCAACCTGGATTCTCGTCGCCGACAGCAGGACGGCACGTGTCCTGGTGCTGGATGCACCCGGCGCGCGCCTGGTGGTGGCCGAGGAGCTGCATGCGGCCGTGCCCGGCCATGCGCACGACCTGAAGAGCAGTGCGCCCGGCCGCGCCTTCTCCTCCGCAGGGTCGGCCGCCCGCCATGCAATGGAGCCACGCACCGACCCGCTGGTCCATGAGAAGCACGAGTTTGCCCGCCGCATCGCGCGCCTCGTCGACGAGGGCGCCCGCCAAAGGCGCTTCCGGCGCCTGGTAGTGGTGGCCCCACCCAAGATGCTGGGCGACCTGCGCGCGGAGATGGGCAACGCCGCGGCCAAGCTGGTCACGGTCGAGGTGCCGCACGATTATGTCGGAATGCCGGCGACCGAGCTCCCGGCGCGCCTCGCCGGCGTCCTGTGAAGGGCAGCCGCCGGCAGGGAAGCGCGACGGCGCCTACGCCGCCATGTCCGGCTCGAGCGCACGCTCCTTGCGCGCCTCGGGGATGTCGGTCATCGTCGCCTCGGTAAGCAGCAGGACGCTCGCGACCGAGACGGCGTTCTCCAGCGCGATTCGGACCACCTTGGTCGGATCGATGATCCCAGCCTCGATCAGGTCGACATATCGCTTCTGCGCGGCGTCGAACCCGATGCTGCCCTCGCTCGCGAGCATGCGGGCGACGACGACCCCGCCGTCGACCGACGAATTCTCGGCGATCTGGCGGGGCGGCGCCTCCAGCGCCCGCTTCAGGATCTGGACGCCCGTGCGTTCGTCGCCGTCGCACTTGGCCTCCTCTTCCGCCACCGCGGCGGTGGCGCGCAGCAGCGCGAGCCCGCCGCCAGCCACGACGCCCTCGGCGACGGCCGCCTTGGTCGCGTTGATCGCGTCGTCGAGCGCCTCCTTCTTTGCCTTCATCTCGGGCTCGGCCGGGGCGCCGACGCGGATGACGGCGACGCCGCCCGACAGTTTCGCCACCCGCTCCTGCAGCTTCTCGCGGTCGTAGTCGCTCGTCGTCTTCTCGATTTCATGGCGGATGAGCTGGATGCGCACGTCGATCTCCGCGCGCCCGCCGCCGCCTCCGATGATTGTCGTGCTGTCCTTGTCGACCACCACGCGCTTGGCACGACCGAGCTGGGCGAGGCCGGCGCTCTCCAGCTTCAGCCCGAGCTCCTCGGACACGATCGTGCCACCGGTCAGCACGGCAATGTCCTGCAGCATCGCCTTGCGGCGGTCCCCGAACCCGGGAGCCTTGACCGCGCAGCTGCGGAGTGCGCCGCGGATCTGGTTGAGGATCAGCGTGGCCAGCGCCTCGCCTTCGACGTCCTCGGCGACGACCAGCAGTGGGCGTCCCGCCTTGGCCACTTCGTCGAGCAACGGTATGAGATCCTTGAGCCCGGCGATCTTGCGGTCGGAGAGGAGAACGAGCGCGTCCTCCAGCACCGCCTCCATCTTCTCAGGGTTCGTGACGAAGTAGGGCGACAGGAAGCCGCGCTCGAACTGCATGCCCTCGACGACCTCGAGGACCGTCTCCGTGGTCTTGGACTCCTCAACGGTGATGACGCCGTCGCTGCCGACCTTGTCCATGGCATCGGCGACGAGATCGCCGATGGCGGCATCGTTGTGTGCCGAGATGGTCGCGACCTGCGCCTTCTCCCGGCGCGAGCTCACCGGGCGCGACATGGCGCGCAGCGCGCCGACCGCCGCCTTCGTCGCGCGATCGAGGCCGCGCTTGAGATCGATGGCGCTGGCGCCCGCCACGACGTTGCGCACGCCGTCGGCGAAGATGGCATGCGCCAGGATCGTCGCCGTGCTGGTGCCGTCGCCGACGACGTCGCCGGTCTTCTCCGCCGCCTGGCGCAGCATCTGCGCCCCCAGGTTTTCTTCGGCGTCCTTCAGCTCCAGCTCCTTGGCGATGGTGACGCCGTCGTTGCAGACGATCGGCGCGCCCCATTTCCTCTGGATCAGGACTGACTTCGAGCGCGGGCCGAGCGTCACGCGCACGGCATCCGCCAGCTGCGCGGCTCCACGCAGGATCTTCTCGCGCGCGGCGGAGTGGAACAGGATCTGCTTCGATGTCATCGGCTTCTCTCCCGTGCTCCGACTTTCACAGTGCTACGCGCTCCGGGCGTTCCCGGGCTTGATCCGGATCGACCTCGATGCGGCGGGCGCAGCCCCGCCTTCAGATGAGCCATCGGACGTCGGGCGACTTGCGCACCACCGCGCCCGGCGTCGCCTGCGGCCGGCCGACGATGATCGGGGCGACGGGCAGGAGGTGCGCCGCCAAGCCCAACGTCGCCCTGCCTTCGGCCGAGGCGAGCCATGGCTGGGCGAGTCCGATCCAGCAGGTCCCGAGGCCGGCAGCGCAAGCGGCGAGCAGCAGGTTCTGCGCCGCGAGCGCGCAGTCCGCGACCGCGAACGGCCCATCCTCGGGGGCGGCGATGACGACGAGCGCCGGGGCACCGTAGAAGATCTGGTAGGCGGGATCGCTCAGCATCGGGCGCAGCCGCGCCCCGTGCGCGCCGAAAGCGTCGGTCGCGAGCAGGTGGGCCGTTGCGGCGCGCGAGATGCGGGCAAGCAGCGTTTGCTCGGTCACGATGGTGAAGACCCAGGGCTGCTCGTTCATCGCGCTCGGCGCCTGCACCGCGGCGTCGACCAGCATGCGCAGTGCCTCGCGTGGAACGGGCTCGCGCGCGTAAGTGCGGATGGCCCGGCGTCCGTAGATGGCGTCGTTCACCTCCATGGCATCGCCTCCCCGGCGCTGGTCTAGCGAACGTCTTCCAAGTGGTGCTTGCCGAGGGGGATGACCGTGCTGGCCTGCGGCCCCTTGGCGCTCTCCCCTTCTACGATCACCAACCGCACCGCGGCGCCTACCGTCAGGTGCGCGAACCCGCCGTCGACCACGGCGTTCGCGTGGAAGTAGACTTCGTCGCCCTCGGACGTCTCGATGAAGCCGTAGTCGTCGAAGAGACGCAGGACGCGGCCGTGGTCGGGCACGGCATGCGTCTTGACGGCGCCACGATGGCGGCGCGCGTGGTCCTGCAGGCGCCGTTCCATGGCATCGAAGGCGTCGCGAACCGCGGTGTGGACGTCCTCATGGGCATGGTCGAGCGGGCCGGAGCGCCCGACGATCAGCTCCGCGCCCGGCGGCCGCACGTCGATGCGCAGGTTGTAGAGGGTGCCCTTCCGCTGTCCGCGATTGCGCGCTTCGACGACGACCCGACAGCTCATGATGCGGTCGAAGAAATGATCAAGCCTTCCAACCCGCTCACGGATCTGGGCCTCGATCGCCGGCGAAGGGTCCATGTCACGGAAGCTGATCTGGAGCGGGATTTCCATGCGACCTCCTGCATGTCAGATCAGTTTCGCGCCTTCGCGCTCAGCATGTGTTGACCCAGGTCAACACCGCTGGCCGATCCGAACCCGCGGCGGATGCAAGTGGGCTAGCGCATCCTGGAACGCCGCCTGATGACCTCGCCGTCGACGACGAACCGCCCGTGACCCTGGTGGTGGATGGTCCGCGGCCGCTTCTGCGCAGGATCGATCCAGGCGGTGAGCACCTCCAGGATGAAGAGAGCGTAGGCCCGGACGAAGCGGGTGTCGGTCACTCGGCATTCCAGGTTGGCGAAGCACTCCGCGACGAGCGGAGCGCGGACCCGCTCGGCCGGCACCGCCGTCAGCCCGAACATCGCGAACTTGTCGACGTAGCGGCCCGGCGTGTTGCCGATCTGCACGACCTTCGATGCCAGTTCGGCCGCCGGAATCGCGATCACACATTCTCGCGTGGCGCAAAGCGCCGCGAAGCTGTGGTTGGCCGGGCCGACGACGCAGGCGATGAGCGGCGGCTCGAACTCGACCATCATCAGCCAGGACATGGTCATGACGTCGGCGCGATCTCTGCGCGCCGTCGTCAATAGGACGACCGGCCCCGGCTCGATCAGCTGGTAGACCCTGGACAGCGCGAGCCGCCGCATCGTCCCTCCCGAGCCCCCCGCCCGCCCCTTAGTACCCCATGCGCCCGTACACTCGCCCGGCGACGAGGGTGAGCGCCGCCGACACCGCGACGAGCACGCCGAGATCGACCGCCAGCCCGTAGTCCGATCCGACACCGGTCAGCATCAGGGCGCGCAGCGCGTCGACCTCGTAGGTCAGCGGGTTGGCGTGGGAGATCGTGCGCAGCCATTCCGGCATGAGGGAGAGCGGATAGATCGCGTTGCTGGCGAAGAAGATCGGCATGGTCAGGACCTGGCCGATGCCCATGAACCGCTCGCGCGACTTGACGAGGCAGGCGATGACCAGGGACAGCGTCGAGAACAGCCCGGATCCGAGCATGATGAAGAGCGCGACGCCGAGGACGCTGGCCGGGCGCATGTCGAGCCCGACCCCGAGCACCGCGGCGATGATATAGACGATCGCCGCCTGCGACAGCGCCCGGACCCCCGCCGACAGCGCCTTTCCGATCACCAGGGCCGAGCGAGGCGCCGGGCTGACGAGATAGCGCTGGAGCACGCCGAGATCGCGCTCCCAGATCGCCGCTATGCCATAGAAGATCGCCACGAACAGCGCGCTCTGCGCGAGGATGCCGGCGGCGAGGAAGTCGAGGTAGCGCACGTCGCCGGGCGTGACGCCGCGCACACCCCCCATCACCTCGCCGAACAGCAGCAGCCACAGGACCGGCTGGACGGCGCGCGTCACGAGCTCGAAGGGATCGTGGCGCAGCTTCTGAAGCTCGGCCGCCGTGACCGCCCAGACCTTCGTCGCATAGGAGGAGGCCGCCGAGCCCTCAGCCATGCTCGCTGACCGCACGTCGGCTGCGTCTGATCTCGCCATAGACCCCCTCCGTCTCGCTCTCAGCCCTGCCGGCCGTCAGCCTGGTGAAGACGTCGTCGAGCGTGGCGCCGGGACCGACGCCCGATTTCAGCTCGGCGGGCGTCCCGATCGCGGCGATCCGCCCGCGCGCGATCAGGGCGATGCGGTCGCAGTAGCGGTCGATCTCGTCCATGTGGTGCGAGGTGACGATCATGGTGGTGTGCGACCGCTCCCGCAGTTCGACGACCCGGTCCCAGACAGCGTCGCGTGCGGCGGGATCGAGCCCGACGGTTGGCTCGTCGAGGAACAGCACCTCGGGACGGTGGAGAAGGCTCTGGGCGATCTCCAGCCGGCGCACCATGCCGCCCGAATAATGTCCCGCGAGATGATGGGCGACCTCCGCCACCCCCATCTTGGCCATGCTCTCGGCGATGCGCGTCGCTCGCTCGCTCCGCGGAACGCCATACAGGCGCGCCGAGAGCAGCAGGTTCTCGTATCCCGTCAGCGCGCCGTCGGCCGACAGAAGCTGCGGAACGTAGCCGATGCGCCGCCGCACCGCGGCTGGTTCGCGCCGCACGTCGCACCTGGCCACCGTCGCCGAGCCCGAGGTCGGCGGCAGGAGAGTGGTCAGCATTCTGATGAGAGTGCTCTTGCCAGCGCCGTTCGGGCCGATCAGGCCGAAAATCTCGCCCCTGGCGATCTCCAGCGACACATGGTCGACGGCGACGATGGCGCCGAAGATGCGCGTCAGCGCGCGGACATCGACAACCGGGCCGGCATAGGCCGCCTCCGCCATGGAAGTCTCCTCGAACATGGTGCCTCCCAGCCACCGCGACGATACCGCTGCCGTGCGGCCGCGAATTGATCCAGGTCAGCGGCGCGAAAGGCGGCGTCGCTACCCTGGTTCCGCAAGCAAGGGGGCCACGCATGACCACGCTCCATGATTCGCGCAGGCGAGTTCTGATCGCGGGAGCCGCCGGCCGCGACTTCCACAACTTCAACGTGGTCTACCGCGACGATGCCGACGTCGAAGTGGTGGCGTTCACCGCGACGCAGATCCCGGGCATCGCCGGCCGCCGCTATCCCGCGGCCCTCGCCGGCCCCTTCCACCCCGAAGGCATCCCAATCGTCGCCGAGAGCGAGCTCGAGCGGCTGTGCATGCACGCGACGGTCGACGAAGTCGTGTTCGCCTACAGCGACGTCCCGCATGCGCAGGTGATGCATGTCGCGTCCCGCGCGCTGGCCTGCGGCGCCGACTTCTCCCTGCTCGGACCCGCGCGCACGATGCTGGTGTCGCAGCGGCCCGTCATCGCGGTCTGCGCGCTCCGCACGGGTTGCGGCAAGTCGCAGATTGCGCGCTGGCTGGGGGCGCGGCTGCGCGCCGGCGGCCGGCGGGTGGCGGTGCTCCGCCATCCCATGCCCTACGGCGACCTGCTGCAGGAGCGCGTGCAGCGCTTTGCGCGGCGCGAGGACCTCGCCACCGCCAACTGCACCATCGAGGAGCGCGAAGAGTACGAGCCGCACCTCTCCGCCGGAACCCTGGTGTTCGCGGGTGTCGACTACGCCGCGGTTCTGGCGGCCGCCGAGAAGGAGGCCGACGTCATCGTCTGGGACGGCGGCAACAACGACTTCCCGTTCCTGCGGCCGGACCTCCACATCGCCGTTGCGGATGCGCTGCGCCCCGACCAGGTAAGAACGCACCATCCGGGCGAGACGGTCGCGCGCATGGCCGACGTGCTCGTGATCAACAAGGCCGACGCGGCCACGCCTGATGCGGTGGAGCGCGTCGCCCGGGCGCTGGCCGAGGTGAACGGTCGGGCGAAGATTCTGCGCGCCGCGTCCCCTGTCCGACTCGACGACGCGGCCCGGGTGACGGGCCGGCGCGTCCTCGTGGTCGAGGACGGACCGACGATCACCCATGGCGGGATGGCCTGGGGCGCCGGCCTCGTCGCGGCGCGCGCGGCCGGCGCGGCGGCGATCGTCGATCCGCGGGCGAGTGCGGCGCCGGAGATCGCCGCCGTCTACGCCGCCTATCCGCATATCGGCCCGGTGCTGCCCGCCCTCGGCTACGACGCCGGACAGCTCGCCGCGCTTGAGGCGACGGTCGCCGCCGCGGATTGCGACGTGGTCGTCTCCGCGACCCCGGTCGATCTCACCGCCCTTGTCGCGCCGGGTCGACCGATCGTGCGCGCCCGCTACGACTTCGCCGAGATGGACGAGCCGGGCCTCGGCGCGATCATCGACGCCTTTGTCGCCCGGCTGCCCGCCGCGGGAGCGGTGTGATGCTGGTGGTGGCCGCCCTCGGCGGCAACGCGCTGCTGCGCCGGGGCGAGGCAGCGAGCTATGCCGCGCAGGCGGCGAACCTTGCGGACGCGGCTGCGGCGCTGGCCGACCTCGCACGCGCGCATGCCCTCGTCGTCACCCACGGCAACGGGCCGCAGATCGGCCGTCTCGCGCTGCACCCCGCCTTCGACGAGCCGCTCGATGCCCTGGGCGCGGAGAGCGAGGGCATGATCGCCTACCAGATCGAGCAGGAGCTGTCCCGGCGCCTTCCCGGGCGCGACGTCGTGGCGCTGCTGACCCGCGTCGTCGTCAATCCGTGCGATCCCGCCTTCGCGCGTCCGACGAAGCCGATCGGCGCGGCCTACGCCGCGGACGTGGCGGCACAACTGGAGCGGTCGCGCGGCTGGCCGATGATGCGCGACGGTGAGAGGTTCCGCCGCGCGGTCGCATCGCCGGAGCCGCAGCGGATCGTCGAGCAGCGGGCGATCCGGCTGCTCGTGGACGCCGGCGCCGTGGTCATCTGCGCAGGTGGCGGTGGCATTCCGGTTACGGCGGACGGGCACGGCGTCGAGGCGGTAGTCGACAAGGATCTGACGGCCGCGCTGCTGGCGCGGGTGCTCGGTGCCGACGCCCTGCTGCTGCTGACCGACGTCGCCGCCGTCTACGACGACTGGCCCGGCACCCGCCAGCCGATCGCCGAGGCGACCGTGGCGCAGCTGCGCGCCCGGGCGTTCGCCGGCGGGTCGATGGGGCCGAAGATCGAGGCGGCCTGCCGCTTCGTCGCGGGCACCGGCGGCAAGGCTGCGATCGGTGCTGTCGGCGACGCTGGGCGGATCCTGCATGGGGAGGCCGGGACGGCCGTCGTTGGCGCGACCGCGGCATGAGCCGCGCGCTTGACCGGGATCAACCAGCCGCCCGCCGGGGACGCGCTGCCGTTGCGCCCTCTCGAGGAGTGAAAGACATGCTTCAGATCGCCTTGCCGACCGTCTGCGCCATCATCGCGGTCGCGCGGGAGTTCCACGCGAGGAGCTCCGCCAGGTGCTGGGCGACCTGAACGAGGACGAGCTGGCCGACCTCCTGACGTTGGCTTGGCTCGGCCGCGGCGATTTCAACAGGCCGGAATGGCCGGAGATGCATGCCGAGGCGCAGCGTCTCGACCCGCGCAAGACGCCAGCCTATCTCATTGAGACGCCGCTGATCGCCGACTACCTCTCGGACGGGCTCTCCGCGCTCGGCCTGTCCTGCGAGGGGGAGGAGCCCTAGGAGCGCAACGGCGCCTGATGATCGTGAGGGTCGGTGGGCCCGGCAGGATTCGAACCTGCGACAACACCGTTATGAGCGGCGCGTTCTGACCGCTGAACTACGGGCCCTTCCCGACACGGACGGGTCCTAGCCCGCCCGCCTGCCTGCTGTCGAGGCTCAGCCGGCGCGGCGGACCTCCCACAGGCGCGGCTTGGCGCCGAGCCAGGGATCGGCGCCGATGACGCGCCTGGAGACGACCGCGGAATCGACGCCGTTGTAGAGGACGATCATCGGCACCGTCTCCAGGTAGCGGCGGTGCAGGTCGTCGAACACCGATTGCCGCTCGGCCTTGTCGGTGACGGTCATCGCCCGCTCCAGCAGCGCCAATGCGCGCGCGTCCTCCCACACCTTGCGCGGCTGCTTGTCCTTGGGGCCGCTGATCTGCTCGAAGCTGAGCGCGGGGTCGAAGCGGGCCGAGTACGAGAAGGACATCATCTGGTAGTTGCCCTTGGAGTAGCGGTCGAGCTGGGTCGCCCACTCCATGACCTCGATCTCGACGTTGAGCCCGACCGACTGCAGCATCGCCTGGGCGATGACCGCGACCGCGAAGCTCGGCACCACCGGGCGCTTGTTGGCGATGAGCCGGATCGGCTCGCCGCGGTAGCCGGCCTCGCGCAGCAGCCGGCGCGCGGCCTCGGGGTCGTGGCGGAACCCCTCCTTCTGCACCGGCCCGTGGAAGGCGCTGGCGGTCGAGACGACGGAGTTGTTGGGCGTGCCGAGCCCGTCCGACACCGCCGACACGATCTCCGCCGTGTCGATGGCGGCCGCGATCGCCCGGCGGATCGTCGGGTTGGCGAGCACGGGGTCGCGCGTTTGCAGCAGGATGCCGTGCATGACCGGCGTCGGCGCCGACTTGACGGTGACCGCCGGGTTCGACGCCAGGTCCTTGGCATCGGCATCCGGCAGGTCGGAGATGTCGACCGCGCCCGAGAGGATCGCCGCCTTGACGGTCGACGGGTCCGGCACGACCAGGAACTTCGCCTGGTCGACCAGGGGCCGCTTGCCGCCGGTGTAGCCGTCGCGCGGCCCCGGCAGCGCGGCGTAGCCAGCGAAGCGGTCGAGGATGACGTACTGCCCCTTGCGCCATTCGCCGAGCATGAAGGGGCCGGTGCCGACGGGCCTGTTCCAGCTGCCGTCCGCGTTGATGGAGTCGCGGTGGATGACCGCGGTCATGCCGCAGTCCGTGCGGGCCAGCGTCGCGAGGAAGAGGGCGCTCGGCCGATCGATGCGCATGACGAAGGTGGCCGGGTCCGGCGCCTCGGCCGCCTCGACCTTGAAGAGGCCGCGGCCGTCGAACTCGTTGCGGCAGCGCCAGTCCGTCTTCGGGTCCATCAGGCGGTTCCAGCTCCACAGCACGTCCGCCGAGGTCATCTCCGCACCGTTGTGGAACTTCACGCCGCGGCGCAGGCGGAAGGTGTAGGTGCGCCCGTCGGCGGACGTCTCGACCGACGCGGCCAGCAGCGGGCCGACGGTGCCGTCCTCGCGGTAGGCGACGAGGCCCTCGACGACGTGGAGCACGACGGCGTCGGTGTTGTCGTCGCGGTTGACGCCGGGATTGGTGCTGCGAATGTCGGCGTTGGCAGCGACCGTGATCATGTCGGCGGCCGCCGGGGCGGCCGCGGCGACGGCGAGCACGGCCGCGAGGGCGAGACGGCGCATCGGCATCCCCTGGTCAGCGGTTGCGCAGGCGCGCCAGCACGTCGAGGAAGAAGTCCTGGACGACGGGCACGACCTTGACGCCGTCATGGGGCACGTTCGGCACGATGTCCTGGCGCACCGCGATGCCGTTGGCCTCGAAGTTCTTCTTCAGCGCCGTGTTGCGCTCGATGCGGGTGCGGCCGGTGTCGTTGATGCCTTCCATGTAGTTGACGCTGCCCGGCTTGTAGTCGATCTCCCAGGTCTCGATGTCGGCGCCGCCGACCACCATCTGGACGGCGACCTCGCGGATCGCCGGGATGTCGAGGGCGATGCCGAACAGCTCTTCCAGGTTGCGGGTGCCGACCCAGTAGTCGCGCGTCGGATCGATCAGCGTGACGGCGCCGGGCGACCCGATCGAGGCCGCCAGCAGGCGCATCGGATGCAGGTAGAGGAAGCGGTGGACGAAGTGCCCGCCGCCCGAGAAGCCGAACATCATGAACCTGTCGAAGCGCACGCCGAGGCTCTCGGAGATCTCGTCGACCATGGCGAGCAGCACCCGGTCGTAGCGGATGTCGCCCTCGCGCATGTACTTGAAGCCCTCGGGGTTGCCGTCGCCCAGCACGCCGACCGGGAACAAGGGCGACAGCACGAGGCACTTGTTGAAGCGGCAGAACTGCGCGAAGGCGTCGCGGTAGGCGGTCATCGTGCGGCCGGTGCCGTGGACGGTGACGATGAGGGTGTGCCCTTCCGGATCGTCGTCGAAGTTCTGCGGCACGTACATGCAGTAGGGGAAGCGCGCGTCCGCCTTGCTGGCGAACACGGTGGTGGCGCCGCGCTGGTACATCTTCTTGCGGCGCTCGTCGGCGAAGAACTTCGGCTGGGCGGTCATCGGGGGCTCCGGAGGGGATGGCGGCGTCATTCCGCCTTGATGCCGAGGCGCTCGGCCAGCGCCTTCCAGCGGGCGAGGTCGGAAGCGATGGTCGCGGCGAAGGCCGCCGGCGCGTCGCCGACCGGCGTCACGTCCTTCGATTCGAGCTCCGCCCGGCCCTTGTCCGAGCGCACGAAGGCCGCGGTCTCGCGCGACAGGCGGTCGACGATGGCCTGCGGCGTGCCGGCCGGCGCCACGAGGCCGTACCAGAAGACCGTGTCGAAGCCGGGCACGCCGGCTTCCGCGAAGGTCGGCACAGCGGGCAGCGCCTTGGAGCGGGCCGTCACCGCATAGGCACGCAGCTGCCCGTCGCGGACGAGGCCGGCCGAGCCGGTCGGGTTGTCGAGAAACGCCGAGACGACGCCGCTGATGACGTCGGGATAGGCCTGCGAGGCGCCGCGATAGGGCACGTGCGTCAGGTCCATGCCGGTCAGGATCTTGAGCTGCTCGGAGACGAGGTAGCCCAGCGTCGTGACGCCGACCGAGGCGTAGTTGGCCTTGCCGGGGTTCGCCTTGGTCCAGGCGACGAAGTCCTTCAGGTTCTCGGCCGGGACCTTGAGGCTGGCGACGAGGATGTAGGGCGTGGTGCCGATCATGCCGATCGGCGCGAAGCTCCCGACGGGGTCGTAGGGCACGCCCTTCTGCAGCACGACCGCGGCCGGATGGGTGCTGCTGGTGGCGATGCCGATCGTGTAGCCGTCGGGTGCCGCCTTGGCCACCATGTCGGCGCCGAGCGTGCCGCCGGCTCCGCCGCGGTTCTCGACGACGATCGGCTGGCCAAGCGCGGGCGCGATGCCGTTGGCGACGATGCGCGCGACCACGTCGGTGCCGCCGCCGGGCGGGAACGGCACGACGAGGCGGATCGGCTTCGACGGGTAGTCGTCGGCCGCGGCAGGCGCCGCGGCGACCGCCAGGAGGATGGCCAGCGCCGCCCGCTTCATGCGTTCCCCCGGCGCACGACGCTGGGATAGACGACCGCGTCGCCGCGCTTGAACATCCATTCCATGTCCTCCTTGGAGAGGTACTCGGGCGTCGTGCCCTTGGCGGCCGACAGCATCTCGACGATGACGTTCCGCTTCACCTCGGAGACCAGCACGTTGGTGCGGTGATAGGCCTCCGACACGGTGCGGCCGAGCACGGTGAAGCCGTGGCGGCGCATGATGATGCAGTTGGTGTCCTGGATGAACGTCTTGATGGGGGCGACGTCCTCCTCGACGTTGAGATGGGCCGGCAGGTAGTGGGCCGGCTTCTGCATCAGGTAGGAGAAGGTGAGCGAGGTCGAGCGGATCTCCTCGTGGCCGGCGGCCAGGAAGGCGATCGTCTCGTCGTGGTGCAGGTGGATGACGCAGTTGACGTCGGGCCTGAGCCGCAGGATCTCGCGGTTCATCTGGTGGCCGACCGTGGTCGCCCGCTCGCCGTGGAGGATGCGCCCCCAGGGAATGTCGGTGATGACGAGGTCGTCCTCGCCCATCTCCTCCAGCGAGATGCCCTGCGGCTTGGCGTAGCACACGCCGTCGGCGTGGTTCGGGTGCGGCACCCGGACCGCCATGCCGCCGAGCGAGCTCTGGACATAGCCGCGGTCGACCAGCATGCGCGCGTAGCGGATGTAGGTCGCAGCCACCGTCCGGTCGAAGGCGACCGACGGATCGGGCGTGTACTCGTTCACCACATAGGGCGGCTTGGCGTCGTCCGGCACGGCGGCGCTCCTTCTGCGGATGGGGAAGCCGACAGAGGAACCGCCGGCCGGCGGGCATGTCAAGGCGAAGGAGGTCGCGGTGGTCGGTGACCCACCATCGACAGTCGGGATGGCTCGGACGGCAGCAACAGCCTACCGAGGGGGAGCCGGTAGGGAAACCACGGCACGTGGCCGTCTCGAACCGCTCCGTCAGGCAGCGGGCCGGCCGAGTGCGCCCGAGGCCTTCATCTCCGCATGGAGCGCAATGCTGTCGAGGTCGAAGCCGTTGGGCCAGGTGATCGTGCCCAGCTCTACGAACACCCGGCCGAAAAAGCCGGGGTCGCGGAGCGGCGTCACCATCGGCCCGTCTTCGGCGAGGATATCGGTCGTGTCGCGTTCGCCGGCGCTCCCGTCGGAGAAGCGCACGTGAAGCGTGCGGGGGCCGATCGCCCGCACCTCCACGACCTTCACGAGATCGATCATTCCAGATCCGCTCCCGGCACCTTCTCGAGGGGCTGCAACATCCGGCAGCGCGCCCAGTTCGCCGTCAGCTCGCTGCGGTGGGCCACGACCCAATCCCGCATCATCAGGGCGGCCGGACCGGGCAGCCTTCCGCCGATGATCGCACCCGTCTCGATCTCCACCAGGGCCTCGAAACCCTGGTAGATCGCGTGGACGTGCGGCGGCGGGTGGTCGCGATAGTACATCTGGACGACGATCCCGAAGAAGACCGAGATCGTCGGCACGGCGCGCCCGCCCTCAGTCCCCGCCCTCAGTCGTCGAGGAAGCTGCGCAGCTTGCGCGACCGGCTGGGGTGCTTCAGCTTGCGGAGCGCCTTGGCCTCGATCTGGCGGATGCGCTCGCGCGTCACCGAGAACTGCTGGCCGACCTCCTCCAGCGTGTGGTCGGTGTTCATGCCGATGCCGAAGCGCATGCGCAGCACGCGCTCCTCGCGGGCGGTCAGGCTGGCCAGCACGCGCGTCGTCGTCTCGCGCAGGTTGGCCTGGATCGCCGCATCCAGCGGCAGGACCGCGTTCTTGTCCTCGATGAAGTCGCCGAGATGGCTGTCCTCCTCGTCGCCGATCGGCGTCTCGAGGCTGATCGGCTCCTTGGCGATCTTGAGGACCTTGCGGACCTTCTCCAACGGCATGCCGAGCTTCTCGGCCAGCTCCTCCGGAGTCGGCTCGCGGCCGATCTCGTGCAGCATCTGGCGCGAGGTGCGCACCAGCTTGTTGTTCGTCTCGATCATGTGCACGGGGATACGGATGGTGCGCGCCTGATCGGCGATCGAGCGGGTGATCGCCTGCCGGATCCACCACGTGGCATAGGTCGAGAACTTGTAGCCGCGGCGATACTCGAACT
>JBFWXJ010000010.1:32644-36584 GCA_050187535.1 Alphaproteobacteria bacterium | reverse complement strand
ACGTATTGAGCCTTGGACGCCACCCGCGTCCGCCGGCTGGAGGAAGCCGGCCTCAACGCCTGGCCGGCGCTGCGCGTCGCCCATGTCGAGGGCTGGGTGCTGCGCTTCGCCCGGGGCTTCACCAAGCGCGCGAACTCGGCCAACCCGCTCTATGGCGGCGACGGCGACCTCGAGCGGCGGGTCACGGCGGTGGAGCGGCTCTACGGTGACGCCGGCCAGCACCCGATCTTCCGGCTGACCGGATTAGCGCCGCCGGGCCTGGATCCTCTGCTGGAGGGACGCGGCTATCGCCGCATCGACGAGACGGTGGTGGAGACGGCACCCCTCGGCGCGGACCTCGCGACCGATCCCGGCTTCTCCGACGCCGGCAGTCCCGAAGCCTGGGTCGACATCGCGAGCCCGCTCCAGGGCGAGCCGGCGGAGACGCGGCCGATCCTCTCCGCCATGCTCGGCAGCATCGTGCCCGCCGCCTGCTTCGGCCTCGTGCATCGCGACGGCGTGCCCGTGGCCTGCGGTCTCGCCGTCGCCGAGGGCGACCTCGTCGGCATCTTCGAGATCGCCGTCGACCCGACCCGGCGGCGCGCCGGCCTCGGCCGCGCCATCACCGCCTCGCTGCTCGCCTGGGGGCGGCAACGGGGTGCGACGACCGCGTATCTTCAGGTCGTCGCCACCAACGCCCCGGCCCGCACCCTCTACGACGGCCTCGGCTTCCGCGAGAGCCACCGCTACTGGTACCGGGTGGCGCCGGGGTGAAACGTCAGCAGTCGACGGCGTCGACGTGGCCTGCCCGCGCGTAGGGGATCAACTCACCGTCGCGCGTAATCAGCGTGTGGCCGTATTCCCGGGCCGTCGCGGCCACGATCCGATCGACCGGATCCTTGGGCGGGCTGCCGGGCAACGACGCCGATGCGATGAGAACCTTCGGCGGCATCGGCGCGAGGCGCATGCCGGGCAGGTCCAGAAGCATCTCGAACCATGCGTCCGGCGTCACCGTGAGCGTCAGCCTGCCCTTCGCGGCAAGCATCGCGATCTCCCATGCGGAGATCGGCGAGACGTGAACACCCACCCCCGACGAGCGCGCCTCGGCGATGGCATCGCGACTTTGCGTCGACATGCGGTCGCCGCCGACGAGCCAGATGGCGGCACAGGTATCCAGAAGAACCGGACGGGCAGCCATCAGGAATCGGCTTCCCAGCTTTCGCCCACCCCCTTCGTCAGGTCGGTCTCCGGGGCGACCGCCACGGTCCCGCGCATGGCGCCCCAGAGATCACGCTCGTCATTCGCCACCGGCACGATGGCCGCTACCGGCCGGTCATGCCTGGTCAGCACGATGCGCCCGGTCTTGCCGCGCGCCACTTCGTCGATCAGCGCCAAGCATTGCGACTTGAAAGCCGTGACACCGATCGAGGTCTCTTCCGCCTTTTGCCGGGCCATCGTCCGAACTCCCGATAGAATGGACCATTATAAATGGCCCACCTTCTCCGACAATCGAGGATGCCTCACCGCCGCGCGTACTGCTCCTGGCCGAACAGGATCGCGCGCTCCTTGTCGCTGATCTGGCCCTGGCGGCGGCGCTCGGCCAGGATCTTCATGCCGCGCTCGGTCGCCGGGCGGGCGGCGATCCAGTCCATCCAGCGCACGACGTTGGGGAACTCGCCGACCGGGCCTTCGCCGTTCCTGAAGGAGACCAGCCAGGGATAGCAGGCCATGTCGGCGATCGTGTACTCGTCGCCGGCCAGGAACTGCGTCTCGCCGAGGCGGCGGTCCATGACCCCGCAGATGCGCTTGGCCTCGTTGGAATAGCGCTCGAGCGGGTAGGCGAGCTTCTCCTGGGCGTAGTTCCGGAAATGGCCGCGCTGGCCGAACATCGGGCCCACGCTCGCCATCTGGAACATCATCCACTGCGTCACCGTCCAGCGGGCGCGCGGCTCCTGCGGGAAGAAGCGGCCGGTCTTCTCGCCGAGATACATGAGGATGGCGCCCGACTCGAAGATCGAGATCGGCTTGCCGTCCGGCCCGTCGGTGTCGACGATCGCCGGCATCTTGTTGTTCGGGCTGATCTTCAGGAAGGCCGGCGCGAACTGCTCGCCGGCGCCGATGTTCACCGGGTGAACGGTGTAGGGCAGGCCCGTCTCCTCCAGCATGATGTGGATCTTCTGGCCGTTCGGCGTCGGCCATGTGTAGAGGTCGATCATCGGCGGGGCTCCGAGGAGGGGGTTGAGCCCGACTTTCGCGCCGTGCCGCGGCTGGCGCAAGGCGCGGCGCGACGCCGCGCTTCCCATCCCCCGGCTTCTCAACCCAAGGCGGCCGGCCTAAACCCCTGCCATGCCCCCGCTCCGCATCGCCACCCGCGGCAGCCCGCTCGCGCTCTGGCAGGCCCGGGCCGTGCGCGTCGCGCTGGCTGCCGCCGACCCGGCGCTGGCCGCGCCCGACGCGGTCGAGATCGTCGTCGTCCGCACCACCGGCGACCGCGTCCAGGACCGCACGCTCGCGGCGATCGGCGGTAAGGGCCTCTTCACCAAGGAGATCGAGGAGGCATTGCTCGCCGGCACCGCCGACCTCGCGGTCCATTCCATGAAGGACGTGCCGACCGTCCTGCCGGACGGGCTCGTCATCGACGCCATGCTGCCGCGCGCCGACCCGCGCGACGCGCTGGTCGCCAGCGTGCCGGGCGGCCTCGACGGGCTGAAGCCGGGTGCGGTCGTCGGCACCGCCTCGCTGCGCCGGCAGGCGCAGATTCTCCATCGCCGGCCGGACCTGCGCGTCGTGCCGTTCCGCGGCAATGTCGACACCCGCATCGCCAGGCTCGCCGCGGGCGAGGCCGACGCGACGGTGCTGGCGCTGGCCGGGCTGCAGCGCCTCGGGCGCGACGGCGTCGCGACCGAGGTGCTGGCGGCCGAGGTGATGCTGCCCGCCGTCGCGCAGGGGGCGATCGGCGTCGAGCGCCGGGCGGGCGACGCCCGCACCGCCGCGCTGGCGGGGGCCATCGCCCACGGCCCGACGATGACCGCGATCGCCGCCGAGCGCGCCCTGCTCGCCGTCCTCGACGGGTCCTGCCGTACGCCGATCGCCGCGCTGGCCGAGCTCGACGGCGTGGGTGGCCTGGCGCTCCGCGCGCTCGTCGCGGCGCCGGACGGCTCGGCGCTGGTCGCCACGGCGCGCGCCGGGTCCGCGGCCGAGCCCGCGCGCATCGGCAGCGACGCCGGCGCGGAACTGGCTGCCCGCGCAACCTTCCTCGCGCGTTGATGCGCGTCCTGCTGACCCGGCCCGAGGCGGAATCCCGGGCGCTCGCCCGGCGGCTGCGGTCGCACGGCATCGACTGCGTCGTCGCTCCGCTGCTGCGGATCGTGCCGGCGGGCACGGGCGAGATCGCGCTCGACGGCGTGCGGGCCCTGCTCTTCACCAGTGCCAACGGCGTCGCCGCCTTCGCCCTGCGCAGCCCGCGCCGGAACCTGCCCGTGTTCGCGGTCGGCGGCGCCACCGCAGCGGCGGCGCGGGAGGCCGGATTCGCGGCGGTCGAGGACGCCGCGGGCGATGGCGCGGCATTGACGGCGCTGGTCGCCCGGCGGGTGCCGCCGGGCGAAGGCCTGCTGCTCCACGCCGCCGGTGCCGACGTGGCGGGCGATCTCGCGGCCGCCCTTCGAGCGGCCGGCCACGAGTTGCGCCGCGAGGTCGTCTACCTCGCGCAAGCAGTCGAGCGCCTGCCCGAGGCGGCGTCGTCGGCGCTGTCCGAGGGAACCCTGGATGGTGTCCTGCTGTTTTCGCCGCGCACGGCGACGACTTTCGTGCGCCTGGTGGCCGATGCGGGCCTCGCGGTTGCGGGTGCCGGCGTCATCGCCTATTGCCTCAGCGACGCCGTCGCCGCGGCAGCCCGCGCCGCGACCTGGCGCGACGTGCGGGTGGCCGCCGCACCCGACGCCGAATCCCTGATCCGCCTGGT
>JBFWXJ010000010.1:0-32544 GCA_050187535.1 Alphaproteobacteria bacterium | reverse complement strand
CGGTTGCGGGTGCCGGCGTCATCGCCTATTGCCTCAGCGACGCCGTCGCCGCGGCAGCCCGCGCCGCGACCTGGCGCGACGTGCGGGTGGCCGCCGCACCCGACGCCGAATCCCTGATCCGCCTGGTCGCGGCGGATCGCCCGCCGCCCGCGGAGGAGCCGCCGATGACCGAGCAGAACCCGGCCCCGCCCGCCTCGACCGTAACCGGACCGCCGGATGGCGCCTCGCCGGAGGCCGCGGCCGCGCCGCGCCGGCGGGATGCGGTCTCGCTGCCGACACTGGCCGCCGCGGCATTGGCGGCGTTGCTGATCGCCGGCACCGCGCCGCTGTGGCGCGGGTGGCTCGGCATCGAGCGGCAGGCGTCCGACCCCGTGGCGGCCGTCGATATCGCGCCCCTGGCCGCTCGCGTCGCTGCCATCGAACGCCGCGCGCCGGTCGATCTCTCCTCGCTGGAGGCGCGGCTGGCGGCCGTGGAGCGCCGGCCACCGCCCGACACCGCGCCCCTTTCGGATGCCATCCGCCGCCTCCAGGCGGACGTCGCCCGCCTCGGCGAGCGCCCCACGACCGATCCTGCCCTGACCGCCGAGATCCGCCGCCTGCAGGGCACCATCGACGGGCTGACCCAGCGTCTGGCCGCGACCGAGACCGCGATGCAGGCCAATCGCCTACGCGACCGAATCGGCGAGCGGGCGCTGGTCGCGGCGACCGCGCTGCGCACGGCCGTCGACCGCGGCGGCGCCTACGCGGCAGAGCTTGAGACGGCGCGGGCCGCCGTCGCGGAGGACCCGGCCGCCCGCGAGGCGCTGGACGCGCTGGCGGCGGCGGCCGACAAGGGCGTGCCGGACGCGGGCGCGCTCGCCCGGCGCTTCGATGCGGTCTCGGCCGCGGTGGTCCAGGCGGCGCGGCGGGCGGAGAGCGGCGACTGGATCGACCGCACGGTCGAGCGGGTGACGGCCGTGGTCACCGTCCGGCGCGTGGACGCGCCGCCGGCCGGCTCGGTCGATGCCCAGGTCGCCATGGCGGAGAAGGCGCTGGCGGCGCGCGACGTCGCGGCCGCCCTGGAGGCCCTGGCGCCGATCCGCGAGGCGGTGCGCCGCGCGGCGCCGGACTGGCTCGCCGACGCTGAGGCGCGCCGGCGCGTCGACACCGCGTCGGCGACGCTGGCGCGCCGGGTCGCCGCCATCCTCGGCCAGGACCGCTGAGCCCGATGCGCCGCCTGCTCCTCTTCATCGCGCTCGCCGCGGTCGCGGTCGCCGCCGCCGTCTGGGTCGCCGACCGCCCGGGCACGATCTCGATCGTCTGGGAAGGCTGGCGCCTCGACACCTCGGTCGCGATCCTCCTGGTGCTGACGGGCGCCGTCGCACTGGCGCTGGCGCTGGGCCTGCGAACGCTCGGCTGGCTGGTGCGCGTGCCGCGGCGCTGGCGGCGCTGGGCCCATGAGCGCCGCCGTCGCCGCGGCTACCAGGCGCTGACCCATGGCATGGTCGCGGTCGCCGCCGGCGACCCCGAGGAGGCGACGCGCCAGGCGCGGCGCGCCGACGTGCTGCTCGACGAGCCGCCGCTGACCATGCTGCTGTCGGCGCAGGCGGCCCAGCTCGCCGGCGACGAGGCGGCCGCGCGGCGCTACTTCACCGCCATGCTCGACCGGCCCGAGACGGAGTTCCTCGGCCTTCGCGGGCTGCTGATGCAGGCCGTCAGGGGCGGCGACGACACCGCCGCCCTCGACCTGGCGCGCCGCGCACGCCGGCTCCGGCCCGAGACACCGTGGGTCCTGACGACGCTCGTCGACCTGGAGGCGCGGGCGGGCGACTGGCGCTCGGCAGGGGCGGCACTGGACGAGGCGAAGCGTCGCCGCGCCCTGCCGGTCGCGACGGCACGCCGCCGCGCCGCCGCTTTCCTGACCGAGCGCAGCCGCGCCGCGGAGGACGAGGGCCGCAGCGACGAGGCGCTCGACCTCGCGTCGCGCGCCCATGACGAGGACCCGGCCTTCGTGCCCGCGGTCGCCCGCTACGTGCGGCTGCTCGGCCTGGCCGGCCGGCAGCGGAAGGCCGAGCGGACCGCCGAGCGCGCATGGCCGGCCGCGCCGCATCCCGAGCTCGCGGCGGCCTTCCGGGACCTCGTCTCCGATGGCGAGCCGGCCGCCCAGCTGCTGCGCATGCAGCGGCTGGTCGCCGGCTTGCCCGACGACCCCGAGAGCCATCTCGCCGTCGCGGCGGCCGCGGCCGCCGCTCAGAGCTGGAGCGAGGCGCGCCGGCACGTGGAAGCCGCGGCGGCGGCACGGCCGTCGGCGCGTGCCTGGACGCTGCTGGCGGAGATCGAGGAGCAGGAGAAGGGCGACGTCGCCGCCGCCCAGCACTACCTCCGGCGAGCCGCCGACGCGCCGCCCGCGGAGGCGTGGACGTGCACCGCCTGCGGCAGTGTAGCGCCGGCGTGGTCCACCCTCTGTCCCGCATGCGGCGCCGTCGACACGCTCGACTGGCGTCCCCCTGCGGCGATGCCGCTCGCGACCGTGCCCCGCGCGATCGGCTGACGGCTCAGCTCGGGCGCGACGCGCCCTCGCCTTTGACGGTCATCGCGACGCCGGCCATCATCACGACGACGCGGTCGGCCGCCGCGGCAATGGCCTGGTTCAGCCGCCCGGCATGATCGCGGAAGGCGCGCGCGAGCGCATTGTCCGGCACGATGCCCTGGCCCACTTCGTTGGCGACGAAGACGACGGGCACCGGCAGCTCGGCCACGGTCGCCAGCAGGCGTCCGGTCTCCGCCTCGACGGACCGGCGCTCGGCCATGAGGTTGGAGAGCCACAAGGTCAGGCAGTCGACCAGGATCGGCCGGCCCGGAAGCGCGTTGGCCTCGAGCGCATGGGCGAGATGCAGCGGCTCCTCGACGGTGGTCCAGAATGGGCCGCGCTGCTCGCGATGATGCCGGATGCGGGCCTCCATCTCGCGGTCGGTGATGGTGGCCGTCGCGATGTAGAGGCCGCTCGCCGCCGCTTCCTCGATGAGCGCCTCGGCGTGGCGGCTCTTGCCCGACCGCGCCCCGCCCAGCACCAGGGTCGCGGGCGGCAGCGCCACGAAACCCAGGACCGACGGCGGCGGCCGCGGCGGCATGTCAGGCGGCCATGCGGTTGACCACCTCGACGCGCCAGCCATGGCCGAGGCCGGGCCCGTCGACATGGTCGAGCCGGGTGAGCGACACGTTCTCCACGGAGAAGGCGAGTGCCGTCTCCGGCGGCAGCTGCAGGGCGTGCGCGATGGCGGCACGGATGGTGCCGCCATGGGTGACGGCGACGATGTCGCGGCCGCGATGCAGGGTCGTCAGGCGGTCGATCGCCGCGGACACCCGGTCGATCAGCGCGACGAAGCTCTCGCCGCCGGGCGGCGCCTCGTGCGCCGGCGCCAGCCAGAAGCGGTGCACCGCTTCGCCGCGCAGCGCCGGCAGGTCGGCGTATTTCACGCCCTGCCAGTCGCCGAAGGACTGCTCCATGAAAGCCGGCTCACGCAGCGGCTCGGGCCCGACGGCGCCTGCGGCGCGCAGCGCGTCGGCGGTCTGGATGGTGCGCAGCAGCGTGCTCGTGACCCACACCGCATCGGTCGGCAGCTCGCGCGCCAGCGCGGCGAACAGCGCGTCGTTGGTGCAGTCGCAGGGATGATCGTACTGGCCGTAGATGCGGCCGTCGTTGACCCGGACGGGCGCGTGGCGCACCCACCACCAGCGGGTCGTGGTGGACGGATCGGCCAGGCTCATCGCATCGCCGTTGCGGCAAGAAGCATCGCGGTCTCCGTCACCTGCTGTATCGCGCCGAGAACGTCGCCGGTGTAGCCGCCGACCAGCCGCCGTGCAAGCCGCGCCAACGCCGCGGCGGCGAGTGCCGCGGCGGCCAGCGCGACAGCCGCCGCCGGCGCTCCCAGCGCCGCCGCCGCGATGGCGATGCCCGTCGCCACGGCCAGCGCGACGGTGGCGCCGGACGGCCGCCCCAGGGCGGCACCCAACCCGTCGGCGCGGGCTGGCGGCAAAGCGAACGCGACCGGCGCCAGGGCGGCGCGCGACGCCGCAGCTGCGGCGATCATGGCGGCTGCGGCCGGCCAGGGATCGAGGGCGGCGAGCGCGGCGGCCTTGATCGCCACGACCATGCCCAGCGCCAACGCCCCGTAGGTACCGATGCGGCTGTCGCGCATGATCGCCAAGCGGCGCTCGCGGTCGCGGCCGCCGCCCAGCCCGTCGGCGGTGTCGGCCAGTCCGTCCTCGTGCAGCGCCCCCGTGAGCAGCATGCCGGCGGCGAGCGCGACCAGCACGGCGGCGGCGGGCGGCAGGCCGAGCGCCGCGCCGACGGCGAGCACGGCGCCCGCCGCCGCGCCGATCGCCGCGCCCACCAGCGGGAACAGGCCGAGCGCGCGCGCCGGGTCGCCCGGCCCGACCGTGAGGGGTCCGATCGCGACCGGAATCGGCACGCGGGTGAGGAAGCGCATGGCGGCGGCGAGGTCGGCCGCCGTCCGCGCCGCGGCGCCCGCACCTATCGGCGGCACGGCCGTCCGCGATAGGCTCCGCGCGCGCCGCGACGGGCGCACCGCCGCCGGGGATGCCATTGCCGAGATATTGCTGTGTCCTCGCTTCCGATGCCGATTATTTCCCGATCGCCGCCCGCTGCGTCGAGTCCCTCCTGGCAGCGATCGCGGCGCTGCGCGGTGCCGCGTTCGAGATCGTGTTCGTCTCGCTCGGGCTGGCGCCCGGGCAGCGCGGCTGGCTCGAAGCGCAGGGCGTGGCGGTCGCCGACCCCGACCCGCGGGTGCCCCGCTTCGCCGGCGCGCCAGCCCACGCCTATGCCCAGTCCTGCCGGCCCTCGCTGCCCGAATGCTTCCCCGGGCGCGACGGCTATGTCTGGATCGATTCCGACCTGCGCTTCCTCACGCCGGATGGTCTCGGCGCCTATGTGCAGCCCTGCCTCGCCGGGGCGGCACCGGTAACGGTCGCGACGGAGAACGATCCGGCCTATGTCGTCATGCACCGCCTCGACGCCGCGCGGCGCTGGCACAGCGAGCGGCGGGAGCGGCTGGCGCGGGTTCACGGGCCGGCGGCGGCCGACCTCCTGGCGGCGACGCCCGGGGTCAACTCGGGCCTGTTCGCGGCCGCCGCCGGGTCGCCGTTCTGGCCGGCCTTCCGGGCGCGGCTGGCGGCCGCGCTGCGTCATCCCTACGACCGCTTGGCCGAGCAGGACGCGCTCAACGTGGCGCTCTTCGACATCGGCACCTTCGGCCGCGTGCCGACGACGATGAACTGGCTGTGCGGCTGGGCGATGCCGCATCGCCGGCCGGACGGCACATGGACCCACCCCGACCATGTCCACCAGCCCATCCATGTCCTGCACCTGACCAATCTCGGGGCGTCCTATGTCGAGGACGGCCGCCGTCGGCGCATCGCCGACCTCTACCGCGACGCCGGACTGCCGGTGTGACGGTGCGCGCGGTCTGTGCTGTCCAGGGCGAAGATGCCGCGGCGCGGGACTGTCTCGCCCGCCTCGAGGAGGTGGCGCGCGCCCTGACCGATCCCCCCGAGTTCGCCCGCGTCGCCGACGGCGAGCGGGCGACGCTGCCGGAGCGGCTGCCGGGGTACGATGTCTACCTCTCCGTCGCGCCGGACATGCGGGTGCTGCGCCCCGAGGCGCTGCGCCTCCACCTGCTCTACGGCCGACGGCGGGACCGCACCTTCGTTGCCGTGCCGGAGAGCGATCCCGCCTATGTCACCGCGGCCGATCCGGCGCTGGCGCGGGCCGCCGCCGCAGTGCGGCGCGCGCGGCTGGCGGCGGCCTTCGGCGCCGACATCGCCGATCGCCAGCTCCTGCTGCCGCGCTTCGATGCGGGCATCGTCACGGGCCGCGCCGATTCGCCGATCTGGCGGGCGTGGCGTGAGCGGGCGGAGCAGGCGCCGACCGATGACGCCTTCGACGTCGCCGCGCTCGACGTCGAGGGCTGGTTCCGCATGCCGACGACGATGGGCTGGCTATGCGGCCTCCGGCTGCCCTGGCGGGCGCCGGACGGCACCTGGCGGCATCCCGAGCATCGGCCAGAACCGATCTACGCCGCCCGCCTGTCGCCGCCATTGCCGGCAATGGTTGCCGTCACGGGTGCGGCGCTGGTCACCGAGGCCTATCGGGCGATCGGGTTGACCCAGTAGCGCCCCGGCCCTATCCCCTGGGCCCCTGCCGACCCCTTCCCCGCCCGCCATGGCCGAACCGATCGCCACTTTCACCGAGATGCAGCGCATGCTCGCCGACCTGCCGGGCCCCGATGCCGCGGCCGGGGCGGCGGCGGCGGCGCGCGAGCGGCTGCTGACCAAGCCCGCGGGTGCGCTCGGCCGCCTGGAGGAACTGGCGGTGTGGCTGGCGCGCTGGCAGGGCCGCCATCCGCCCGACGTGCGGCGCCCCCGCACCGCCGTCTTCGCCGGCAATCACGGGGTCGCCGACCGGGGCGTTTCGGCCTATCCGTCCGCCGTGACGGCGGAGATGGTGCGCAACTTCGCGGCCGGCGGTGCGGCGGTGAACCAGCTCTGCACGACCGTCGACGCCGACCTGCGCGTCTACGAGCTGGACCTCGACCATCCGACGGCCGACATGACGGCCGGGCCGGCGATGACCGAGGAGGCCTGCGCCCGCGCCATGGCCTACGGCATGATGGCGGTCGAGCAGGGCATCGACCTCCTGGCGCTGGGCGAGATGGGGATCGGCAACACGACCGCGGCGGCCGCCCTGTCGCTCGCCCTCTTCGGTGGCGAGGCGGCGGATTGGGTCGGCCCCGGCACCGGCGTCGCAGGGCCGGCGCTCGCGGCCAAGGTGGCGGCGGTGGCGCGCGCCGTCGCCGTCAACCGCGATGCCATGACCGATCCCTTCGCGGTGCTGCGCTGCGTCGGCGGCTTCGAGCTGGCCGCCATCGCCGGCGCGGTGATGGCGGCGCGCTTCGCGCGGACCCCGGTGCTGCTCGACGGCTACGCGGCGACGGCGGCGGCCGCGGTCCTCCACGCCGCCCGCCCGGACGCCCTCGACCATTGCCGGGTCGGCCATCGCTCGACCGAGCCCGGCCATGGGCGCCTCCTCGCGCATCTCGGGCAGGAGCCGCTGCTCGACCTCGGCATGCGGCTGGGCGAAGGGTCCGGGGCCACGCTCGCCGTCGCGGTCGTCCGCGCCGCGGCCGCCTGCCACGCCGGCATGGCGACCTTCGCGGAGGCCGGGGTCAGCGGCCCCGCGTGATCGGCCCCGCGTGATCGGCCCCCGCGTGATCGGGCGGCTGCCGCATTTCGTCCGGATCGGCGACGGCCTTCGGCCCCATGACCGCATCCATTCGGGGCGTGGCGCGAACCGGGTCTTCGCCCGCCGGCCCCGGACGCCCGCGCCGCGCGGAGCCCGACCATGAAGCCGACCGGCGGGGCATGCTGCGTCCTGGCCGCGGACGAGGGGTTCTTCGACCAGGCGAAGGCGTGCGTCGGCACGCTGGTGCGGGCACGGGCGGCGGCCGGGGTGGCCGCGGACATCGTCCTCTTCGATCTCGGCCTAGGCCCGGCGGCGCTCGACTGGCTCGCCCACCGGGGCGTCGTGGTGCGCCCGCCCGATCCGGTGGTTCCGCGGTTCCGCGCCGGGCCGGCGCATGCCTGGGCCATGTCGTGCCGGCCGTTCCTGCCGCGCATCGTGCCGGGCTACGAGATCCTCATGTGGGTCGACGCCGACATCAGGTTCCTGGCGCCGGGCGGCCTCGCGGCCTTCCTGCGCAACGCCGCCGACCCGGGCGCGGCGATCGCCATCGTGCCCGAGGCCGATCCCGCCTATCCCGTCATCGCCGACCCGGTCTCGGCGGCGACCTGGCAGAACGAGCGCACCACGCGGCTGACCGCGGTCTATGGCGCCGACACGGCTCGCCGGCTCGCGGTGATGCCGCCCTGCAATGCCGGCCTGTTCGCTGCCGCCGCCGCCTCCCCGGTGTGGGACGCCTACCGGCGCCATCTCGAACCGGCGCTCGACGCGCCTTGGGACCGCATGCGCGAGCAGGACGCGCTGAACGTGGCGATCCACGACCTGCCCGGGGTCGCACGCGCACCGACGACCCTCAACTGGCTGTGCTCGCTGCGCCTGCCCTGGCGGGCGCCCGACGGCTCCTGGCGCCATCCCCATCACCGCGGCGAGCCGATCCGCGTCGCCCACCTGACGCAGTCCGACAAGGTCGTGACGCTGAACGGGCGCCGGGCGCCCTATATCGATCACTACCGGGCCATGGGCCTCTCCGACTGAGCCATAAGCGGCGCCCCCTCGACGCGGGGCGGCGGTTGAGGCATCAGGTGCCGGTGGAAGACGAGCCGGGAGACCGGGGCCGATGGCGCTCTCGGAGCTGATCGGACGGGCGGCACCGTCGCGCGGCGAGACGCGCGGCTGGGTCAACCTGCGCACGCTGGTGGCGATCCGTTGGCTGGCCGTGATCGGCCAGGCGGCCGCGCTGATGATCGTCCACTTCTCGCTCGGCTATCAGCTTCCCTTCGGAACCGCGCTCCTGATCGTCGCGGCCTCTGCGGCGGTCAACCTCATCGCGACGCTGCAGCGTCCCGCCCATTTCCGGCCCACCCATTCCCGGCTCGCCGACCGTGACGTCGCCGCCTACCTCGCCTTCGACGTCTTCCAGCTGGCCGGGCTGCTGTATCTGACGGGCGGGCTCGCCAACCCCTTCGCGGTGCTGATCCTGGCGCCGGTCACCGTGTCGGCGACGATCCTGTCGCGGCCGCCCACCATCGGCCTCTGCCTGTTCACGGTGGCGACCATCGTCGGCCTCGGCTTCTTCCACTGGCCCCTGCCCTGGGCCGGGGGCGGGTTCGAGCTGCCGGCGACCTATACGCTGGGCGTCGGCGCCGCGCTCGTCCTGGCAACCTTGTTCATCGCGGCGTACACGTGGCAGGTCGCCGACGAGGCCCGGCGCGTGACCGACGCGCTCGCCGCCACGCAGCTCGCCCTCTCGCGCGAGCAGCAGCTCTCGGCGGTGGGGGCGCTGGCGGCGGCCGCCGCCCACGAGCTGGGCTCGCCGCTGGGCACCATTGCGGTGGTCGCCCGCGAGCTCGCCCGCGAGCTGCCGCCGGACGGGCCGTGGCGCGAGGATGTGGCGCTGCTGGAGAGCCAGGTCGTGCGCTGCCGCACCATCCTGGCGGAGCTGGCGCAGCAGCCCGAGCGCAACGCGCCCTTCGCCGGCATCCCGCTCTCGGTCCTGGTCGACCTGGCCGCCGCACCCCACCGCCTCCCGGACGTCGCCTTCTCGATCGAGCGTGTCGGCCCGGCCGACCCGCCCGAGCCGGTGGCGGCCGAGCGGCCCGAGCTGCGGCACGCCATCGGCAACCTGCTGCAGAACGCCTTCCAGTTCGCCGAGACCGCCGTCGTCGCCCGGATCGACTGGGATGCCGACCGCGCCCGCGTCGCCATCCGTGACGATGGCCCCGGTTTTCCGCCGGAGGTTCTCGCGCGCATCGGGGAGCCCTATCTTTCCGGCAGGGATACCGCCGGGGAATCCATGGGCCTGGGCTTCTTCATCGCCGAGACGCTGCTCGCCCGCACCGGTGCCGAGGTCGCCGTGGAGAATGTCTCCGCGGGCGGAGCCGAGGTCGTCATCCGCTGGGATCGCCGCCAACTGGAGGGGCTCGCGCCACTGCCATGACCGATATCACCGAACCGCGTCCCGATGCGTCCACCCTGCCGACGCTGCTGGTCGTCGATGACGATTCGCCGCTGCGCAACCGGCTCGCCACCGCGCTGGAGCGCCGCGGCTACCAGGTGACCGCGGCCGAGAGCGTCGCCGCCGGCATTGCCGCCGCCCGTTCGGTCAGGCCGACCTATGCCGTGGTCGACCTCAAGCTCGGCGACGGCAACGGGCTGGAGGTGGTGCAGGCGGTGCGCGCGGCCCGGCCCGACGCGCGCATCGTCGTGCTGACCGGCTACGGCAACATCGCGACCGCGGTGGCGGCCGTGAAGGCGGGTGCCGTCGACTACCTCGCCAAGCCGACCGATGCCGATGCGATCGAGGCGGCGTTGAAGGCGCAGACCGACAAGCTGCCGCAGCCGCCCGAGCAGCCGATGTCGGCCGACCGCGTGCGCTGGGAGCACATCCAGCGTGTCTTCGAGCAGTGCGAGCGCAACGTCTCGGAGACGGCCCGGCGCCTGCGCATGCACCGGCGCACGCTGCAGCGCATCCTCAACAAGCACGCGCCTCGCGACTGAGATCGGCCGCGCCATGGCCGCGGAGCGACCGGCAGCCGTACCGGACGGCACCATCGTCTACGCGGTCGGCGACGTCCACGGCCGCGACGACCTGCTGGCCGACCTGCATGCGCGCATCGCGGCCGATGCCGCGCGCACGGGCCATCGCCGCCGCGTGCTGGTGCATCTGGGCGACTACGTCGACCGCGGCCCCGCCTCGCGCGCGGTGGTCGAGCGCCTCGTCGCGGGGCCGCCCGCCGGCTTCGAGGCCGTGACGCTGAAGGGCAACCACGAGGCTTTCCTGCTGCAGTTCCTGCAGACCATCGAGGCCGGCCCCGGCTGGCTCGCCAATGGCGGGGACGCGACGCTCGCCAGCTACGGCGTCACGCCGCCCGACCCCTGGGACGCGGACGAGATCGAGGCGGCGCAGGCCGCCCTGCGCCGGGCCCTGCCGGCCGGCCACCTCGCCTTCCTCGGCGGCCTGCGCCTGCTGCACCAGGAGGGCGGCTATCTCTTCGTCCATGCCGGCATCCGGCCCTGGGTCCCGATCGACCGACAGGTCGCGGCCGACCTCCTGTGGATCCGCGACCCCTTCCTGCGCTGGGAGGCGCCGTTGGGCGCCGTCGTCGTCCACGGCCACACCATCACGCGGGCGCCCGACATCCGGACGAACCGCATCGGCATCGACACCGGCGCCTATGCCTCGGGCGTGCTGACCTGCCTCGTGCTGGAGGGAACGGAGCGCCGCTTCCTCGCGACGTGACCTCCTGAAGGCGTGACGGCACGCGGCCGCTCGGCTATCGAGTGCCATCCCTTCCCGATTCCGCGGTGATTCCCCCATGGCCAAGCGCATCCTGGTGACCGGCGGGGCCGGATTCCTCGGGTCCCATCTCGTCGAGCGCGCGCTCGGCGAGGGGCACGAGGTGCTGGCCGTCGACAACTACTTCACCGGCCGGCGCGCCAACCTCGCCCATCTCCTCGACGACAAGCGGCTGGAGGTGATGCGCCACGACATCACCTTCCCGCTCTATGTCGAGGTCGACGAGATCTACAACCTCGCCTGCCCGGCCTCGCCGATCCACTACCAGTTCGATCCCGTCCAGACGACGAAGACCAGCGTGCTCGGCTCGATCAACATGCTGGGCCTGGCCAAGCGGCTGAAGACCCGCATCCTCTTGTCTTCGACGTCCGAGGTGTACGGCGATCCGCAGGTCCATCCGCAGGACGAGGAGTACCGCGGCAACGTCAACACGATCGGCCCGCGCGCCTGCTACGACGAGGGCAAGCGCTGCGCGGAGACCCTGTTCTTCGACTATCACCGCCAGCACGGCCTGCGCATCCGCGTCGCGCGCATCTTCAACACCTATGGGCCGCGCATGCACCCCAACGACGGGCGCGTCGTCTCCAACTTCATCGTCCAGGCGCTGAAGGGCGAGCCGATCACCGTCTACGGCGACGGCATGCAGACGCGCGCCTTCTGCTACGTCGACGACATGGTGGACGGGCTGTGGCGGCTGATGAACGCGTCCGACGCCACCACCGGGCCGATCAACCTCGGCAATCCCGTCGAGATCCCGATGCTGGAGCTGGCGCGCCGCGTCATCGCCATGACCGGCTCGCGCTCGCCCGTCGTCCACCGCCCGCTGCCGGTCGACGACCCGCTGCAGCGCTGCCCGGTCATCGACAAGGCCCGCCGCGAGCTCGGCTGGGAGCCCAAGGTGCCGCTGGAGACCGGGCTGGCCCGCGCCATCGCCTATTTCGACGGCGCGCTGCGCAGCGGCGCCATCGCGTAGCACCGGCCCGTCACGGCTCCAGCAGCGGCACGCGCGGCGCGGCGTCGCGCGGCAGCAGGCCGGTGAGGCGCGGGTCGTCGAGGACCTCGATGCCGGTCCGGTAGGGGACGAAGCCGCAGCGGCGGTAGAAGCCGAGCGCGGCCGGATGGTCGTCGGTGCAGGTATGCAGCCACACGCGCGGCGGGTCGGACGCGAAGGCATGCGCCAGGGCCGACGCCATCAGCCGCGGGCCGAGGCCCCTTCCCGTCGCCTCCGGCACGAGGCCGAAGCTCAGGATCTCGACGTCGCCGCCCCTGTGGCGTTCCAGCACCGCGAGGGCGACGTCGCGGCCGCCGTCGCGGCCGGCCAGCACCGTCAGCGCCGGGTCTGCAAGGGCGGCCGCCAGCCCGTCGTCGTCCAGCTCCATGTGCATCGTCCACAGCCAGGGCGCGCCGATGGCGAGGAAGAGCGGCCGGTACCACCGCGGGTCGGGCGTCCGGTGATGGACGACCGGCAGCGGCGGGGCGACCGGCGCCGCCGGCGGCGCCCGCATCTCCAGCCAGGTGACGACGTTGAGGACCTTGCCGCGCGGGAAGACGTGATAGCCGTCGGCGAGCGGCGCCTCGAACGACGCCTCCGGGGGTGTCGCGGTCAATTGGCCCGCGACGGTCGCCGCTGACGCAGTGCCGCGTCCTTGGCCGGGTCCACCCACCATGTCGCGAGGAAGCCGAGCGCATAGCGCGCCGTCACCGCGGGCCGCGAGAAGCGGTCCCAATAGGCGATCCGCCATGTCTGGATGTGCCAGTTGGGGATGACGTAGTGGCCCCACAGCAGCACCCGGTCGAGCGCCCGCGTGCGGTCGATCAGCGCCTGGCGGTCGGGCGCGTTGATCACCAGCTCGACCAGCTTGTCGATCGCCGGATCGGCGATGCCGGCGGTGTTGCGGCTGCCGTCGGTCCTGGCCGCCGTCGAGGACCACATGTCGCGCTGCTCGTTGCCGGGCGACAGCGACTGGGCGAACACCTCGACCGTGATGTCGTAGTCGAAGGTCTCCATGCGCTTCTGGTACTGCGCCGTGTCGACCGTCCGCACCCGCGCCTGGATACCGAGGCGCTCCAGGTTCTTGGCGAAGGGCAGGGCGATCCGTTCCCAGTTGGGCTGCGACAGCAGGATCTCGAAGGCCATCGGCTCGCCCGTGCGGGCGTTGACGAGCTTGCGGTCGCGGATCTCCCAGCCGGCCGCCTTGAGCAGGTCCAGGGCGCGGCGGAAGGCGTCGCGCATGTTGCCGCTGCCGTCGGTCGCGGGCGGCGCGTACTCCTTGGTGAAGACCTCGTCCGGGATCTGCCCGCGGAACGGCTCCAGGATCGCCTTCTCGGCCGCGCTCGGCAGGCCCGACGACGCCAGCTCGGAGTTCGAGAAATAGCTCTTGGTGCGGGTGTACGAGCCGTAGAAGAGCGTCTTGTTCGTCCACTCGAAGTCGAAGGCCTGGGCGATCGCCTCGCGCACCCGGCGGTCGGCGAAGACGGGCCGGCGCAGGTTGAAGACGAAGCCCTGCATGCCGGTCGGCTGCTCGTTGCGGATCTCCTCGCGCTTGATCAGCCCTTCGCTCACCGCCGGGGAGTCGTAGCCGGTGGCCCAGTCCTTGGCCGCGTTCTCCTGGCGGAAGTCGTACTCGCCGCCCTTGAACGCCTCCAGGGAGACCGTCGCGTCACGGTAGTAGTCGTAGCGGATGCGCTCGAAGTTGTACTGGCCCTTCTGGGCCGGCACGCCGTCCGCCCAGTGGCCCGGCACGCGCCGGTAGGTGATGGACCGGCCGGGATCGACCGACTCCACCACGTAGGCGCCGCTGCCGAGCGGCGCGTCCAGCGTCGTCTTCTCGAAGTCGCGGGTCGACCAGTAGGCGCGCGACAGCACCGGCAGCTGCCCGACGATCAGCGGCAACTCGGGATTGTCGTTGCCCTTGAACGTGAAGCGCACCTGGGCCGGCCCGGTCACCTCGGCCTTCGCGACGTCGGCGTAGTAGGCGCGATAGAACGGAGCCCCCTTGGCCTTCAGTATCTCCAGCGAGAAGACCACGTCGTCCGGGGTGATCGGGCTGCCGTCGTTGAACTTGGCCTCCGGCCGCAGGTCGAAGGCGACCCAGCTCCTGTCCTTCGCGACGGTGATCGACTTCGCGACCATCCCGTATTCGGAGAACGCCTCGTCGCCCGAGTTGACGGTGAGCGACTGGAACAGGAGGCCGGCCCCGGCCGCCGGCACCCCCTTCAGCGTGAAGGGGTTGAGCGTGTCGTAGGTGCCGATCGTGCCCAGCCGCACGGTGCCGCCCTTGGGCGCATCGGGGTTGGCGTATTCGAAATGGGTGAAGCCTTCGGGATACTTGAGGTCGCCGTGCATCGACACGCCGTAGCGCGGCGTCTCGTCGGCGGCCCATGCCGCCGACGCGGCGAAGGCGAATGCGGCGGCGAACGCCGCGCGGACGGCACGGTGCATGCGGACGGCCTCTCCCTGTTCTCTCCCCCGACGTTACCTGTGACGGAAGGCGGGGGCCAGCAAGGCCCGGGCGGCGCCGATGCCCGTGAATTGCCGTTCAGGAACGGGCGGCGAGGCGCTCCAGTGCGGCGGCGTGCGCGCGGGCGTCGCCCGCGATCGCCGACCGGCCGTCCGATCCGAGGGTGAGCGGCCGCCCCTGCCAGTCCGTGGCGATGCCGCCGGCCCCCTCGATCACCGGCACCAGCGCGCAGTAGTCGTAGGGTTGCAGCGACGCCTCGACCACGAGGTCGGCGAAGCCCGAGGCCACCATGGCCGTGGCGTAGCAGTCGGTGCCCCAGCGCATCAGCTTGACTGAGCGGCGCAGCCGCTCGAAGGCGTCGACGTCGGCACCCTTGAACATGTCGGGGGCCGTCGCGAACAGGGTCGCGCGGTCGAGCGTCGGGCAGGCCCGCGTATGCACCGGGCGACCGTTCAGCGTCGTGCCGACGCCGGAGATGCCGACCCAGCGCTCGCGCGAGATAGGCTGGTCGATGACGCCGAGGATCGGCCGCCCGTCGCGCAGCAGCGCGATCAGCGTGCCGAAGACCGGGACGCCCGAGATGAAGGCCTTGGTGCCGTCGATCGGGTCGAGCACCCAGACGAACTCGGCATCCGTCGCCTTCGACCCGTGCTCCTCACCGAGGATCCCGTGGTCCGGGAACGCGTCCTCGATGAGGCGGCGCATCGCCGCCTCGCTGTCGCGGTCCGCGATGGTGACCGGGCTCGAATCCGCCTTGTCGTCGACGGCGACGGGCGTGCGGAAATGCGGCCGGATCACGGCGCCCGCAGCGTCGGCGAGACGCTGCGCCAGCGCCGCCGCTTCCGGCGGGCAGGCCGGTGCGCTCATGGCCGGCCGGTCAGGGCAGCGGCTTGGGATTGTCGCTGAGGGTGCGCAGGTAGGCGATCAGCGCCGCGCGGTCCTCGGCCTTGGGGATTCCGGCGAACGCCATCTTCGTCCCCGGGACATAGGCCTTGGGATTGGCGATGAAGGTGCTGATCTCCTCGTAGTCCCAGGTGCCGGGCTTCTCCTTCATCGCCGGGGAGTAGGCGAAGCCCTCGGCATGGGCGTGCTTGGCACCCACGATGTTCCAAAGGTTCGGGCCGACGCGGTTGGGGCCGCCCTGGTTGAAGGTGTGGCAGGCCGCGCACTTCTTCGACTGCGCCTCGCCCGCCTTCACGTCGGCTGAAGCCAGCAGGGGCGAGATCGGGGTCGGCGCCGCCGGGGCGGCGGGTGCGGCGGCTTCCTGCCGGGCCACCCCTTCCACCTTGTAGACGCTCTCCTTCAGCTTGTGCGGATGGATGAGCATCCCGGCGATCATGCCGGAGGTCATGGCGACGATGCCGGCCAGCAGCACGGCGCCGGCGATCTTGTTCGTCTCCATGTTCATGGCCGCAACCTCGTAGCTCCAGATGGGAACGCTGCCCGGGGCGTCCGCCCGGCCGGGCGTCGCGTCGGCCTTGAGATACATGCGAAAGGCGCTGACAGCACCAGGAAAATGTGCTTCATCGGCGCACGCGGTAGGAGCCAAGCCACTGGAAAGGCCGGGTTTTCTGCTGCGGCATAACGACGCACGACGGTCCGACGTGAGCCTTCCGAGCCATCCGATCGTGGTCATTCCGGCGCGCCTGGCGGCGACGCGGCTGCCCGACAAGCCGCTCGCCGACATCCACGGCGAGCCGATGATCGTGCATGTCTGGCGGCGTGCGGTTGCCGCCGGGATCGGCCCGGTGCTGGTCGCCGCCGGCGATCAGCCGATCGTCGCCGCCATCGAGAAGGCGGGCGGCACGGCGGTGCTGACCGACCCCGACCTGCCGCGCGGCACCGACCGCGTCTGGGCCGCCCTGCGCTCCATCGATCCCGACGGCCGGCACGACGCCGTCGTCAACGTCCAGGGCGACCTGCCGACCATCGAACCGGCGCTCATCCGCCTGTCGCTGGAGCCGCTCGCCGACCCCGCGGTCGACATCACGACGCTCGCGACCGAGATCGTCCGCGAGGAAGAGCGCACCAATCCCAATGTGGTGAAGGCGGTCGCCGGCTTCCGCGACGGCGCGCGCGTCGCCCGCGCCCTCTACTTCACGCGCACGACGGCGCCCTACGGGGCGGGACCGCTCTATCACCATATCGGCCTCTACGCGTTCCGTCGGACGGCGCTGGACCGCTTCGTGGCGCTGCCGCCGGGCGTGCTGGAGCGCCGCGAGAGCCTGGAGCAGCTCCGCGCGCTGGAGGCGGGCATGCGCATCGACGTGGCGCTCGTCGACACCGTCCCGCTCGGCGTGGATACGCCCGACGACCTCGTCCGCGCCCGTGAACTGCTGGCTGAAAGATGACCGAAACGAAGCCCACCCCCGGCCTCATCGCCTTCCAGGGACAGCTCGGCGCCTATTCGCACCTGGCCTGCCGCAACGTCCACCCGGAGCTGACGCCCTATCCCTGTGCCGCCTTCGAGGAGGCGTTCGCCGCCGTCTCCGACGGCACGGCCGAGCTCGGCATGATCCCGATCGACAACTCGGTCGCCGGCCGCGTGGCGGATATCCACCACCTCATGCCGCATTCCGGACTGCACATCGTAGGCGAGCATTTCCAGCCGGTGCACCACCACCTGCTGGCGCCGCCGGGGGCGACGCTGGCCGGGCTGAAGCGCGTCTACAGCCACATCCACGCGATCCCGCAATGCCGCGGCTTCCTGCGCCGCCACGGCCTGCAGGCGATCGTCGCCGCCGACACCGCCGGGGCGGCGGCCGACGTGGCGCGCGCGGGCGACTTCGAGGACGGCGCCATCGCGTCCTCTCTGGCGGGGGAGATCTACGGGCTGGTGTCGCTGGCGGCCAACATCGAGGACGCGGCGCACAACACCACGCGCTTCATCATCCTCTCCCGCCAGCCCCAGGTGCCGCCGCCGCACGCCGCGCCGACGATCACCAGCTTCGTCTTCCGCGTGCGCAGCGTACCGGCCGCCCTCTACAAGGCGATGGGCGGCTTCGCCACCAACGGCGTCAACATGACGAAGCTGGAAAGCTACATGCTCCAGGGCCGCTTCGAGGCGACGCAGTTCTACGCCGACGTCGAGGGCCACCCGGACGAGCGGCCGCTGCGCCTGGCGCTGGAGGAGCTGCAGTTCTTCTCCCGCGACCTCAAGATCCTCGGCGTCTACCCGGCCCACCCCTACCGCTCCGCCAACCGCACCGCGCCGGATTCGGACTGACTGAAGCACCCTCTCCAACTGCAGGATCCTCGTCCTGAGCCTGTCGAAGGACGAGGCTCTGCGGCCGGAGCGACCTCCCCCTTCGACTTCGCTCAGGGTGAGGAAACTCCGTCCATCGCGCAGTAGCTGATCAGCCCGGAACCTCGCCCTTCAGCCAGTCCTCGACCAGCCGCCGGGCGATCGAATCCGGCCGCGGCAGGCGGAAGGTGTCGTCGGCCTGATGGTTGAGGATCCAGTCGCGGTCGAACCAGGCCGCACCCTCCAGCTCGTTGCCGTCGACCTCCAGCTCGTCGGTCACGGCACGGGCGTGGAAGCCCAGCATGATCGAGGCGGGGAAGGGCCAGGGCTGCGAGGAGTGGTAGTCGACCTCGTCGACGACGATCCCCGTCTCCTCCCGCACCTCGCGGGCGACCGCGTCCTCCAGGCTCTCGCCGGGCTCGACGAAGCCGGCCAAGGTCGAGTGCATCCCCGGCGGAAAATGCGGCTGCCGGCCGAGCAGGCAGCGGTCGCCGCGATGCACCAGCATGATGACGGCGGGGTCGGTGCGCGGGAAATGGCTGGCGTTGCAGGCGGGGTCCGAGCAGCGCCGCTGGTGACCCGCCTCCACGACGACGGTCGGTGCCCCGCAGACACCGCAGAAGCGGTGCCGGGCGTGCCAATACATCAGGCCGCGCGCATAGGCCAGCATGCCGCCTTCGAAATGGTCGAGCAGCGCGCCGACCCGGCGCAGGTCGACGAAGTCGCCGGCCCCTTCCATCGTCGCCTCGCTGCGCGGTTCCTCGACATGGGACAGGTCGAGCGCGAAATGCGCCACCCCGCCGAACAGGCCGAGCAGCGCCAGGGTGGCGCCGGCCTCGACGTGATGGCGCATGGCGGCGGCGGGCAGCCAGCCGGCGGCCGGGCGCTCGCCCGCGACGACGAAGCTCTGGCTGCGCCAGACCGGCTGCACGCGTGACGCGGGATCGGCCAGCCGGGCAGCCAGCCAGTCGGCGTCCTTCCGGAGATGGCTCACCCGGTCGAGGCCGCTGGACGCGTAGAAGTTGGGTCGGCGCATGGCGGCGGAAGCTCGCACGGGTCGGCCACGGCGTGCAATCGTCCGCCATGGCACGCGAACCCGTGATGACCATCCTGCGCCAGCCCTCGCCCGAGCTGCGGGCGCGGCTCAACGAGCGGCTCACCGTTTTCAACCGCCGCATCGTCGGCCGCTCCGAGGCGCGCCGCCTGGGGATCGTCCTGGCCGACCCGGTGTCGGGGCGCGAGATCGCCGGCCTGGCGGCGGAGAGCTACTGGGGCTGGATGTTCGTCGACCAGCTCTGGGTCTCCGGCCGCCACCGCCGGCGCGGCCTCGGGACCCGCCTGATGGATGCGGCGGAGGCGGAGGCGCGCCGCCGTCGCTGCCGCGGCATCTGGCTCGACACCTGGAGCTGGCAGGCCCGCGGCTTCTACGAGAAGCGCGGCTTCCGGGTGTTCGGCACGATCGACGATTTCCCGACGCCCCACGCCCGCCACTTTCTGATGAAGCGCCTGGACGGTTCCCGGACCCGGCGCGGCATCACGCCGCCGGATGCCATCCCACCGGACTGAGCGGCATTCTGGCGGAAGTCGATGGCCGGGCGCGGCCGTCGCCGGTCAAAACGAAGCGGGACGCCGTTGGGCGGGCGGACGGACGACCGGATACTCCCCGCCAGGGGTCCCGACCGATGCCGTCCATGTTCATCGCGCGCATCCATGCCACGCATACCGGATGAGGGGCGCCGCCCCGCCGGCGATGCGGCGGAGCGCTACCGCGACGGCAAGAAGGCCATCGTCGAGCGTCGCTTCGTCGATGCCGCGCGCGACTTCGCCGCCGCCGTCCGCGCCGCGCCCGGCAACCGCGTCTACTGGGACCACGTCGCCCACGCCCTCTTCCTCGCCCGCCGCCACCGCACCGAGATCGCGATCCGCATGGCGATCGTCGCGCGCTTCCCGCCGGCCGGCCCGGCCGACGCGGCCAATCTCGGCCGCATCGCGGCACTGCGCTTCACCGCCGGGGACGGGGCGGCGGCCGTGTGGTGCCTGGAGCAGTGCCTGCGCCACGACCCGTCCCAGCCGCGCCATCTGCGCGAGCTCGTCTGGCTGCTCCAGCATCTCGACCCCGGGATCGAGCCGGCGATGCTGCGCGCCCGCCTCAACGCGCTGCGGCCGCTCGGCGTCGACGAGGAGCGGCTGCTGGAGATGCGGCTGCGCAACCGCGCCTCCCTGGAGGCGACGGCGACCGCCGGCATCGACCCTCGCCGCCTGGACCCGCCCCGCGTCGCGGTGCTGATCTCGGGGCAGCTCCGCGGCTACGCCACGGCGCTCCCCGGCATCCGCGCCCGGCTGGCGCAGCCGCTGGGCGCCGACGTGTTCGTGCATGCCTGGGACACCGCCGGTGTCCCCCGCCCGTCCCGTGCCCTCGATGCGGCCGCGATGGCCCTGCTGCGGCAGGCCGACATCCCCGTCGACGACACACTCGCCGTTCGCTTTCCCCAGCTGGAGACCCTGCTCGAGCGCGAGCCGCGGCCTTCGGTCGAACGCATCCGCCGGCTCGCCGGCGCCACCGCCGTCGTATTGGAGCCCGAGCCGGAATCGCTGCGCCAGGAACGTCGCATCGGCGACGTCCGCTTCCCGCCGGCCTGGAGCACCTATTCCGTCGGCTCGCTGCCGATGTTCTACAAGCTCGACCGTTGCTTCGCACTCATGGAGGAGCACGAGGCCGCGACCGGGCGTCCCTATGACGTGGTCGTGCGCGTCCGGCCGGATCTCGTCTTCCGCGACCGGGTGCCGCTGACCCTGCTGCGCGACGTGCTGCGGCGGCCGCGGCTCTTCATCAACGGGTTCACGCTCGGCCATTTCGACGACCAGTTCGCGATCGCCCGCCGCGACGTCATGGCGCGCGCCGCCCGCCTGTTCCGGCGCCTGCCCGACTTCTGGATGGAGCGCGGCGGCCTGCCGCTCGCCACGCCGGCATTGGGCGAGCAGGCGCTGTTCCAACACCTCTTCTACGAGGGCGTCGACGTGGCCGAGCTGCATTGGCCCGCTCGCCCGTCGCTCGTCGACATCCGGATCGGGCCGGACGATCTGCGCAAGGTCGCCGGCCTCGACGCGCTGCTCGCCGCCGCGGCGGCGGCCTAGGGGGCGGACATGGCGCGGCGCATCGTCATCGACCTCGACGGCACGCTCACCCTCGACGTGGCCGGCGTCGCCTATCCCGACAAGCCGCCGAACCTGCCGGTCATCGCGGCGCTGCGCCGCTATCGCGAGGCCGGCTTCGAGATCGTCGTCATGACCGCGCGCAACATGCGCACGCATGCCGCCAACATCGGCCGCATCAACGCACTGACGCTGCCGGGCGTGATCGCCTGGCTCGACCGGCACGGGGTGCCCTACGACGAGATCCATGTGGGCAAGCCGTGGTGCGGCACCGAGGGCTTCTACGTCGACGACCGCGCCGTCCGCCCGTCGGAGCTGCTGGCGCACGACCATGCTGGCCTGCTGCGGCTCCTGGCGCGCGAGGCCGAGGGGATGGTCGAGGCATGAGCCGTACCTTCCTCATCGCGTCGGGCGCCCCGGTCGAGCCCGAACTCAGCGCCGAGCTGGGGCCGCTGCCGCCCGCCTTCCTGCCGCTCGGCAACCGCCGGCTCTTCGTCCACCAGCGTGCCGCCATCGGCGACGCCGCCGACCGGGTGCTGCTGTCGCTGCCCGAGCGCTTCGTGCCCGACCCGTCCGACGCCCGCATGCTGGACGAGCTCGGCATCGAGCGGGTCGGCGTGCCCGCCGGTCTCACGCTCGGCCAGTCGCTGGTCTACGTCATCAACGTCGCGGCCGCGGCCGGCGCGCCGCTCTCGATCCTGCACGGGGACACGCTGCTGCGCGGCCTCGACATGGCGGCCGAGGACGCGATCTCGGTCGAGAGCGAGGCGCCGCCCGGCTATCGCTGGGGCCATGCCCATGTCGAGCCGGACGGCGTGCGCGTGCTGCCCGACGCCGAGCCGGTGACGACCGCCAACGGCGCGGTGCTGACCGGCTACTTCGCGCTCGCCGATGCGACCCTGCTGGTGCAGACCATCACCCGGCGCGGCGGCGATTTCCTGGGCGGCCTCGCCGACTATGCCGAGCGCCGGCCGCTCGCCGCGCTCACGGGCGCGGACTGGTTTGACTTCGGCCATGCCAGCACCTACTACGGCTCGCGGCGCCGGGTCTCGACGGCGCGATCCTTCAACCGGCTGGTGGCGACGCGGCGCACCGTCGTCAAGTCAGGCGCCGACCCCGAGAAGATCGCGGCCGAGGCGATGTGGTTCGAATCGCTGCCGCCGCCCATGCGCATCCATGTGCCGGCATATCTCGGGCTCCGGCGCGAGGGCGGTCAGGCGTCCTACGCGCTCGACTATCTCAACCATCCGACGCTGGCCGACCTCTACGTCTTCGGCCGCCTGCCGCGCGCCGCCTGGGACGCCATCCTGGAGGCCTGCGACGAGTTCCTGCTCGGTTGCGCCGACCATGCGGCGCCACCCGCCGCCGCCGCGCCCGGCCTCTATCTCGAGAAGACGCTGGCGCGCCTCGAGCGCTTCGCGGCGGCGACCGGCATCCGCCTCGACCGGCCGTGTCGCCTGGGCGGGGCCTGGCTGCCGCCGCTCGCCGCCATGGCGGAGATGGCGGCCGGGCTCGTGCCGCCGCCCGACGCCTTGCACCTGTCGCTCGTCCACGGCGACTTCTGCTTCAGCAACATCCTCTTCGACCATCGCGCGGCGCTCGTCCGCGTCATCGATCCGCGCGGCCAGGACGCCGCGGGCCGCACTTCGCCCCATGGCGACCGGCGCTACGACATCGCCAAGCTCTACCACTCCGCCGTCGGCCACTACGACATCGTGGTCGCCGGCCGCTACCGGCTCGACCGCCGCGCTCCGCTCGACATGACGCTGGAGCTCGACGTCGGGCCGGCGCAGCGCACCGCGTCGGAAGCGTTCCTCGCGCGCTCCTTCGGCGGCCTCACCCATCGCGAGGCGGCGGCCCATCCGATCGCGGTGCTGCTGTTCCTCTCGATGCTGCCGCTGCACGCCGACGACCCGACGCGGCAGGCGGCCCTGCTCGCCAACGCGATGCGCCTCTTCCTCGCCCTGGACACCGTCGCATGATCGTCATTCCCATGGCCGGCCTCAGCCGGCGCTTCGCCGACGCCGGCTACAGCCGGCCGAAATACATGCTCGACCTGCGCGGCCGCTCGGTCTTCGCCCACGCGGTCGGCTCGTTCCGCACCTATTTCGCGAGCGAGCCGTTCCTCCTGATTGTGCGCGACGTCGCCGGGACGCCGGACTTCGTGCGCGCGGAATGCCGGGCGCTCGGCATCCGCGCGGCCGACGTCGTGACGCTGGACGAGCCGACCCGCGGCCAGGCCGAGACGGTGGCCCTGGGGCTGGAGGCGGCCGCGGTGCCGGCGGGCGAGCCCGTTACGGTCTTCAACATCGACACCTTCCGCCCGGGCTTCCGCTTTCCCGCGTTCGACCGCACGGTCGACGGCTGGCTCGAGGTGTTCCCCGGCAGCGGGCTCAACTGGTCCTATGTCCGGCCGATGCCGGGCTCCGACCGTGTCGTGCAGACGACGGAGAAGGTGCCGATCTCCGACCTGTGCTGCACCGGCATGTACCATTTCGGCTCGGCCGGCCTCTTCCGCGAGACCTATGACGCCTATGCCGCCGACGCCGCCGACGGGCCTACCGAGCTCTACGTGGCGCCGATGTACAACCTCGCCATCGCCGGCGGCGCCGACATCCGCTACGCGCGCATCGATCCCGGCGAGGTGATCTTCTGCGGCGTGCCCGCCGAGTACGAGGCGCTGCTGCGCGAGCCGGCCGCCGCCTGATGCGCCGGCTCGCGGCCGCCGCGGCCGCGCTCCTGTGGGCGCTGCAGGCCGCCGCGGCGTCGTTGACCGACGCCGAGATCGGGCGCATCCGCGACGGCGTCGCGGAGCGTCGCGCTCAGGTCCTGGCCGCCCAGGCGGAACGGCCCTTCCCCAAGCCCGAATGCCGCGCCGAACTCACGGTCGAGGATCCCTGTATCCTGGGACAGCTCAACCAGGCGCTGGCACTCTTCCACCGGGCGGGCGGCGCCGCCCGCGCCAACGACCTGCTGCGCGCGGCGGTCGCCCAGGCGCGCGTGCGGCCCGGCTGGGAGCGGGAATTCCACGGCGTCAAGGCCGGCCTCTTCTTCCGCATCGTCGCGCTGTTCGGCGCGGCCGGGACGCGGCAGCGCGGACTGGTGGCGCCTGAAGTCGAGCGCGCGGTCGGCGGCCTCTTCGCCGAATGGTCGGCGCGCTCATGCCGCGTCGCGGATGCGCGCAATGGCGACACCTGGCGCGTCTGGGGGTCGGAGAATCACGGCGCCCAGCGCGACGGTGCCTGCTGGGCGGCCAGCGTGCTGGACGGCGGCGGCCACCATGCCGACGGCTCGACCGCGGCGGACCAGCGCGCCGCATGGGAGGCGCATCTCAAGGCCTACATGCGGGCGCGCGGCCGCGAAGGGGTGCTGATCGAATCCTTCTCGCCGACCTATGCGCAGTACACGCTCGCGAACTTCCACAACTACCTCGACTTCGCCGCCGACCCGGAGATGCGCCGGCTCGCCCGCGCGACCCTCGACCTCTGGTGGGCCCTGTGGGCGCAGGAACAGACGGGCGGCGTCCACGGCGGCGCCAAGTCGCGCGCCTATCCCCGGATCATCGCCGACGGGACGCCGCTCGACGGGCTGCCCTGGCTATATTTCGCCCTGGGGCCCCGCACGCCGCGCGTCCAGGGGCCGGGGCTGGCCGCGATGACGACCAGCGACTACCAGCCGCCCGAGGTGGTGGCCGACCTGGCGCTCGACGTCGCCGGCCGCGGCACCTACGAGGTGCGCACGCGGGCACCGGGCCTGGCGCGCCGGCCCTTCGCCGACGACTGGTACGAGGTCGATCCCGATGCGGGCGGGACCGTGCGCGTCGCCCATGTGGCGCCGGGCTTCGTCATGGGCACGGCGATGGTGGCCCGGCGGCCGGGCAAGGAGTGGACGGCGATGGCCGCGCAGAACCGCTGGAGCGGCGTCGTGCTGGCGGGCGACCCGCGCGCCCGCATCGTCGCCGCCCCGGAGGCGCGGGGCAGCCGCAGCAACTACAACGCCATCCTCTCCGTGCAGAGCGGTGCGGCGCAGATCCTCCAGGCGCCGCGCGCGCCGGTCGGCGTCGCGACGGGCGCGATGCGCATCTGGTTCGGCAAGCCGCTGGCCCGCGTCGAGCGCGACGGCTGGATCTTCGCCGAGGGGCGCGGCGCGTGGGTCGCGGTCCGGCCGGCGCGTGGCGGCTATCGCTGGGACAGGGACGAGCCGTCCTGGATGCGGCCGGACGAGGAGGATGCGCCGGTCGTCGTCCAGGCGGCGGAGAAATCGCAGTTCGCGGACTTCCGCCGCTTCCAGGAGGCGGTGCTGGCGCTGCCGCTGCGCATCACGGCCGAACGCGTGGAGTTCCGCGGTCTCGGCAAGTCCGGCACGCTGGCGCTGCCGCTCACGGGCGCGGGCCCGCCCGCGATCGACGGCCGCCCCGTCGACCTCGACCCGCCCTGGGTGCTGGCGAGCCCCTTCGTGAACCAGCGCCGGGGCGAGGCGACCGTGACCGTGGCCAAGGACGCCCGCCGCCTGGTCATCGACTTTCGTTGAGCGGAGAACCGCCCTCTCCGCCCATGGGGGGAGATGGAGGCGACCCATTGCGGAGCAATGGGGAGGGTGAGGTGGGCGTCCGCCGGAGAATCCCCACCTCACCCCGACCCTCCCCGCCCCCATGGGGCGGAGAGTGAGGGTCGGTCAGGTCCGCTGCTTCCAGAAGGTGTCCTTGTACTTGATCTTGCGATTCTCGAACGTGTAGAGGTCGCAGCCCTTGAGCTCGAGCATCTCGCCGCGGGCGTCCTTGCCGGTGACGGTCCAGTAGGAGACGGCGCGGTCGCCGCAGCAGTAGCGGTACTCGTGCTGCCAGGCCATGTCCGGAATGTTGGCGAAGCGCGCCGCCAGGAACTCCCCGATCGCCTTCTTGCCGACGTAGCGCTCGCCATAGGAATGGGGGCCGCGGGCGGTCGCGAACACGCCGTCCTCGGCGAAGAGGTCGACGATGCGGGCCACGTCGCGCGCATTGAACGCGTCGTGGATCTCCTTCATCAGCGCTTCGTCGACATGCACGGTCTCGGTCATCGTTTCCTCCTGGTATTGCGGCTCTCAGGCCGCGGGATAGCGCGCGTCGGGGTCGAGCGGCCAGATCGGCCGGCGCAGCCGCTCGAAGCGGAAGAGCGAGAGGTCCGACGTGGCGACGCCTACACCCGCGCAATAGACGATGCCGCGGGCGATCGGCGCGTAGGTCGGGCGGAACTGCGTCTTCGACTTGACGACGAGGAACCGCTTCGTCGTCGGATCGATGCCGGCGACTTTGAAGACGCCGTGATCGTAGGGCTCGGTGCGGCGCGAGGTGACGACGATCGTCATCGGGCCGATGTCGAAGGCCGCTGTGGGGCCGAGATTGATGCGGGTGCCGGTGTAGACCGGCCCCTCCACCGTGAACTGCCCCTCCGACACTGCGGCCACGCGGCCGGTCAGCCGCAGCGGCCGCCCGCCGCCGGCAAGTGCGGGCGACGGCAGCTTCTCGCCGAGATCGAGCGTGACGGTGGCGCCGACGCCGGCGGCGACGAGTGCGGCTGCGGACTCGGGATCGCAGAGCGGTGCGGCGGCGCCGCCGGTCAGGCCCTGGCGCAGCGCCTCGGCGATCACCGTCATGGAATCGCAGACGCCGCCCGAGTTGCAGTTATCCGCGTGGTCGACCAGCACGACCGGCCCGGTGCCCGGCCCCGCCATCAGCGCCTTCGCCTCGGCGACGGATTTCTCCAGCGGCTCGGAGCGGAAGTCGAAGCCGGCGCGGCCCTCCCATCCCGCGCGCAGGATGCGGTCGCGTACCGCGGCACCGTTGCGCTCGTCGTCGGCCATGACCACGACCGACAGCGCAGTGTCTGGCGAATCGCCGAGCCAGAAGCCGCTGAAGACGCTGACGGCGCGGATGCCTTCTTCCTTCTCGGCCTCGGCCGCCATGGCGACCAGCGTGCGCAACGGCTCTTCGGACGTGTTGGTGCGGATGCCGAGCGGCAGCACGGGGACGGCACCCCAGACGATCCGTGTCGCCGCGCGACCTTCCATCCGGTCGATCATGATCGCGGCCGCCCGCTCGCCGGTCTCGTACATGTCGATGTGCGGGAAGGTGCGATAGCCGACGGCGACGTCGACCGCGTCCATCATCGCCCGGCTGATGTTGGCGTGCAGGTCGAGTGCCAGGCAGATCGGCATGTCGGGGGCGGCTGCCCGCACGCGGCGCAGCAGCTCGCCGTCACCGTCGTCGTAGGTGCGGGTGATCATCGCGCCGTGCAGGTCGAGGAAGAGGGCATCCGCCCCGGCGCGCGCCGCCTCGACGATCGGGGTGACGATCGCCTCGAACGCGTCGTCCTCGACCGGGCCACTCGGGCTGCAGCGCGCGACGATCGGCGTCACCACCTCGATGCCGCGGGCCTCGGCCGCGTCGAGGAAGGCGCCCATGGGGATGCGCGCCCGCCGGAAACCCTCATAGGCGTCGCGCCCGTAGAAGGGGCCGGCGCCGATGCCGAAGTTCTGCAGCCCGGTCGTGACCGGCGAGAAGCTGTTGGTCTCGTGGCTGATGCAGGCGACGATCCAGCGCATGGCTCAATTCATCCGCGTCAGCCAGAGGCGGATCTTGCTGTCGGGTGCGGCCCAGGTCTCGACGGTGCGCCGCGCACCGTAGAGGAGCGGCTCGCGGTAGAGCGGGATCGCCGCGTAGTCCGCCTGGACCTTGCGGAACGCGTCGACGATGAGCGCCTTGCGCGCCACCGGATCGACCTCGCTGCCGGCCCGGTCGATCAGCGCATCGACCTCGGCGTTGGCGTACTTGCCGGGGTTCCAGGTGCCGCTGCGCGGCGTCTTCGAGTGCAGGACGTTGTTGAGGATCGAGAAGGCGTCGAGCTGCGGCGTGTTCGCCCATCCCAGGATGTAGATGTCGCTCTGCCCGTTCAGGACCTTCTTCAGGTAGGGGGCGTAGGGGTGCGACTGGTAGGCCGCCTTGACGCCGATGCGCGCCCACATGGCGACCACCGCCTGGCACATCTGCTCGCCGTTGACGAAGCGCTCGGTCGGGCAGTCGAAGCCGATGCGGAAGCCGTCGGGATATCCCGCCTCCGCCAGCAGCCGCTTGGCCGCCTCAGGATCGAACGGTGCCGGTGCCGTGTCGAGCACCGGGTCGAAGCCCTGGATCTCGGCCGCGATCAGCGCGTGGGTCGGCTTGGTCAGGCCTCGCAGCAGGCGGCCGGTGATCGCCTCGCGGTCGATCGCCTGATAGAGCGCCTGCCGCACGCGCCGATCGGCGAGCGGGTTGCGGTCCTTGACGTCGCTGTCGTTGAGCTGGGCCGCACCGATGTTGAGGCCGAAGAGCGCGACCTTGAGGTCGGCCACCTCCAGGATCTTGAGCTCGGGGGTGCGGCGGATGCGGTCGACGTCCTGCACCGGCGCCGGGGTGACGAGGTGGACCTCGCCGGACAGCAGGGCCGCGATGCGCGTCGCGTCGGCGCCGAGCGGGCGGTAGACGATGCGTTCGAGGTTGTGCTCGGCCTTGTCCCACCACGCGGGATTGACCTCCAGCACCGTCTCGACGTCGGGTCGTCGCGACGTCAGCCGGAAGGGGCCGGTGCCGTTGGCGTTGCGCGTGGCGAACGACTCCTCGCCCTTGGCCGGGTTGACGGCGCGGAGCGTGTCGTTCTTCTCCATCCACTGGCGGTCCATGATGTAGACGCCGGCCAGGTCGTTGAGGATGGTCGGGTATGGCCCCTGGAGCTGGATCTCGATGGTGTGGTCGTCGATCGCCACCACGTCTTTGATCATCTGCGTCGCCGGGCGGTAGGGCGAGTTCGGGTCGCTGGCTCGCTTGAGGGAAGCGACGACGTCGCCGGAGTCGAACGGGTTCCCGTCGTGGAACGTCACGCCGCGGCGCAGGACGAGCCGCCAGCGGTCGGGCGCCAGCCGCGTCCACTCCGTCGCCAGCGAGGCCTCGAAGCGGTACCCGCGGTCGTAGCGCACCAGCGGCTCGTAGATGTTGTTCAGCAGGGACGCGTTGACCGGGATGTAGGCGCCGTAGGGGTCCATCGTCGTGGCGTCGTTGCTGTGCGCCCAGCGCAGCGTCTTGGCGTCGGCCGGTGCTGCGGTCGTCGCCGCAACCATGATCGCCGCCGCCGCCGCCCGCGGGACCCAGCCCGCGCGCCTGCCGATTTCCCTGCTCGACGCCATCGTCATCCCCTGTCCATCTTCCGGACAGAAGCGTATATGATTGGATACAATATTCAAGGGGAGGACGGATGAGCTTGCGTCACGAGGCCCTGCCGCCGGCCATGTCACCGGTGCCCAGCCTGCCGGACGTCGCCTATGCCCATGTCAGGAAGGAGATCCTGGCGGGTGAGCTGGCGCCGGGCGCCGCCCTGCGCCAGGAGGAGATCGCCCAGCGGCTCGCGATCAGCCGGCTGCCGGTGCGCGAGGCGCTGGCCCGGCTGGAGTCCGAGGGCTTGGTGGTGCTGCGGCCGCGCCGCGGCTACGTCGTGGCCGACCTCGACCCCGAGGACATCGTCGACCTCTTCGACATCCGCGCGATGCTCGAAGAACGGGCCGGCCGGCTCGCGACGGAACGGCGCGGACCGGAGGACGTGGCCGCGCTGGAGGCGATCCTGGCGGACATCGACCGTATCGGCCGGTCGGGCGACCTCGACGTCGCCGCCTTCGCCGAGCGCAACCAGGCTTTCCACGAGCGGCTGTTCGCGCCCTGCGGCCGGCGACGTCTGCTGCGCCTGCTCTTCACGCTCCGCGACCAGGTCGAGGGCTACGCCCGCATGAGCGCCGCGGTCGCCGGGACGCTCGGCCAGGCCCAGGCCGAGCATCGCGCCATCCTCGTCGCGTTCGCGGCCGGCGACGGCCTCACCGTCGGCCGCCTGTGCCGCCGGCACGTGGAAGGGATCGGCGCGCGCCTGGCGAAGGCGATCGCCGAGCGGCGGGCGGCGTCGGTCAGGGGGTGACGAGTTTCAGCCCGACGATGCCCGCCACGATGAGGGCGATGCAGGCGAGCCGCAGGGCATCGGCGGATTCGCCGAAGAGGGCTATGCCCAGCAACGCGGTGCCGACGGTCCCGACGCCCGTCCAGACCGCATAGGCGGTGCCGAGCGGCAGGGTGCGCAGTGCCAGCCCCAGCAGGCCGAGGCTGACGATCATCGAGGTCGCGGTCGCCACCGTCGGCCACAGCCGCGTGAAGCCCTCGGTGTACTTGAGGCCGACCGCCCAGCCGATCTCGAACAGCCCGGCCACGACCAGGGTGATCCATGCCATTGCCCGTCTCCGTCCGTGGGATTCTCCCCGCCGGCGCCACGGTTGGCGATCACACCGCACCGATCAACGCCCGCGATCCGAGGAGCGGAAGAAAGTGATGCCCTGCCGTGCTGCGGTTGACCGGGTTGGCCTCGCCGGATTGACTGCGCCCGCGCAATCGCGGACTACACGGCCGCTCTGGGGGCGACGATGGTGACGTTCTACGACTTCAACGGCTCGGGCACCTTCCCCAACGCCATCGCGACCGACAACAGCGGCGACGACTACGTCTACGGCGTCTACGGCAACGACACCCTCGACGGCGGCAACGGCAACGACACGCTGCTGGGCGGGCGGGATTCCGACCTGCTCTACGGCGGCATCGGCGACGACAGCCTGTTCGGCGAGAGCGGCTCCGCCGACACGCCGACCGCCGACCAGCTCTTCGGCGAGGATGGCGAGGACACGCTCGACGGCGGTGCCGGCGACGATTCGTTGGACGGCGGCAAGGACGTCGACATCGTCTACGGCGCCGCCGGCGCGGACAGCGCCGATGGCGGGGCCGGCGACGACAGCATCTTCGGCGGTGACGGTGCCGATACGCTGGCGGGCGGACCCGACGAGGACGCCGACGCGCACGGCGACTGGCTCGTCGGCGGCGACGGCGAGGATTCGATCGTCGGCTCGGACGACCGCGACGTGGTGTTCGCCGGCAATGACGACGACACCGTCCTCGGGGGCAACGGCGGCGACGCGATCTTCGGCGACTCCTTCGATTGGGGCGGCGCGGAAGACGACCACGGCAACGATTCGATCCTGGCCGGCGAAGACGGCGACTACGTCGTAGGCGGCGGGCACAACGATTTCGTCGCCGGCGGCGAGGGTGCCGACACGCTGGTCGGCGAGTTCGACCTCCAATCGGACATCTTCGGCCTGCCGTCGCTGGGTGCCGACAGCACCCCGCCCGACGACGACACCGCGCCGGGGCTTCGCCTCGCCACTTTCTTTTCCTTCGAGCCCGGCGCCGACACGCTCGCCGGCGACGCGGGCGACGACCTGCTCGTCGGTAGCGCGAACGCGGACTCGCTGTCGGGCGGCGACGAGGTCGACCTTCTCGTCGGCGACGATGCGGCTCTGCTGGTCGGCACCGACACCTTCGACCTCAACGCGTTCCTCGTCTACGGCGGCCAGCTGCTCGGGGACGGGCAGGCCGCCTATGGCGACTATGTCGGGGGCGACGACGGCGGCGACATCCTGTTCGGCGATGCCCTCCTCACCAAGCGCTACGTCGACAGCGTCGGCGGCGAGGAGCAGGGCTTCCTCGCGCTTTCGCTCGGCAGCGGGCAGGACACGCTCGACGCCGGCGGCGGCAACGACTTCGTGGTCGGCGGCGGCGAGGCGGATTCCGTGCGGGGCGGTGCCGGCGCCGACACGATGTTCGGCGACGGCGTGCTGATCGAGGGCAGCGGTATCCTCGCGCGCGGCGAGCTGGCGGGCGATCACGAGCTGCTCGGCCTGTCCTGGGGGGCGGGTGCGGACGATACGATGGAGGGCGGCCAGGGTGCCGACTTCATGGTCGGCGGCAACGGCGACGATTCGCTGGACGGCGGCGACCAGGACGACACGCTGATCGGCGACGGCGCACGCTTCGGCGGCAACGGCGACGGCGTCCGGTTCGAGCATTTCTCGTCCGGCGATCCCGACGACGACGGCGACGCGCTGTCGGGCGGCAACGGCAACGACCTGCTGCTGGGCGGCAACGGCGACGACGATCTCTCGGGCGATGCCGGCGACGACATCCTCTACGGCGGCTACAGCCCGTGGGACTACGGCGACACCGCGGACGACGATTCGCTGTCGGGCGGCGACGGCGCCGACACCATCATCCCGGAGTTCGGCATCGACTCGATCCTGACCGGCGCCGGCCCGGACGTGATCTACGGCCACAGCGATCCGCACGAGCTCGACCACGACACGGTCTTCGACTTCACGCGCGGCTACAGGACGGCCCAGGCCGACGCGATCGTCATCGACGAGGACTTCAGCCACCTCGACGGCAACAAGGTCGCGAACGGCGTGCTCGATTTCGGCACCGGCGACTCGCTCCTGCTGCTGAGCGGCGGCAAGGGCTTCCAGGGCGTCGTCGTGGCCGAGTACGACGGCGAGGCCGACCAGACGACGATCTGGATCGAGCCCGTCGTGTCGCCGTTCCCGACCGACGGTGCCGACTACCTCGAGGCCAACGACAAGTCGAACCAGATCGACGGTAAGGGCGGCGACGACCAGATCTACGGCGGCGGCGGCAACGACACGGTGAAGGGCGGCAACGGCAACGACGCGCTGTCGGGCGGCGACGGCAACGACGCGGGCTACGGCGGCAACGGCAACGACACCATTT
>JBFWXJ010000009.1:0-36808 GCA_050187535.1 Alphaproteobacteria bacterium | reverse complement strand
CCCCGTAGGTCAGGACCGTGCCGTCGCCGTCGACGCTGCGCCAGAAGGGAGCGTCGCGGTGGCGCGCCACCCCCGCGGCGAAGAGCGCCGGCAGGTTGGGCGGCAGCGCCCGGCGCTCCGTCTCCCTCCGGCGCTCGATCGCCAGGTTCAGCCCCGCATCCGCCAACTCGACTACCGCCATGCGAACCCCAGCTCGTTCCCGCGGCGCGATCAGATGATTGCTATCCAATCGAATATTCGCCGATAGACGCAGGATTTGACATTCGATAGATTGCATGTCAAGCCAGCGATGCGTTCAAGGGCGGGCATGTCGAAGATCCGGATCGACGATCTCACGGTCGAGTTCAGCGCCGGCAAGGGCGAGCCGGGCAAGCAGGCCGTGGGCGACCTCCATATCGAGATCGCCGAGCAGGAGTTCCTATGCCTGCTGGGGCCGAGCGGCTGCGGCAAGTCGACGGTGCTGAACGCGCTGGCCGGCTTCATCCTGCCCACCGCCGGCCGCGTCACCGTCGACGGCGAGGAGATCGAAGCGCCCGGGCCGGACCGCGGCGTCGTGTTCCAGGACGCCAACGTCTTCCCCTGGATGACGGTCGAGGAGAACGTCGCCGCCGGCCCGCGCTTCCGCGGCCAGCGCATCGACCGCGCCGTGAAGGAGCGGGTGCGCGAGCTGATCGCGCGGGTCGGCCTCACCGGCTACGAGAAGCACCTGCCGCGCGAGCTGTCGGGCGGCATGCGCCAGCGCGTCGGGCTGGCCCGCACCCTCATGAACGACCCCGGCACGCTCCTGATGGACGAGCCCTTCGGCGCGCTCGATGCGCAGACGCGGATCATCATGCAGGAGCTGCTGCTGGAGCTGTGGGAGCGCGACAAGAAGACGGTGCTCTTTATCACCCACGATCTGGACGAGGCCCTGCTGCTGGGCGACCGCATCCTGGTGATGACGGCCGCCCCCGGCCGCGTGAAGCACGAGTGCCGCGTCCCCTTCCCGCGGCCGCGCGGCTACGCGCTGACCGCGACCCAGGAGTTCCAGGCGCTCAGGCGCGACCTCTTCGACATCCTCCACGTCGAGGCCGCACGCGCCGATTTCGGCCAATCGGGAGGAGAACGGGGAAGAGCATGAAGAAGGTAGTCACGGCATTGAGCCTCGGCGCGCTCGTCGCCATCGGCGGCGGCGCCCAGGCGAACGAGGTCACGGTGAAGGTCGCCCAGATCCAGGCGCTGACCTGGGCCGCGTGGATGGGCCTGCCGAAGACGATGACGGTCGACGGCACCAAGGTCACGATCGAGCCGAGCGGCTTCAAGTCCTCGGCCGACGTCATGCTGGCGGTGCAGACCGGCCAGATCGACATCGGCCCGACGGCGCTGGGCGTCGTCGCCTCGGCCCTGGCGGCGACCAAGAACGTGCCGATGAAGATGGTGGCCGGTGTCGGCGACGGCACCACCGCCGTCGTGGTGACGCCCAAGTCCGGCATCACCCAGCTGGCCGATCTCAAGGGCAAGCGGATCGGGGCCGTGCGCGGCTCCAACGAGTTCTTCAAGCTGCAGGTGACGCTGGCCTCGATCGGCTCGGACATCGCCAAGGACACGCAGCTGACCATGCTGAGCGCGCCGACCGACCAGATCCTGGCGCTCCAGCGCGGCGACCTCGACGCTATCGTCACCTACGCGCCCTTCACCACGCAGGCGGTGAAGGCGGGCGGCATCGAGGCCCCGAAGATCAACCAGATCCTGGTGCACGAGGCCGGCATCCCCACGGTCATCATCGCCAACAACGACTTCCTGGCAAAGCAGCCGAAAGCCGCCCAGGCGATCATCGACGCCTATGTGCAGAACTGGCGCCGTTTCGATTCCGACCGCGCATTCTGGGTCGATACGTATCTGAAGAGCGCGTCGGGCGACCGCCCGCTGCTGCTGGACGCGGTGGCGTCGCTGCCGGCCAACCAGTGGCTGATGAAGGAGGAAGCGATGCTCCGCATCATCCGCAACCTCGCCCATCACAAGGCGATCCCCGCCGACACCGGAGCGGACACGGTCAAGCTGCTCGACTACACCTACCTCGCCAAGGCGACCGGCCAGAGCCCGAAGGAGCTGGGCCAGCGATGACCGGCGAGGCCGCCATCGCCGGACGCCGGCCGATGCCGGCCGCTGACGCCGCCGCCCGCAGCACCCGCCCGGCCCCGGCCGGGCGGGCGCGCCGACGGGCGGCCGCCCTGCCGCGCTGGCAACAAGTCGCGATCGGCCTCGTCTTCCCGGCGGTCGTCGTCGCGGTCTGGCAATATGTCGGCCAAAACGAGATGCTGGCGCGCGGCCTCTTCCCGTCCTTCACCAAGTCGGTCGATGCTGCGGTCGACTTCCTCGTCGGCCATCGCGGCACCAGTCCCTATTCGGGCGAATGGCTGGTCCATGTCGGGTCGAGCTTCCACCGCATCATGATCGGCTACGGCCTGGGCGCCCTCGTCGGCATCGTGCTCGGCCTCGGGGTCGGCTTCTACCGCACCATGCGGCTGGCGCTGCACCCGACGATCAACGCCATCCGCCCGGTCTCGATCACCGCGTGGATCCCGCTCACCCTCATCATTCTCGGCATCGGCAACAAGCCCGCCTATTTCCTGACGGCGCTGGCCACCTTCTTCCCGGTCTATCTCAACAGCATGCTGGGGGCGATGTACGCCGACGGCGGGCTGGTACGCGCGGCCCAGATGCTGGGCGCCAGCCGGCGGCGCATCCTCTTCATGGTGACCCTGCCGGCCGCCATGCCGAACATCGCGGCCGGGTTGCGCGTCGCTCTGGCGCTGGCGTGGACCTGCGTCGTCGTCGCCGAGATGCTGGGCGCGCGGTCCGGCATCGGCTACGTGCTGATCGATTCCTACACCCAGTTCCGTCTCGACTACGTCATCGCCTGCATGTTCACGCTGGGCGTGCTCGGGACCGCCAGCGACCGGGTGCTGGCCTGGATCCTCCGCGCGCGGCTGCGCTGGGTCGAGATCGGCGCGAAGAGCTGAGCCATGGCCGTCGTCGCATTGTTCGGGGCGGGCGGGGTCGGCAGCCTCATCGCGCGCGGCCTGGCAGCGAGCCCCTTCGTGGGCGAGCTCGTTCTCGTCGCGCGCAACACCGAGCGGCTGGCGGCCGAGGCGATGGACCTGCGCATCGCCGCCGAGAACGCCGGCAACGACCGCTTCCGCGTCCGCACGCTCGCCCTCGATCTCGCCGACGGCGCCAGCGTGGCAGATGCACTGGCCAAGGCCCGGCCCGAGGTGGTGGTGCATGCCACGACCATGCGCTCCTGGTTCACCATCGCGGCCGCCCTGCCGCTGGCGCAGTGGCGGGCGATCTACGCCGCGACGCGCTTCGGCCCCTGGCTGCCGATCAACCTCGCCCCCGCGCTGCGGCTGATGAAGGCCGTGGTGGCGGCCGGCATTCCGGCCGCCACGGTCAATGTCTGCTTCCCCGATGCGGTCAACCCGATCCTCGCGCGCATGGACCTGCCGCCGACGACGGGCTCGGGCAACTCGGAGATCGTCGCCTCGGTGCTGCGCATCTCGGCGGCCGAGCTGCTCGGCACCAGCCTGGAGCCGGTCGCCGTGCGGCTGATCGGCCACCACTTCCACCTCGCCAACCTCGACCATGACATCGCCTGGGGCGAGCGTGCCTTGCACTACCGCATCCTCCATGACGGACGCGACGTCACCCACGACCTCGATCCCGAGCGCTTCCGCGCGACGGCGCGCCGCAACTGCCCGCACAAGAGCTCGGTGCCGGCCGCGGTCGCGACCGTGCGCAACATCGAGCGGCTGCTCGGCCGCGACGCCGGCGCCATCGTCCACTGCTCGGCCCCCGAGGGCCGCGAGGGCGGCTGGGACGTGCGCTTCGAAGGCGGCCGGCCCGTGGTCGTGCTGCCGAACGGCGTCACCCAGGACGAGGCCGACGCCGTCGTCCGCCGCGCCGCCGAGGCCGAGGGCATCGCCGAGATCATGGCCGACGGCGCCGTGCGCTTCGGCGCGGCCGAGGCCGAGGCGATGCGCCGCCATCTCGGCTACGACTGCCCGGTGCTGCGCCCCGACGAGATTGAGGACCGGGGCCGTGAGCTGCTGGCGCGCTTCGACGCGCTGGCCGCGGCCTGAGCGGGTGCCGCCCGGGTAGATGCTGAACGGGCGGACCTCGTTCCACCTGCATGCGATCGGCGCCGATGCGGCGACGCGGCCGGCGCTGGCGAGCGATCTGCAGGTCGACATCTGCATCGTCGGCGCCGGCTTCACCGGGCTGTGGACGGCGTGGTGGCTGGCGCGCACCGTGCCCGGCCTCGCTGTCGCGGTGATCGAGGCCGAGCGCGTCGGCTTCGGCGCGTCGGGGCGCAATCTCGGCTGGCTCTCGGGCAAGCCGGTCGGCGACCGGCGGCGGCTGGCAGACGGGCCGGCGGGCGCTGCGGGGCCGGTCGCGCTGCGCCGCGCCTGCATCGACGCGGTCTCGGAGATCCCAGCGCTGATGGAAGCGCACGGCATCGACATCGAGGCGGCCCCTGGCGGCTATCTCCAGGTCGCGCGCACGCCGGCCGGCATGGAGCGCATCAGGCGCACCGTCGCGGACCGGGCGAGCTGGGGCATGGGCGAGGACGATCTCCGCCTCCTCGACGCCGGGGAAGTGGCGGCACGGGTCAGGGTCGCGGGCGCCATCGGCGGCCTCGCGAGCCCGCACGCCGTGCGCCTGCAGCCGGCGAAGCTGGTGCATGGCATCGCCCGCCTCGTCGAGGCGCAAGGCACCCGCATCTTCGAGGGCACCCGCGCCTTGGCGATGGCACCCGGCGCCGTCGCCACAGCGGGCGGCACCATCAGGGCGCCCCGCATCATCCGCGCGACCGAGGCCTACAGCGTCCGCCTGCCCGGCCTCGCGCGCACCATCGTGCCCTTGCGCTCCTCGGTGGTGATGACCGAGGCGCTGCCGGACGCAGCATGGCGGGCGATCGGCTGGGCGGGGGCCGAAGGAATCTACGGCGCCGAGCACGCCTCCTTCTTCGCGACGCGCACGGCGGACGGGCGGATCATGCTGGCCGGCCGCGGCATCCCCTACCGCTTCGGCTCGGGCCTCGACACCGACGGCCGCCTCGACGCGTTCACCATCAGCCAGCAGCGCCGGCGCCTGAAGAGGCTCTTCCCGGCGATCGATCCCGTCCTCGCGCATGCTTGGTGCGGCGTCTTCGGGGCGACGCGCGACTGGTCGCCCGCCGTCGCCTTCGACCCCGCGACCGGCCTCGGCCATGCCGGCGGCTACGCCGGCCAGGGCGTCGCCGCTTCCTATGTCGCGGGGCGGACGATGGCCGACCTCGTCGCCGGCCGCGACACGCCCTGGACGCAGCTGCCCTGGACCAACCGCCGCTCGCCCGACTGGGAGCCCGAGCCCTGGCGCTGGCTCGGCACTTATGCCGCCTACGGCCTCTACCGCACCGCCGACGCGGTCGAGCGGGCACGCCGGTCGCCGCGCACCGCGCTCGCCGCCCGGCTGGCCGGCGCCATCACCGGGCGCCCGTGAGCTCTACTTGCGGAAGAGCGAGGAGATGGTCTGCGCCGTCTCGAAGGCGATCGGCATCAGCTCCGCCTCGACGCTGGCGCGCGAGTGTCGCACCAGCAGGGTCGAGATGTTGACGGCGCCGATGACGTGGCTGCCTTCGAAGACCGGCGCCGAGACGGCGATGCGGCCATAGTCGGAGAGCTGCTCGCTGATGCAGTAGCCGCGCGCGCGGACCTCGGCCAGCAGCGCGCGGATGGCGGCGGGGTCGGTCACCGTGTGGCTGGTCACCGGCTTGAGGTCGGTGCGCGCCAGGATCGCCTCGACCTCGGCATCGGGCAGGAAGGCCATGATCGCCAGGCCCGAGGTCGAGAGATAGGCGGGATAGCGGGTGGCGACGATGTTGCGCGGGTCGGACGAGCGCGGGCTCGGCGTCTGGAACAGGAGCACGTAGTCGGTCTGGTCGATCTCGCCGAAGCCGACCCGCTCCTGGGCGCGGCGCCCGGCCTCGACGAGGTAGGGATGGGCGCGCTCCAGCACGTAGTGCGAGCGGTAATACTGGTGCGCGGTGTCGAGCACGCGCGGCGTCAGGACATAGCCCTTACCGCCCTCGGCCCGGCGGATGTAGTTCATCACCGCCCAGGTGTGGATGAAGCGCTGGGCGGCGCTGCGGCCGATGCCGGTCGCCCGCGCCACCTCGGCGACCGACAAGGGGCGGTCGCAGCGGAAGACGTCGAGCACCCGCATCGCCTTGGCGACGGATTCGACGAAGAGCCGTTCGTCCGGCTCCACCCCAAACGCCACAGCCTGCGCCTCTTCCGCCATTTCCAATTGCCCAATATCCATTTTTCCGCCTACTATCATAATGGCAATCGCAATTCAATTATAAGAAAGCCTGCCCCATGATCGAGCAAGAGATGCGCGGCGACGTCGCGGTCATCACGCTCAACCGCCCGCGCAAGCTGAACGCCTGGGACACCCCGGCGCGTGAGGCGTTCCGCGTCGCGCTGGCCGAGGCGGATACCGACGCGCGGGTGAAGGCGGTCGTGGTCACGGGTGCGGGCGACAAGGCCTTCTGCGCGGGCGCCGACCTGCGCGAGTCCGGCATCGGCGTGCCCGGCGATTCGCGCGAGCGCATGAACCGCTTCCTCGGCCTCTACGAGGGCGTGCTCTCCTTCCGCAAGCCGCTGGTCGCGGCGCTCAACGGGCTGGCGGTCGGCTCGGCCTTCCAGGTCGTGCTGATGATGGACCACCGGGTCGGCCATGCCGGCGTGCAGATGGGGCTGGCGGAGATCAACTCCGGCATCCCCACGATCTCCGGTGCCACCATCCTCAACTGGGCGGTCGGCCTCAACCGCACGCGCGAGATCTCCGTCTCCGGCCGCATGATCCCGGCCGCGGAGTCGCTCGCACTCGGCCTCATCGATGAGCTGGTGGCGCCCAAAGATGTCATGCCGCGCAGCCTGGAGGTGGCGCAGCGTCTGGCGACCAAGAGCCCGCTCGCCTATGCCGAGACCAAGGCGTGGCTGCGCGACCTGCGCTTCCCGGAGCTACGCGCCGCCTTCGAGCGCGCCTACGAGATCCGCCAGCGCAAGGAGCTGGCGACCGCGATCCAGTCCGGCGTCGCCGGCTTCAACGCCAAGGCGCCCGCGTGAGCGCGTTCGGGGCGGCGGCGCGGCTGGCCGAGGTGCCCGTCTCGGCCTCGGCCGCGATGACCGCGGCCGCGCGCGAGATCGCGCGGACCGGTGCCGACGTCATCCCCCTGTCGATGGGCGAGCCCGGCTTTGCCACCCCCGCCCACGCCATCCAGGCCGCCCACGAGGCGGCGCTGCGCGGCGAGACGAAGTACCCGCCGCAGCCGGGCGCGCCGGCCCTCAAAGACGCGATCGCCCGCAAGTTCCGCCGCGACAACGGGCTCGACTACGCGGCCGACGAGATCATGGTCGCCAATGGCGGCACGCAGATCGTCTTCGACGCCTTCATGGCCACACTCGACCCGGGCGACGAGGTCATCGTCCCGGCCCCCTACTGGATCAGCTACGCCAACATGGTGCGCTTCGCGGGCGGCGTGCCGGTCTCCGTCGAGTGCCGCGCCGCTGACCGCTTCAAGCCGGACGCGGAGGCCATCGCGGCCGCCATCGGCCCCCGCACCCGCTGGCTTGTGCTCAACTTCCCGAACAACCCGACGGGGGCCGCCTGCACGCGCGCCGAGCTGGAGGCGATCGCCGAGGTGCTGCGCCGCCATCTCCACGTCTTGGTGCTGACCGACGACATGTACGAGCACCTGCTCTACGACGACGTGCCGTTCTCTACGCTGGCCCAGGTGGCGCCCGACCTGCGCGAGCGGGTGCTGACGGTCAACGGCGTCTCCAAGACCTATGCCATGACCGGCTGGCGGGTCGGCTTCTGCGGCGGGCCGAGGCCCCTCGTCGCCGCCATGCTGAACGTGCAGGGCCAGACGACGAGCGGCATCTGCACCGTCGCCCAGGCCGCCGCCGCCGCGGCACTCGACGGCCCGCAGGACCTGGTGGCCGAGCATCGCCGCCAGTACCAGGAGCGCCGCGACCTCGTGCTGTCGATGCTGGGCCAAGCGAAGGGCCTCGCCTGCCACCGCCCGGAAGGCGCCTTCTACGTCTTCCCCGCGATGGCCGGGCATGTCGGCCGTACGACGCCGGCCGGCACCCGGATCGGCGACGACCGCGACTTCGTCATGGCGCTGCTGCAGGAGAAGCATGTGGCGACCGTCCATGGCGGCGCCTACGGCATGCCAGGGTATTTCCGACTGTCCTACGCCGCCGATACCGCAGCGGTCGCCGAGGGCTGCGCGCGCATCGTCGAGTTCTGCAACGCCTTGCGCTGAGCCATGAACGTCGACGACGTCTGCCGGCTGATCGAGATCGCGTCGCGCTCCGGCGTCGCCATGCTCGAGGTGACGGTCGGCGACGCGCGGGTGCGGATCGAGATGCCGGGCGGCGCGGCGCCCACCCCGGCCCGTCCTGCAGCGCCACGCCCGGTCGCGGCACCGACGCCGCCGGCGGATGGCAACGCGGTGCGGGCGACGACCGACGGCATCGTCCATCTGCAGCCGGCCCCGGGGGCCCCACCCTTCGTCCGGCCGGGCGACGCGGTCGCGGCCGGCGACACGCTGTGCCTGATCGAGGTGATGAAGACCTTCGTCCCGGTCGCGGCGCCGTGCGCGGGGACCGTGCGCGCCGTCCGCGTGGTGCCGGCCCAGGCCGTGGCCTTCGATGACGTCCTCGTCGAGCTTTCCTGAGCCTCCCGCCATCCTCCCCTTCGGCGAGGGCGCTCTGGCGGTCGAGGTGACGAGCGCCCTCGAGCTGGCGACGCAACAGCGCATCTGGGCGCTGGCTGCCGCCTTGCGTGACATGCCGGGGATCGTCGAGACCGGCCTCGGCATGGCCAACCTGCTGGTCGTCTACGATCCCGAGCGCTGGGAGCCCGAGCGGCTCGGCGCCACTATCGACGAACTCTGGCCCACGCTGCGGCCGGCCCCGCTGGAGGGCCGCATCTGGGAGTTCCCGGTCGTCTATGGCGGCGCGCGCGGGCCCGACCTCGCCGTCGTCGCGGCCCATGCCGGCATCACGCCGGCCGCCGCCGCGGCGATGCATGCGGCGGTCGACTATGTCGTATTCGCGCCCTCGGTCACCCCCGGCTACGGCTATCTCTTCGGCGTGCCGCCGGCGCTGGTGATGCCGCGCAAGGCGGTGCCGATCATGCTGAAGGAGCCGGGCACCATCAGCATCGGCGGCGTCCAGGCGACGATTGGCATGACGCCCGGACCGAGCGGCTGGTACGCGCTCGGCCACACCACCCGCTTCGTCCATCCCTTCGACCCCGCGGCGACGCCGCCGCTGACCGTCGCGGTCGGCGACCGCATCCGCTTCCTGGTCGAGGACGTGCTGCCATGATCCGCATCCTCGCCACGCCGCCGCTCAACACGGTCCAGGACCTGGGCCGACCGGGCTGGCGCGACATCGGCCTCTGCCAGGGCGGGGCGATGGACGGGCTGGCGCTGCGTGTCGGCAACCTCATGGTCGGCAACCCCGAGGATGCCGCCGCGATCGAGGTGCAGACCTTCCCCCTGCGCCTGCACGCGACCGCGGACCATCTCCTCGCCGTCACCGGCGCCGACGTCCCGCTGCGCTGGGCCGGCGCGGCCGTCCCCGCCTGGTGGGCGATGCGCCTGCCGGCCGGCGCCGAGCTGCTGGTGCAGCGGCCGCGAAACGGCGCCAGGGCCTATGTCGCGGTCGCCGGCGGCATCGCCGTGCCGCCGGTCATGGGCTCGCGCTCGACCGACCTGCGCAGCGGCTTCGGCGGTCACGAAGGCCGCGGGCTGCAGGCCGGCGACGAACTTGCGACGGGTGCCGCCGCGCCGTTCCATGACGGCTTGGCGCAGGACGGCTTCGGCGTCGAACCGCCGACCACCGCGCTGGCGCTGGATGCCGCTACCGACCCCGACACCATCACGCTACGCCTGCTGGCCGGGCCCGATCACGACGCCTTCGATGCCGCCTCGCGCGCCGCCTTCTGGGGCGAGCCCTGGACGGTGACCGCCATGAGCGACCGCATGGGCGCCCGGCTGGCGGGCGGCACCACGCTGGTCCGCACCGAACCGCGCGAGCTGCGGTCGGGTGCCATCATCCCCGGCGTCGTCCAGGTGCCGCCCTCGGGCGCGCCGCTGATCCAGCTCCGCGACGCCAACTCCGCCGGCGGCTATCCGCGCATCGGCGTCGTGGCGGAGGCCGATCTCTGGCGCCTCGCCCAGGCCCCACCCGGAGCCCGCCTGCGCTTCCTCAGCGTCGATCATGAGGCGGCCGTCGCCGCCCGCCGCCGCAACGCCGCCTATGTCGCCACGATCCGCGCGGCACTGGCGCCGCTGATCGCCGCATGATCCCCGAAGACGACATCAGCCGCATCCTGGCCGCCGCCCGCGCCCGTGGCGTCGCGCGGCTGGAGGTGACGCTGCCCGGCCTCACGCTCGCGGCCGCCTTCGCGGGCGAGGCCGCGGCAGTGTCGGAGCCGGCCGTCGTCACCGCGACCGCGTTCGGCCTGTTCACATCATGCGCACCCGGGACGGAGCGGCCACTCGCCACCCCCGGCGCCCCTGTCGCAGCGGGCGACGTCGTGGCGCTGCTGCGCGTCGGCGACCTCTACCGCCCGGTCCGCGCACCGGTCGCCGGTAGCCTCGGCACGGCACTCGTCGCCGAGGGCGCGCTGGTCGGCCATGGCGACCCGGTGTTCACGATGGCGCCCGAGAGCGGGGACGACTGAGATGCTGATCGACCTCAACGCCGATGCGGGCGAGGGCTTCGGGCCGTGGCGGCTCGGCGACGACGCCGCACTGGTCCGCACCCTCTCCTCCGTCAACGTCGCCTGCGGCTTCCATGCCGGCGACGCGGAGATCATGGCCGCCACCGTCGCCCATGCGCAGGCGGCGGGCTGCGAGGTCGGCGCTCATGTAGGCTTCCCCGACCTGATCGGCTTCGGACGGCGGCGCATGGCGATCGACGGGCCCGCTTTTGCCAACCACGTCGTCTACCAGCTCGGCGCGCTCGCCGCGATCGCCGCCGTCGCCGGGCACCGGGTGACGCATCTGAGCTTCCACGGCGCGCTCGGCGACATGGCGGCCGAGGACGAGGGGCTGGCGCGCGTGCTGGTCGGCGCCGTCGCCGCCTTCGATCGCGATCTTGTCATCTCGACCTCGCCCGGCACGATGACGATGCGGGCGGCGCGCGCCCGCGGCATGCGCACGGTCGGCATCTTCGCGGCCGACCGCGCCTACCGCCCGGACGGCCGCCTGGTGTCGCGCGCCGAGCCGGGTGCCGTCATCCGCGATCCCGCGGCGGTCGCCGCCCGGGTACTGCGCCTCCTTGATGGCGGCACCGTGGCGGCGGCCGACGGCAGCGCCGTGGCGATGCCGGCGCGCACCGTGATGATCCACAGCGACACCGCGGACGCGGCAGCGATCGCGACCCGCATCCGCCGCGCCGTCGAGGCCGCGGGCGGCAGCATCGTGCCGATGAGCCGCCTGCCGTCCGACGCCTGAGGCCCGACGCTGACGGCGAGCATGTTCCGCACCGTCCTCATCGCCAACCGCGGCGAGATCGCGCTGCGCATCCAGCGCGCCTGCCGCCTGCTCGGCCTCTCGACGGTCGCCGCCTATTCTGCGGCCGACCGCGACGCCCAGCATGTCGCGGCCGCCGACCGCGCGATCTGCATCGGCCCGGCCCATCCACGCGCCAGCTACCTCGACCCGGCCGCGCTCGTCCTGGCGGCGCGCGCGACGGGGGCGGACGCGGTCCATCCAGGCTACGGCTTCCTCTCGGAGAATGCCGGTTTCGCCCGCGCCGTCGAGGCGGCCGGCCTCGTCTTCATCGGCCCCGCGCCGGAGACGATCGCCGTCATGGGCGACAAGGTCGCGGCCAAGCGGGCGATGGAAGAGGCGGGCGTGCCCTGCGTCCCCGGCGGCGCCGAGCTGCTGGGCCGCGACATGGCGGAGGCCGCCGCGCGTGCCGGCAGCATCGGCTATCCCGTGCTCGTCAAGGCGGCGGCCGGCGGCGGCGGGCGCGGCATGCGCCGGGTCGACGACGCGGCGGCGCTGGAGGCGGCGATCGCGCTGACCCGCGCCGAGGCCGCGGCCGCCTTCGGCAGCGAGGCGGTCTATCTCGAGAAGTTCCTCGACCGGCCGCGCCACATCGAGATCCAGGTGCTGTGCGACGGCCATGGCAATGCCATCCATCTCGGCGAGCGCGACTGCTCGCTGCAGCGCCGCCACCAGAAGGTCGTCGAGGAGGCGCCGGCCCCGCATGTGCCGCGCGCCCTGGTGGCCGAGCTCGGCCGGCGCTGCGTCGCCGCCTGCCGGCGCCTCGGCTACCGCAGCCTCGGCACCTTCGAGTTCCTCTACCAGGACGAGGCCTTCGCCTTCATCGAGATGAACACCCGCGTCCAGGTCGAGCACCCCGTGACCGAGATGGTGACCGGCATCGACCTCGTGCGTGCCCAGATCCTGGTCGCCATGGGCGAGGTCCTGGAGCATCGCCAGGACGACATCCGCCTCACCGGCCACGCCGTCGAGGCCCGCCTCAACGCCGAGGCGCCCTGGACCGGCGCCCCCGCCCCCGGCCGCATCGCCAGCTTCGCCATGGCGGGCGGCCCCGGCATCCGCATCGACACCGCGGCCGGGCCCGGCACCACGATCCCCGTCCACTACGACGCGCTGGTCGCCAAGATCATCGCCCACGGCACCGACCGCGCCGACGCCATCGCCCGCCTCGCCGCGGCACTCGCCGAGACGCGCGTCGACGGCATCGCCACCAATCTCCCGCTGCTGGCCCGCATCACCGCCGACCCCGCCTTTTGCGCCGGCGGCGCCGACATCCATCACCTGGAGCGGCGCCTCGCCGAGTGGCGGGGGGTATGCCCGGGCTGATACTCCACCCCGTCCGCGGCCAGCCGCGCCGCGACGATCCGAAGCTGCTCCGCCGACAGCCGCGCGTCCGCCTGCTCGAGCTGGCTCTCCGCCCTCGCCTCGCCCTGGCCGGCGGCGCGCGATGCGGAAGTGGTCGCCGGCCCGGCAGCACAGTACGCCGGTGCTATGGTGCCCCTGCGGGAGGCCCCCTGCCGCCGCGAGACCAAACCAGTGGAACGCCCCCATGGTCGTGTCCAGGTCCAGGATACGGTCCGCGAAGAACCGGCCGAGCTCGATCTTCGCCTCCGCGTCACCGGCCTCGGCCCGCTCCAGCAGCTTCCGCGGCGGCTGGTCGGTCATATCAGCGGATGCGGCGGGAGGTGGCAGCTAAGATTCCACCCCGTCGTCGGCCAGCCGGGCGGCGACGGTCCGGGCCTGCTCGCCCGACAGCCGCCCTTCGACCCGCTTCAGGTAGGTCACCGCGATCCCGTCGCCTTGCGCGGCGGCGCGCTTCAGCCAGTACGTGGATTCGACGAGGTCGCGAGCGACGTTGGCGCCGGTCTCGAAGGCGACGCCGGTCATGAGCTGCGCGCCGCGATGGCCCTTGCGCGCCGCCGCGAGGTAGTAGGCGTGGGCGCGCGGCCCGTCGCGCTCAACCGCCAGGCCCTCGTGGTAGATGGTGGCGAGGCACATGAGGCCGGCGGCGCTGCCTTGCGCGGCCGACAGCTCCGACCAGTAGCGCGCGACGCGGAAGCCGTGATCGGTGTCGAGCCGCAAGGCCATGCCGGCCAGCCTGTCCTGGCCGTCGGCATTTCCCTGCTTCGCAGCACTCTCGTAGAGATCGCGCGCCTCCTCGCGCGCGCCCGCCTCTTCCCTGAGCGAGCCGAGCGCCACGGTCGAGTTGGTCCAGCCCCGGTCGGACGCCGTCTGGAAGACGCGTTCCGCAAGGTCGGCGTGCCCTTCGCGCAAGGCCAGAACGCCCAGATTGTGCAGCGCCTTCAGCAGGCCCTGCTCCGCCGCCCGGCCGAACCAGTGCGCCGCCGCGGCCGCCGCGCCCGCATCGGGCATGCGCGCCGCGTGGAACCGGCCGATCTCGTTCTGCGCCTCCGCGTCGCCCGCCTCGGCCTGCACCAGTAACCCGCGCGGCGGCTGGTCGCTCATGTCCCCGATGCACCCGCCGATGGCAATTGCGGAGAGTAGATACCATCCGCGATCGCCATGCAGCAGGCTTGTCGGCGCTACCCGAACAGGATGCGGTTCCAGCGGTCGGCGAAGGCGTCGCGGTGGCGGCTGACCATGGCGCTGTCGAGGCGCACGAGGTTGGCCATCGCCTCGGTCGGCACCGCGTAATGGGCGATGTCGGCGGGCAGCACGGCCTTGGCATTGGACGGCGGGTAGCCGAGCGCGCGCGAGACCTTGAGCTGGAGTGCCGGGTCGAAGGAGTTGTTGACGAGGCGGTTGGCACCGGCCGTGAACTTCGTGCCCTTGGCGATGACGAAGCCGTCCGCCACCTGCAGCGTGCCCGGCAGGTAGGCGATCTGCACCGGCACGCCCGTCTCCTGCATCTTGAAGCAGCGGCCGTTCCAGAAGGGCGCGATCACGATCTCCTCGCGCTCGAAGGCGCGCACCGCCAGGTCGGGGCTGGCCATGATTACGGGGTTGTTCTTCTTCAGCTCGGTGAGGAAGGCGAAGGCCGGCTCGTAGCTGGCCTCGTTGCCCCCCAGCGCGATGTTGACGGCATTGAGCCAGCTCTGGCCGAACCACGCGGCCGACGGGATGCCGACCTTGCCCTTGTACTTGGACGCCAGCAGGTCGTGCCACTTCTCGGGCTTCGTCGCGTGCTTGGTGTTCCACACCGCGCCCGCGATGAACATGAGGGCGCCGCCGAAGAACGCCTCCATGCCCGGGCGCGGCGGCTCCCTGGTGATCGGGAAGAGGTCGCCGTAGTTGGTGACGACGCCCAGGTCATAGCCCTGGATGCAGCCGCCCTCGGCGAGCTGGACGGCCTCGACGTTCTGGAGCTGCACGCAGGTGAAGTCGGGGTTGCCGCACTTGGCGATGGTCTTGGCGGCGCGCACGCCCTGGATGGCGCTGTCGTCGAAGGCGACGGACGAGCCGATCTCCTTCTCCAGCCCCGGCTCCTGCACGAAGAAGCGGCGCAGCGTCTGGCCGAAGACGCCGCCGGTCAGCGACACGGTCATGCGGTCCTCGGCAAATGCCGGTGCCGCCCCGCCCATCTCGACGGCGAGTGCGGCGGCCACGGTGGCGCCGAAGGTGCCCACGAACTCCCGCCTGGTCATGCGCGACGTCATCGCCTGCCCTCCTCGTTTCAGGTTGCGTTCGGATCACACGCTGGTCTTGAGGCCGAACAGCCGCTGCACCATCGCCAGCAGCCCGCCGACGACCAGGATCTGCAGGGCCGAGGCCGCCGCGATCGTCGGGTCGCCGCCCCACTGGAGCTGGGCCAGGATCTGCAGCGGCAAGGTCGAGACACCCGGTCCCGACAGGAACATCGAGAGGTTGATGTCGCTGAAGGAGATGATGAAGGCGAAGGTCATCCCCGACATCATGCTGGAGAAGAGCAAGGGCATGACGACCTTGACGAAGGCCTGCACCGGCCCGGCGCCGAGGCTGCGCGCCGCCTCCTCCAGCCTGGGATTGATGCCGGCGAGGCTGGCCGCGATGGTGCGCACCACGTAGGGCGCGCAGATCACCAGGTGCCCCAGCGCCAGGCTCAGGACCGACGCCTTGAATCCTAGACGCGCATAGTAGAGGTAGAGCGCCATCCCCAGGAGGATGTGCGGGATGAAGACCGGCGTCAGGAAGAAGGTCTCCAGCGCCTTCTGGCCCGGGAAGCGGAAGCGCACGATGCCGATCGCGGCCAAGAGGCCGATCGCCGTCGCGGCGATGGCGGTCAAGAGCGCCACCGGCAGGCTGACCGCGAAGAAGGCGCGCACGAACCCGTCATTCGCCGCGAACGCCGCGTACCAGCGCAGCGACAGGCCGGCGGGCGGGAAGGTCAGCCCGCTGCCGGCGTTGAACGAGACGCCGATCACCACGATGAGCGGCGCCAGCAGGCCGAGATAGACCAGCAGCACGACCGGCAGCAGCAGCAGATGCGTCTTCAGCGTCATCTGAGGGCCGCCCCGCGCCGCCGCATGGTCGCCAGCAGGCCCGCGAAGATGACGAGCACGGTCAGGAGGATGAGGACGATGGCGATCGCGGAGGCCTGCGGCCAGTTGTAGGAGACCAGCACCTGGTCGTAGATCTCGAGCCCGATCATCCGCCCCGCCGTGCCGCCCATCAGCGAGGGTGTGACATAGGCGCTGATCGTCAGGCTGAAGACGAGGATGCAGCCGGACGTGAAGCCCGGCAGCGCCATGGGGAAGATGGTGCGCCGGAACACCTGCCAGCCATTGGCGCCGAGATTGCGCGCCGCCTCCTCCAGCCGCCTCGGGATGCGCTCGATCGAGGCCATGACCGGGAGGACCATGAAGGGCAGGAAGAGCTGCACCAGCCCGACCATGACGGCGGTCTCGGTGTAGAGGATGTCGACCCCGGCCGCGAAGCCGACGGCCTGCAGGAGCTGCGACAGGGTCCCGTTCTTGCCGAGGATGACGACCCAGCCGAAGACGCGCACGACCGTGCTGATCATGATCGGCACGACCAGCAGGAAGAGCCCCAGCGCCATCACCCGGCGTGACGAGCGCGCGAGATAGTAGGCGACGGGATAGCCCAGCACGGCGCAGACTGCTGTCGCCAGCATGGCGAGCTTGATCGTCTTCAGCAGCAGCCCGCCGAAATAGGCGTTGGTCAGCCGCTCGAAGTTGCGCAGCGTGAAGTCCGGGATGGCGATCGCCGAGGATGAGTAGCGGTAGACGCTGAGCACGAGGATGTCGGCCAAGGGCACGGCCAGGAAGACGGCGAGGAAGAGCGTGTAGGGCAGCACGAAGGCGAGCCACCAGCGTCCCGTGAGAGTCTTCGGCACGGCCCGTCAGCCCGTCAGCACGTGGACGTCCTGCGGGTCGATGGCGATGTCGACCCGGCCCGCCGCCAGCAGGTCGGTGTAGCGCGGGATGTTCTTGATCGAGGTCAGCAGCACAAGGCCGTCGCCGGCCGCCAGCCGCAGATGCAGGTCCTCGCCGAGGAAGGTCGTGTCGGCGATCGTCGCGGCGAGCGTGTTCTCCGCCACCGCTTCCCCGCCTGGCGCCAGCAGGCGGATGCGCTCCGGGCGGACCATGATCGAGACGGCGGCACCCGGTGCCGCATCGGTCGCGCGCGCCTGCAGGGTGCGGCCGCCATCGAGCTGGATGGTCGAGCCGCCCTCGCCCGTCCGCGCGACGCGGCCGGCGACGATGTTCGACGCGCCGACGAAGTCGGCGACGAAGCGGCTCCGGGGTGCGCCATAGATCTCGGCCGGCGTGCCGACCTGCTCGACCTTGCCGTCGGCCAGCACCGCCAGCCGGTCGGAGAGCGCCATCGCCTCGGTCTGGTCGTGGGTGACGTAGACCGAGGTCTTGCCGAACTGGCGCTGCAGGCGGCGCAGCTCCTGGCGCATCTGGTGGCGCAGCTTGAGGTCGAGGTTGGAGAGCGGCTCGTCGAGCAGGATCAGCGAGGGCTCCAGCACGAGCGAGCGGGCGATCGCGGTGCGCTGCTGCTGGCCGCCCGAGATCTGTGCGGGGTAGCGCTGGGCGGCCGGCGTCAGGCTGACGACCTCCAGCACGCGCTCGACCCGCTCCTCGATCTCGCGCTTGGGCAGCTTGCGCAGGCGCAGGCCGAAGGCGATGTTCTCGAAGATCGTCAGGTGCGGGAAGAGCGCGTAGTCCTGGAAGACCAGCCCGATGCCGCGGCGATGGGCCGGGCGGTCGTCGATGCGCTTGCCGGCCACCAGGATGCGGCCGCTGGTCAGGGTCTCGAAGCCGGCGACGCAGCGCAAGGTCGTGGTCTTGCCGCAGCCGCTCGGCCCCAGCAGCGAGAAGAACTCGCCCTCCTTCACCTCGAGCGAGATCGGCCCGACGGTGACGCCCGCGCCGTAGGTCTTGACCAGCGCCTCGATGGCGAGCGCGGGGCCGGCCCCGTCAGCCATTGGCAGCCTCAGCCATTTCCCGCCCGTCGCTGTTCCTGACGGCGGATCGCCGCGTCGCGGGCGATCAGCGCCTTGGCGCGCTCGATGATCGGCACGTCGACCATGCGCCCGTCGACCGAGACCGAGCCGCGGCCGGCACGCTCGGCCTCCAGCCCCGCGGCGACGACGCGCTCGGCCTTGGCGACGTCGTCGGCGGCCGGGCGGTACTCCTCGTTCAGCACGGCGATCTGGCCCGGATGGATGCACATGCCACCCTCGAAGCCGATGCGCTTGGAGCGCCGGATCATCGCGCGGAAGCCCTCGACATCGCGGATGTCGGCATGGGTCCCGAGCACGCCCAGGGGAATGATCCCGGCCTCGCGCGCGGCGATCATCGAATGGACGCGCGGCACGTAGAGCCCGTCCGGCTCCGGCATCATGCCGCAGGCGAGCGAGAAGTCCTCCGCCCCCAGCGACATGGCGGCGATGCGCGGATGGGCGCGCGCGATGTCGCGCATGGAGAAGTAGGCCGTCGTCGTCTCGATCAGCAGCACGATGCGCGTCGTCCCCACCTCCATCCGCCGCTCGCGCTCGACCTCCTCGATCGCCTCGGAGAGGAGCTGGACATGCTGGCCGCTCTCGACCTTGGGCAGCATGAGGGCCGCCACATCAGGGCCGATCGCCGTCTCGATGTCGCGGATCGCCGTGCGCAGCGAGCGGTTGATGCGCACGATCACGTCGGAGCCGCCGGCCGCGACCTTGGCGGCCGCCGCCGGGATCAGCGCGCGGGCGGCCGCCTTCTCGCGCTCGGGGATGCTGTCCTCCAGGTCGAGGATGATCGCGTCCGCCCCGGCGCGGGTGCCGGAATCGACGAAGCGCGGCACGTTCACCGGCACGAACAGCATCGAGCGCCAGATCGGCGCGGGCCTCGCGGACGTCATGGGCTGACAGCTCCCTGATTGATGACGCCGGCTGCGGCGAGCCGCGCCAGCTCGGCCTCGCTGGTCCCGCCCGCCGCCAGCACCTCCCAGGTGTGCTGGCCGAGCGTCGGTGCCTCGGCGCGAATGGCGCCGGGCGTGTCGGAGAGGCGCGGGATGACGCCGTGCATGGGGAACGAGCCCATGTCGCGGTCCGGCACCTCGACGATCATCTCGCGCGCCCGGACATGCGGGTCGTCGATGATCTGCTCGATGTCGTAGACCGGCGCCACGGCGATCTCGGCCGCCTCCAGCAGGGCGAGGTTCTCGGCCAGCGTCCGCTCGCCGAGGAAGCCGCCGATGATGCGGTCGAGCTCCACCACATTGGCGACGCGCGCGGTGTTGGTGGCAAACCGCGGGTCGGTCACCATGTCGTCGCGGCCGATGGCGCGCAGCAGGCGCAGCGCCATCTCCTGCGTCGAGGCGGAGATGGCGAGCCACTTGTCGTCGCTGGTGCGATAGACGTTGCGTGGTGCTGCGGTCTGGGCGCCGCTGCCCGAGCGCTGGCGCACCCGGCCGGTCAGGCGGAAATCGGCCGCCTGCGGCCCGAGGATCGAGAAGATCGGGTCGAGCAGCGGCAGGTCGATGACCTGGCCCTTGCCGCCCGCCACCTCGTGATGCCGCAGCGCGATCATCGTGGCCGTCGCGCCGTAGAGGCCGGCGATCCAGTCGGCCAGTGCCAAGGGCGGGAGCACCGGCTCGCGGTCGGCGAAGCCGTTGATCGCCGCGAAGCCGCTCATCGCCTCGACCAGGCTGCCGAAGCCGGGCCGGCCGCGATAGGGCCCGGTCTGGCCGAAGGCCGAGATGCGCACGATGACAAGGCCGGGATTGACGGCGAAGAGCTGCTCGGGCGCCAGCCCCATCTTCTCGAGCGTGCCCGGCCGGAAGTTCTCGACGAACACCTGGGAGGTGCGCACCAGGCCCAGCAGCAGCTCGCGGCCCGCCGCCTGGCGCAGGTCGAGGCAGACGCTCTTCTTGTTGCGCGCCAGCACCTTCCAGTGGGTCGCGACCCCGGCCACCTGCCACTGGCGCAGCGAATCGCCGCCGGCCAGGCTCTCGATCTTGATGACCTCGGCGCCGAAGTCGCCCAGCACCAGGGTCAGCGCGTTGCCGACGACGACGCGCGTCAGGTCGAGGACGCGCAGGCCTTCGAGCGCGCCCGGCTCCGCCATGGCGCCGATCACGCCGGCTGGCTCCAGCCGTAGCGGGCGGCCGCATGCTCCGGCGTGATCAGGCCGTTGGCGAGGTCGCTGGCGACGGCGGCGGGGTCGCGCTCCAGGGGGTCGCCGAAGCCGCCGCCACCGGGGATGCGACACTCGACGACGTCGCCCGGGGCGAGCGCCATGCGCTCCCAGTTCTGCGCCGGCGCGCCGTTGACCAGCAGGTTGCCGAGCGGCGCCTCGCCGCCGCCGAGGATGCCCGGCACCGGGAAGGAGTAGCGCCCGCCGCGCGCCCCGAAGGTGACGCCGCCCATGGGCCCGACATCGCCATGGAGGATGCGGAAGATGAACTGCTGGCCGAGGCCGCCGCGGTGCTTGCCGGGACCGGCGGAATCGACCCACAGGCGGCGCGCCTCGACGACCACCGGCAGCTCGCCCTCGATCGCCTCCAGCGAGTTGTTCGAGAGGTTGACGGGGAAGCAGAGGCAGGAGACGCCGTCGCGGTCGGGCCGCGCCCCGGCGCCGCCGCTGGTCGAGTTGAGGGCCGCGAAATTCTTGCCGTCGGCCGTCTTGCCGAAGAAGTACTGCAGCCAGAGCGGTGCCGCTCCCGACGGCGCCATCACCCGGTCGGGGATGGCGGCACTCAAGGCGGTGTAGACCATCTCCGGCAGGAAGGTGCCGATCGACGAGCGGGCGAAGACCGGGGCCGGGAACTCGGCGTTGAAGATCGAGCCCGAGGGTGCGGTCACGTCGAGGTGGCGCAGCACGCCCTCGTTCACGGTGAAGCCGAGATTGAGGATCGTGCAGAGCGCGAAGGCGGTGTAGCTGGTGGTGAAGCTGAGCGTGCAGTTGAGCGCGATGCCGAGCTGTTTCGTCGAGCCGGCATAGTCGATGGCGATGTCCTCGTCGCTGACGGTGACGGTGATCGCGGCCACGATGGTCTCGCCGTCGACCACCGCGATGGGGGCCTCGTGGGTGTAGGTGCCGTTGGGGATGGTGCGGATGCGCGCCCGCGTGGCGGCGTCGCTGCGCTCCAGGATCTCGTCGGCCAGCCATTCGAAGTTGAGGCCGTTCTGCTCGCGGCACATCGCCTTCAGCCGCTCGCCCGCGACGTGGTTGGAGGCGACCTGGGCGCGCACGTCGCCGATCACCGATTCCGCCATGCGGACATTGTGGCGGATGAAGGCGATGACGTCGGCATTCTCCTCGCCGGCGCGCACCAGCTTGAGCGGCGGGATGCGCAGCCCCTCCTCGTAATTGTCGCGGCTGCGCGTGTCGGTGCGCCGGCCGCCGATGTCGGTGTGGTGTGCGGAGGAGGCGGCGTAGGCGATGATCTCGCCGTCGAGGAAGACCGGCGTGTAGATGGTGATGTCGTTGTGGTGGCCGGTCGCCTGCCAGGGGTCGTTGCAGACGAGGACATCGCCCTCGCGCAGCGTCTCCTTGGGATGGTGCGTCAGGATGTGGCGCAGCATCTTGCCCATGCAGCCGCACAGGCCCGGCGTGTTGGCGTCGGCCTGCATGATCATGCGCGCGCGGCCGTCGAAGATGGCGCAGGCATAGTCGCCGAGATCGCGGATGCAGGACGAGAAGGAGGTGCGCACCAGCGTCACCCCCGCCTCGTTGGCGATCGCGCGCACCCGGCTCCACAGCATCTCCAGCGTGATCGGGTCGATGCGGCCGACCCGCGCGGCGCCGGCGGTGGGGCGATCGGTATCCATCTCATGGGCCTCCCGGGCGCCTAGAGGAAGAGCTGCAGGTTGCCGGCGGCGTCGACCTCCAGCCGCATGCGGCGGCGGACGATCGTCGTCGAATCATTCTCCTCGACGATCGCCGGGCCGACGCAGGCGAAGCCGGCGGGCAGCTCGTCGCGGCGGTAGACGGCGTGGTCGACCATGTCGCGGTCGAGCGGGCAGTAGGCCGCCCGCATGCGCCGCGCGGGCGCACCCGCGCCGGCATGGCGATGGCCGGCGACGCTGGTCTCCCGCGCGGCGCTGGCCGTCAGGCGCACCGCGGTCAGCTCGATCTGCTGGTCGTCGTAGGTGCGGCCGTAGAGGGCGCGGTAGGTCTCGGCATAGAGCTCGGCGACGCGCGCGGCGGTCAGGCTCTCGGGCGGCACGTCGGGGAGCACGACGTTGGTCTCGTAGCCCTGGCCGACATAGCGCAGGTCGAGGCTGCGCACGAAGGTGACCGCGCCCGGCTGGATCGAGCGCGGCAGGCGCTCCAGCGCCGTCGCCGCCATCTCCGCGCAGACGGTGGCGATGCGCTGGGCGTCCCACTCGGCCAGAGCCATGCGGACGGAGCGGCCGATGTCGTAGGACATCGGGGCGACGAGCATGCCGAAGGCCGAGGCAACCCCGGCGCGCGGCGGCACGATGGCGTGGGCGATGCCCATGCGGCCCATGAGGTCGCCGGCGTGCAGCGGGCCGCCGCCGCCGAAGGCGACGAGCGTGCAACTCTCCGGCGCCTCGCCGCGCTCGGTCAGGTACATGCGCGCGGCGGACGCCATGTTCTCGTTGACGATGGAGTAGATGCCCCAGGCCGCCTCGGTCACCGAGAGCGCCAGCGGGTCGGCGATGGCTGCGCGCAGGGCGTCCCGCGCGGCCGCCACGTCGAGGCGCATGCTGCCGCCGAGGAAATAGTCGGCGTCGAGATAGCCCAGCACGAGGTTGGCGTCGGTCACCGTCGGCTTGCGCCCGCCCTGGCCGTAGCAGGCGGGGCCGGGCTGGGCCGAGGCACTCTCCGGGCCGACCTGCACGGTGCCGAGGCCGCTGACCTTGGCGATGCTGCCGCCACCCGCCCCGATCTCGATCAGGTCGACGATCGGCACATGCACGGGCATGCCGCTGCCGCGCTTGAAGCGGTAGGTGCGGTCGACCTCGAAGCGGTTGGTGACGGCGACCTGGCCGTCGCGCACCAGCACCATCTTGGCGGTCGTGCCGCCCATGTCGAAGGCGAGCACGCGGGCGAGCCCGGCCGTCGTCGCGAGATATGCCGCCCCCATGGCGCCCGCCGCCGGGCCCGATTCCATGACGCGCACCGGAAAGAGACGCGCCGTCTCTGCCGACGTGATGCCGCCGGTCGAGAGCGTGATGCGCAGCTCGCCGCCGCAGCCCAAGGCCGCCAGCCGTTGCTCCAGGCGGCCGAGATAGCGCTCCACGATCGGCCGCGTGTAGGCGTTGATCGCCGTCGTCGTCGAGCGCTCGTACTCGCCCGCCTCCGGCAGCACCTCATGGGAGAGCGAGACCGGGATGCCCGGCGCCAGCTCGGCGATGAGCTCGCCCAGCCGGCGCTCATGGGCCGGCGTGGTGAAGGCGTGCAGCAGGCACACCGCGATCGATTCGACCTCCTGGCCGATCGCCGCCCGGATGGCGTCCTTCGCCCGCCCCTCGTCGAGCGGCTCCAGCACGCGGCCGCCGACATGGACGCGCTCATCGACCTCGTGGCGGAGCGCGCGGTCGATCAGCGGCTCGGGAAAGCGCAGATGGATGTCGTACTGGTCGAAGCGCCGCTCGCGGCCGATCTCGATGATGTCGCGGGTGCCGCGGGTCGCCAGCAAGGCCGTGCGCGCGCCCTTGCGCTCGATGATCGCGTTCACCACGAGCGTCGTGCCGTGGACGATCTCGCAGGTCGCGACGTAGCCCGGAAGATCGGCCTCCAGCGCCAGCAGCCCCGCCTCGATCGCCTCGGACGGGTCGCCCGGCGTCGTCAGGCGCTTGTGGGTGCGGACCTCTCCCGCCTCGTCGATGACCGCGAAGTCGGTGAAGGTGCCGCCGATATCGCAGCCCAAGCGGTACAGCATCAAGCGAGCCCCTGCCCCGTCCCAGTTTCGATTAAACGTATTATATGATTATTGGTCAATTCTGATTCCGGCCGCCTCTGCCGGCGACCGCCACATATCGGGACGGCACCCCTGGCGACGCGCGCGTGCCGCGTGATAGAGAGCCGCCCGAGCAGGCACCTCGCGGCGGCATCACGGGAGCAGCATGGGCGGGCGGATCGAGCTTCAGGAGCGCGGCGGATCGTGCGCCCGCGTGCTGGCCCGCCGCAGCCTGTGCGGCCAGGTGGTGCATGAGCTGGGCCAGCAGATCCTCTCGGGGAAGCTGCCGCCCTTGTCCCTGCTGCCGAGCGAGGCGGAGTGCGCGAGCAGCATGGCGGTCAGCCGCACCGCGTTCCGCGAGGCGATCAAGATCCTGACCGCCAAGGGGCTGATCGAATCGCGCACCCGCGTCGGCACGCGGGTTCGGGCGCGCGAGTTCTGGAACTTCCTCGACCCCGACGTGCTCGCCTGGCTGATGGCGGCCGAGCCGCGTGGCCGCTATGTCGCGAGCCTGTTCGAGCTGCGCCGCCTCGTCGAGCCGCAGGCGGCGGCACTCGCCGCGACGCGCGCGACGGCCGCCGACATCCGCCGGCTGGAGGCGGCCTATGCCAAGCTGGAGCTGGCCGACGACGACGGCGAGCGCTGGGTGGCGCCCGACCTCGACTTCCACCAGACCATCCTCCGGATGACCGGCAACGAGCTGATCGGGACGCTCGGCACGCTGATGCAGACGGCGTTCGCCGTCACCTTCCATCTCTCGACCGACGACCCCGAGGGCCAGCGCCACGCCCTGCCCCTGCACGGCGCCGTGCTGGCGGCGATCCGCGGGCGCGACCCGGACGCGGCCTGCGACGCGATGACCAGGCTGATCGACAAGTCCGAGCGCGACGTGAAGCGGGCGATGGCCGCCCGCAAGGGCCGCGCCCGCTAGGTGCGCCCTCACACAGGGGCCCCGGCTTGGCGCTGCGCCAGCCAGTTGGCGGCGCCGATCGCGGCCAGCACCGTCAATCCCGCCAGCATCACCCAGCCCGCAGGGTAGAAGCACGCGAGGCCGCCGGCGGCGCAGGCGATGCGCAGCGGCAGGGCGAGGCGCCCGGCGAAGTAGCCGGAGAAGGCGGCGCTGATGAAGACCGTGCCGATCGCGGCCGCCACGATCGAGACCAGCACCTCGGCGACGCCGCCCTCCATCAGCAGGGCCTGGTTGAGCGCCATGCCGAAGGGCAGCACGTACTTGATCATGGCGAAGCGCATCGTGTGCAGCATCGCGAGCAGCGGCGGCGCATCGGCGATGCTGGCGGCGACGAAGACGGCCGGCGCCACCGGCGGCGAGATCGCCGACAGGGTGGCGAAGTAGAAGAGGAACATGTGCGCCTGCAGCTCCGAGAGGCCGACATGGCGCAGCGCGGTCGCACCCAGTGCGGCGGCGACGAGGTAGGAGGCCGTCGTCGGCAATCCGAGGCCCAGCACCAGCACGACGAGGGCCGAGAGCAGCAGGGTCCCGATGAAGGTGCCGCTCGACAGGCGGAGCGTCAGCTCGGTCAGCTTCACGCCGACGCCGGTCACGTCCATCAGGCCGACGAGCAGGGCCGAGGCGGCGAGCAGCACCGCCATGGCGACGATCGCCGGGCCGGCCGCCGCCAGGCCGCGGATGACACGCTCCAGGCGGCCCCAGGCATCGCCCGGCGAGCGCGCGGTCACCAGGATGGCGGCGACCAGCACGACGACGGCGGCGACCACCGCCAGCTCGATGCTGTACCCGTCCAGCACCAGGTAGAGGAGCACGCCGAAGGGCAGTGCGACCGGGACCCAGGAGCGCGGGCTCGCCAGCCCGTCGAGGCCCTCGGTCGCACCCTTGGGCACGCCCGACATGCGGTCGCGCACGGCGTCGAAATGCACCGCCGAGAGAACGCCGACATAGAAGAGGAAGGCCGGCACCACGGCCGCGATCATGATGTCGGTGACCGCGACGTTGAGGAGCTGGGCCATCAGGAAGAGGCCGGCACCCATCAGCGGCGGGGTGATCTGGCCGCCCGAGGACGCGGTCGCCTCGATCGCGGCCGCGATCTCCCCGCGGTAGCCGATGCGCTTCATCATCGGGATGGTGACGTTGCCGACCATTGCGGCATTCGTCACGGACGAGCCCGAGATGGTGCCGATGGCCGCCGAGGAGATGACGCAGATCTTGGCCGGCCCGCCGCGGAAGCGACCGCCCAGCACCATGGCGGCGGCGATCACCACGCGGTCGGCGCCGGTCGCGATCATCACGGCGCTGAAGATGAGGAAGAGGGCGATGACCTCGACGAAGATCGCCATCAGCTCGCCCCAGATGCCGTTCGTCGTCAGGTACATGTTCTCGACGAGGAACTCCCAGCCGAGCACGCCGTGGCCGAGGCGGCCCGGCAGCAGGTGGCCGAGCAGGGCATAGGCGACGAAGATGCCGACGAGGATCGTGAACGAGCTGTCGATGCAGCGCCGCGACAGTTCCAGGATCGCGACGATGAGGATGGCCCCCAGCACGTAGTCGACCGGCCCCGCGAAGCCGGGGTCGGTCATGATCGCCCAGTAGTTGACGAAGACGTTGCCGCAGGCCGCCAGGCTGCCGATCGCCAGCAGCCAGTCGTACCATGCGATGTGCCGGCCGCGGCCGGGCCGGAAATGCACGAAGGCGACGACGAGGCAGGCCGCGAAGATCAGCGAGCGGTGCTGGATGTTGGGCGGCGTGCCGAAATAGGACGTGGCGAACAGATAGGTCGTCAGGCCGAGCGTCGCCACTGCGACGACCCAGCCCTTCCAGCCGCGCACGACCGATCCGGCATCCTCCTCGCGCGCGGGCGCCGGAGCGGCAGGGGCGGCGGCCGCTTCCACTTCCACCGTCAGCGCGCCTCGGGCGGCACCAGCCGTTCCGGCACCTGCATGCCGATCTCGCGGTAGTAGCGCACGGCACCGGCGTGCAGCGGCGTGCCGCCCGCGGCCAGCGTCATGGTCGGCACGTCGACGTCCTGCAGGTCGCGGAAGGCGGCGCGCTGCGCGTCGATGCCCTCCCACATCGCTTTGACGATCTGGTAGGCGGTCTCGGCCGACATCGCCGTCGTCGCCGCCATGCCCGTCGGGTTGCCGTGGGTCGTCAGCGCCGGCGCCCCCTTGATGAGACCGGCCGGCTGCTCGATGAACGGCATCCACGGGATCGCCGCCTTGATCTTCGCCACCTGGTCCGGCGTGTAGCCGAGGACCCGCAAGGGCGTCGTCAGGCTCAGCTCCTCGGTCGAGGCGTCGAGGCGGCCGGCCGCCCCCGTGCGCACCTGGCCGATGCAGCGGCGGTTGCGGATGGCGTTGATGGCGTCGCGCGAATCCGAAAGGTGGAGCTGCGGGGCGACGCCGATCACCTTCAGAATCTGCATCATGTTCTTCTCGGACGCCGAGCCGGTCTGGCCCGGATGGAAGCACTTGCCGTCCAGGTCCTTCAGCGCCTCGACGCCGGAGTCCGCCCGCACGACGATGTATTGCGGCGCGACCGCGAACCACCAGAGGACGCGGAACTCCTTGAACGGCGCCTTGGGGTCGGCGGCCGCCTCCTCCATCAGGTCGGGCGCCATGCCGCCGAACTGCATGCGGCCCTGGCGCATCTGCTGCGCGTTGGCGGAGAAGCCGCCGGCCGAGATCACCGTGACGTTCAGCGTCGTCCGCTTGGAGATCGTCTCGGCCAGCGTGGAGTAGTACGGAAAATAGGGCGAGGTCGTCGTCGACCCGCCCATGTTGAGCTGCTGGGCGGCGGCGCCGGCCCAGCCGACGAGCGATGCCAGGACGCCGGCGGCGACGGTGCGTGAAAGCCGAGATGCGAACATCGAACCCTCCCGATGCGAATCCTCAACGAAGCGCAGCGGCGGCGAGCGCCGACCGCCGATAGGGCGTAGGCACGGTGCGTGCGCGGATGCGGTCGCCGTCGGCGACACCGAGCAGCCCCCGCGCGAGCGGTCCCAGCGCCGCCGCATCGAGCGCAGCGGTCTCGTCGATCGCCACGAACAGCCTGAGCGGCGCACCACGCTCCGGCACAAGCTCGACGATGTCGCCCGCGTCGGCGCCCAGCGTCGCCGCGGTGGCGCCGGCGATGCGCAGCAGCCGGCGCGCACCGTCATGGGCATCGTCCGCTGCCGCCGACACGGCGAGGAACCGGCGATCGCGCCGGATCGCGTCGCGCCGGCGAGCGGTCTCCGCCTCGGCGACGGTGCCGGCCGCGAACGCCACGCCATACGCCGCACCGGCCTCCCCGGCGGAGACCAGCCCCAGCGCCACGTCGCGCGCGACGTCGGCCGGCGGCCGGTCGAGCGGATCGCCATAGCCCCCGCCCCCGGCGGAGCGGCACACCACGACATCCCCCTTCACGAGCGGGAAGGCCGTCACCTTGCCGGGGATCGCCGACGGCTCGATCTCGGCCCCGCCGCGCAGCACCGTGAAGCGGTTGCCGGCGCCCGAGCCGCCGCCGCATACGCCATAGGGCGGGATGACGACCCGGTCGGTCAGCACCGAGAGGATCGAGGCGTCCCGCTCCACCCGGATGCGCCGCTCGAGCCCGAGGCCGCCGCGCCATTCGCCCGCACCGCCGGAGTCCGGCCGGAGCTGGCTCGACTCGACGAGGAGCGGGCAGCGCAGCTCGAGGGTCTCGATCGGCTGCACCGAGTTGAAGTCGCCCTCGTTGTAGGTGCGGACCATGTTCTCGCCGTCGTGGCCCGCGATGCCGCCGCCGCCGCCGCTCATGTATTCGTAGAGAAGATAGCCGCGGCCGCCGCCCTCGCCACGCCCCGAGACGTAGCAATGATTGGCGGCCCCCTTGACGTCGCCCGACGCGCGCTCGGGCGCCACCTGGGCCACGATCGCCGCCACCGTCGCCTCGATGGTGCGGCGGATCTCGCCGGAGCCGCCGGCCGGAGCCGGGAAGGCGGCGTTGAGGAAGGTGCCTTCCGGCGCATGGACGCTGAGCGCCCGGAAGCAGCCGCCGTTGATCGGTGAGGCCGGGTCGAGGAAGGACTTGAGCACGATGAAGCAGCCCGACGAGGTGTTCGCGAGGCTGCCGTTGATCGGGCCCAGCGCCTGCGGCGAGGTGCCGGTGAAGTCGCAGCGGACGGTGTCGCCGCGCACCTGGAGGGCGAGCGAGATGCGCAAGGGCTCGGCGTCCGCCCCGCTGTTGTCGAGATAGTTCTCGTAGCGGTAGTCGCCGTCCGGCCATGCGCGGATCGCCGCCCGCATGCGCTGCTCGGCGCGGTCGAGCAGCGCCTGGGAGACGGCACCCACGACGTCGGCGCCGAACTTCTCCTCCAGCTCGGTCAGGCGGCGGGCGGCGACGCGCGCGGTGCCGATCATCGCCATGAGGTCGCCGCGCCGCTCGTCGGGATCGCGGACGTTCTGCATGACGAGGCGCACCACCTCGTCGTTGACGTCCTCGCCGCGGCAGAGGCGGAGCGGCGGGATGCGCAGCCCCTCCTCGAAGATGTGGCGCGACTGGCCGGAGATGCTGCCGGCGACCGCCCCGCCGATGTCGCCCCAATGGGCGCGCACGGCGGGGAAGAGCGTCGCGCCGCCGCCGGCGCGCGGCGCATAGATCGCGACGTCGTTGAGATGCGTGCCGCCGAGATACGGATCGTTTACGATGAAGATGTCGCCTGGGCGGATGTCGCAGCCGTACTGGCGCACCACCGCCCCCCAGGAGACCGGCAGCGGGAAGATGTGGGCGGGGTTGTCCTCCGACTGGGCGGCGAGCTCGCCCGCGGCGGAGAAGAGGGCGCAGGAATAGTCGTGCCCCTCGGTGATGATCGCCGAGAAGGCGCTGCGCGCGAGGTTGACGCGCATCTCGCGCACGATCGAGACGAGCAGCTCGCGCACCACCCCGACCGTGGTCGGGTCGGGCCGGAGCGTCAGGGCGACGTCGTTCACCTGGCGACGAGCCCCGCCCGGCAGACCTGGCGCGTCGCCTCCTGCAGCAGCGCCACGTCGGCCGCGTCATGCATGGTCGAGAGGTAGCTCTTGGGCCGGGGGCTCATGAAGACGCCGTGCCGGAAGAGCCCCTCGGCGTAGCGCACGAAGAGCCCCTGGTCGGCGGTGCGCTGGGAGCGGTAGTCCTCGGGCGCGGTTTCGGCGTCGGTGAAGAAGACGCGGAACATCGGCCCGACGCCGGCCATGCGCACGGGAATGTCGAACTCGGAGAAGACCGAGAGGAACGCCTGCGAGAAGGCGGCACCCATGGCGTGCAGCCGCTCGTAGACGCCGGGCCTGGCGAGCTCCTTCAGCCCGGCGATGGCCGCCGCACAGCAGAGCGGGTTGCCGGACAAGGTGCCGCTGACATAGGCGTAGTCGCCGGTGCCGAGCGCCTTCCGCGCGGGGTCGGCCAGCTTCATGATCTCGGCCGGGCCGGCGACGGCGGCCAAGGGATATCCGGCCGCGATCGCCTTGCCGTAAGCGGCGAGGTCCGGGATCACCCCGAAATGCTGCTGGGCACCGCCATAGGCCAGCCGGAAGCCGGTCACCACCTCGTCGAAGACGAGCAGCACGCCGCAACGCCGCGTCGCCTCGCGCAAGGCTTCGAGGAAGCCGGGCCGGGGCTCGAAGGAGCGCTGCACCGGCTCGACGATGACGGCGGCCAGGTCCGCCGCATGCTGCTCGATGAGGGCGACCGCGGCGGCCGCGTCGTTGAAGGGGGCGACGACGACGAGCTCCTCGATGACGCCGGGGATGCCGGCGGAATCGGGGCGCGGCCCCATCGGCGCGTTGCTCTCGGGCTGCGGCGTGACGCTCATCATCCCGTAGTCGTGGTGGCCGTGATAGGCGCCCTCGAACTTCAGCACCTTGCGCTTGCCGGTGGCCGCCCGCGCCAGGCGCAGCGCGAAGAACGTCGCCTCGGCGCCGGAGCCGGCGAAGCGCACCATCTCCGCACAGGGGATGGCGTCGACCAGGATCTCCGCCAGCTCGACCGCGCGGTCGTTGAGGCCGTGGAAATGCGAGCCCAGTGCGGCCTGCCGGCACACCGCCTCGACGACGGCCGGGTGGGCGTGGCCGAGAATGAGGGCGCCGCCGCCGCAGGCGAGGTCGAGATACTCGTCGCCGTCGACCGAGAAGATGCGGCTGCCCTTGCCGCGCGCGTTCACCAGCGGCATCGCCTGGGGCAGCATCGTGTCGCCGAGCCAGCCGCCCGGCAGCACCCGCTCGGCCCGCTCGCGATAGCTGGCGACGTTGTCGTAAGGCATTCCCGTTCTCCCGTTGTCGGGCGTCGTCACGGGGCCCGGAGGACGAGGTGCCCCGAAGGATGCACCTGCCCGTCCCAGCCCGGCGGCACCACGGTCGTCGCTCCCCGCTCCTCGACAATCGCCGGGCCGGCGAAGCGCTCGCCCGGCCGCATCGTCGCCCGGTCCAGAATTGCCGCGTCCATTTCGACCCCGTCGAAGCGCACCGTCCGGCGCTGCGGCTCGCCCGCACGCTCGGGCGGCGGTGCGCGCCACGCCTCGGCCGGGGCGGTGTCGACATGCGCCTCGGCCAGCGCCCGGATCTGCACCAGCTCGATCGCCGTCTCCGGCGCGCGGCCGTAGCGCTCGAGATAGACGGCGCGGAAACGGGCCGCGATCGTCTCGGCGCCGATCCCGGCGAGGTCGCCGCCCAGGTCCACGATCAGCTCGTGCGACTGGCCGATGCAGCGCGCCTCGACCTGCCAGGTGACGGCGATGCTGTCGCCCGGCGCACCGTCGCGGGCGAGCTGCCCGCGCAAGCCGTCGGCCAGGCTGCCGAGCGCTTCCCGCAGCGCCTCGTCGCCATCGGCGTGCAGCGCCAGCAGGTAGGGCGCCATCGCATCGCGGCGGATCGCGGCGCGCGCCAGCCCGACGGCCGAGAGGATGCCCGCGTGGTTGGGCACCAGCACGGTGCGGATGCCGATCGCCTCCGCGATCCCCGTCGCGTGCATGGGACCCGCCCCGCCGAAGGCGACGAGGACGAAGTCGCGCGGGTCGAAGCCTCGCTGAAGCGAGATCTCGCGGATGGCCCGCGCGCTCTTGGCGACGACGATCTCCAAGGCACCCTCTGCCGCGGCCGCCGCGTCGGCATAGCCGCCCGACTGGCAGAGGCCGGCGAACGCGTCGCGGGCGAGGCACCCCTGGACACGGATGCGGCCGCCCAGCAGCGTCCCGTCGGCGATGCGGCCGAGCACGACATTGGCGTCGGTCACGGTCGGCTCGACGCCGCCGTTGCCGTAGCAGGCGGGGCCGGGGATGGCGCCTGCACTGCCGGGGCCGACGGCGAGCGCGCCGTCGCCGTCGATGGCGATCAGGCTGCCGGCGCCGGCGCCGATCGTGTTGATCTCGATCTGCGAGGCGCGGATCGGCACGCCCGACACGATGGTCTCGCCGGCAAACAGGGTGCGGCCCGCCTTGAGCAGCGCCACGTCGGTGCTGGTGCCGCCCATGTCGCAGGTGATGACGTCGGCGAAGCCCGCATCCTCCGCCGCCAGGCGGGCGCCGACGACGCCGCCGGCCGGCCCGGAGAGGATGGTGCGGACCGGCAGCAACGCCGCCGTCTCCCAGTCGAGGATGCCGCCGGCCGACCCCATGACGAAGGTCGAGCGGGCACCCGACAGCTCGCCGCCGTTGCGCGCGAGGTTGCCGAGATAGGCCACCGTCTTGGGGCCGACATAGCCGTTGGCGACCGCCGTCGAGAAGCGCTCGAACTCGCGGAACTGCGGGTTGACGGTGCTGGAGCAGGTGATGAAGACGTCCGGCCCCAGCAGCGCGCGCAGCCGGCGCTCGGCGGCGCGCTCGTGCTCCGGGAAGCGGTAGGAGTGCAGGAAGCAGACGACGACCGCCTCCACGCCGGCCAGCGCGCTCGCCGCCGCGACGAGGTCGCCGTCGTCGAGTGCGGCCTCTTCGGTACCGTCCGCGCGGATGCGCTCGCGCACCTCGATGCGGCGGTCGCGCGGCACCAGCGGCTCCGGGCGGCGGAAGGCGATGTCGAACATGCCCCCCTCGACGAGGCGGCGGCCGCGGCCGATCTCGATGACGTCGCGGCAGCCGGCGGTCGTGACGAGGCCGGTGGTAGCGCCACGGCGCTCCAGCAGCGCATTGGTGGCGATGGTGGTGCCATGGACAACGCGGTCGATCGGCCGGCCGCCGAGCGCCATGCCGGCGATGCCGGCGACGATCGCGGCCGAGGGGTCGTCCGCCCGGGACGGTTGCTTGGCGGTCGCGACCCGTCCCGCCGCCCGATCGACGACCACGATGTCGGTGAATGTCCCGCCGACATCGATCCCCACCGTCAGCACTGTGCGCGCGCCCCGCTCCCGTTGCGTCGATGCACTGTGCGCTTGGCGGGAGCCATTCGGCCAAGGCATTCTGATTATGCAAGGCATTACCGATCGGCATTGCCATGGAGATCAGGCAGCTCCGCTACTTCGTGAGCATCGCGCGGGCGGCGAGCATGACGGCGGCCGCCCACCAGCTCCGCGTCACCCAGCCGGCCCTGAGCCGCCAGATCCAGGTGCTGGAGGACGAGCTGGGGGTGGTGCTGTTCGACCGCGAGGCCCGCGGCACCCGGGTGACGGATGCCGGCGCCAAGCTGCTGGAGCACGCCCAGGCGGTGCTCGACCGTTTCGACCTGCTGAAGGAGCAGGCGCGCTCCGAGCTCGACCCGATCCGCGGCACCGTCGTCGTCGGCATCTCGACGGGGGCGGGCGAGGTCATCATCCCGCCGCTGATGGAGCGCTACCGCGCCCTGCACCCGGGCGTGCGCATCCGCATCCGCCAGGGCTTCAGCGGCGCGGTCGAGGTCTGGCTGCGCGAGCACCTGGTCGATCTCGCGGTTCTGCCCTCCCTCGGCCTCGACCGGCTCAACGTCGATGTGCTGCCGCTGTTGAAGCAGAATCTCTGCGTCATCGGCCCGCGCCGCCCGCCGCTCGAAGGGCTGACGGAATGCGACCTGGCGCTGGCCGCCGGGCTGCCGCTGATCCTGCCGGGCCAGCCGCACAGCGTCCGCCAGGTGATCGATCGCCTGGCCCACCAGGAGCGCATCGCGCTCGACGTCGACATCGAGGTCGACGGCATGGGAGTGCTGCGCGGCCTGCTGCGCCGCCGCCTCGGCTACACGATCATGCCCGCCAACCCGTTCCGCGCCGACGTGCTGGACGGCACGCTCTCAGCCGTGCCGATCCGCCACCCCGCGGTCTTCTGGCCCTTCTCGCTCATCACCTATCGCGGCAAGGCCCTGTCACGCGCCGCCCAGGCCATGGTCACCCTGCTGCCAGAGATCGTCCGCGACCTCGTCCGCCATGGCGAATGGCACCACGCGGAACTGCTGTAGGCGTACCCGTCAGGCCGCTGGCGGCGCGCCTGCGGGTGCGGGCGCCGGGTCCAGTGCCCAGACGCTCGCGAGCTTGGCGACCGGCTCGACGCTCCAGCGCTCAGTGCGCAGGACGGCCTGCGTCACCGGGAAGTGCGCGACTCCTTCCGACGTGGCGAAGCACTCGCGCTTCTTCCGCTCGGGCCTTGCAGGGCCTCGATAAACTCGGCCCTCTCCGCTTCCGTCAGATCGAGCGCATTGGCGGCTGGCACGCCCGAGGCCCGCGGATCGAAGTCGTCCATCACTGCGGCGAAGCGCTGGATGGGGTCATTGATGCCCCGCCGCGTCATGAACAGGTAGTAGGCGAGCCGCTCCAGCCCGATCAGAAACCGCGCGACCGCCGCGCCGTCCTGCGGGCCGCGACCAAGGTCCTCCTCGTTCACCTCCCACTGCTTCGCCAGAGCAGCCTCCTCGCCACCCGCGCGCTCCAGAAACGCCGCCTCGAGGACGTCCGTCGCCGTCTGGTCCATCCCGCGCGCGTTCAGGACGATGAAGATGCGTCGTGCCGTGGGCGGCGGACGATGGTTCTGCCAGGTGCTGACGCTACAGGCGGTGCGGGCGGATGCTTGGCCCTGGAAGCAGCCGCGGCCCTTGAGCGAGCGGTGGTGGTGAAGCGGATCTCGTAGATGCCCCCGCCAGCGGCGGCGCGAGGGGGCGAGTGCCGCCATGAAGCGGGTCTTGCCCTCGACCATCGGTGGCAGGCAGTAGGGAGGACGTCGGTCCGCCAAGCCTGGTCCCGAGCCATCTTCAGGCGCGCGGCGTGGCCGGCCGGAGGCATGGCTCCACAAATGCATGACTTGGTACTGGCGGCCGATTTCGACGCGCCAGGAGCCCTCGAGGCGGCGGTACCTCCAGCCGCCGCCCCGGCCGCCGCCGTCAGCGAGGCGGCCGGATGGCGGGCCCGCCGTCCTCGCCGGACACGAGCGCGCTCGAATAGAGCTCGACGCCGTTGCCGTCGGTGACCGTCATGGCGTCCGGGAACTGCGGCATGTTCAGGGTGCGCACCGAGTACCCCGCGATCACGATCGCGTCGGCCAGATTGGCCGCCTCGACTTCCTCGCGGCCGACGACGGCCTGCGCGCCGTCGCCCTCCCGGATACGGTAGAACGCGACCACGATCTCACCGCTCTTCCCCTGCATTCACCCGGCCAGCCCCGCCGAACGTCTTCTCGATGAGCGCGGCACCCGGTTCGGCCGACGACGCCTGCACCGCCGCGAGACTGTCCTCGGGCGTCACCCGCTCGTGACGCTCAGGCGCGTTGCGGATGCGGTACTGCGGGGAGTCGCCCGTGGGCGGCAGCGTGGCGGTGATGCGGTAGAGGTCGGTCGAGGGCCGGACCGGGCCGAAGCCGCCGGTCAGGCGGACGACCTGCCCGACCGCGAAGAGATGGGTCGCCGAGACGCGACGGGCGGGGTGGCGGCTGCGCGGAAGGGCGGTCGCGGCGGTCATTGCTGATTGTGATCCTTGTCGCTGCGGGACCGATCCGCGGGTAGGGGTCGGCATCGCGCGGGCCCGGCTTGGTGCATCAGGGCCTTCGCGTCGGCTCCTGCGCCGGAGTGGCGGCGATCGGCGGCAGAGCGAGCCCATGCCGCCGAAACCAGGCACCGCAGTCGTCGGGCTAACCCTTTCAACGCGCCGGCGGGCAGAAGGTTCCCGCGCAAGCGCGCGTCGCGTGATCCGCGACGTCGTGATGCGGGCGCCAGGACCGTGCGGCGAAAGGGCCGCCGACCCAGCCCATCTCGCTCATCAGCTGCCACAGGGCGCCGCCGGCGCTGACCAGCAGGACGGCGGAGACCGCCATCGCCACCGCGAGCAGCAGGCCGTCCTCCTCGAGATAGGCGATGGCGATCAGCATGATAGTGAGCGCGGGCGGAATGTTGCTGAGCGGGATCGGCAGCAGCATCAGCGCGCCCAGGAGGAGCGCGACGACGCCGACCACCCGCTTGGTCGCCTGGAACGGGGTAGCCCACCGGGGGTGGAAGAAGGTCTCCAGGTAGCCCAGCACGGGCACCGCGTAGCGCAGCATCCGGGCGAGGTGCCTGGTGCGGAAGCCCCACGCGGCAACGCGGCGGGGGAACCGCGGCTCGTCGCGGCCGAGGATCATCTCCACCGCCAGGATGGCGATCGCCGCCGCGACCACCGCCGACATGCCGGGCAGGACGCCCAGCACCGCCAGGAGGAACATGATCAGCCCGAAGGACCGCTGCCCGAGGCTCTGCACCAGCCAGCCCAGCGTCACCCGGTCGGGATCGGCCTGTTCGAGCAGCCGGCCGAGCAGCCTCGAGGTCGCCGTATGGCTCGCCGTCGCCGACGCCCCCGGCCGATCGTGCGCCGTCATGGCGACGATCCTGCCGCGCGGCCCGAGGGAGGACAAGGCCGGCTGGCACGGTGGCAGGCCCCGCCTCGCCTGCCGTGGCGAGGCCCGCCCGCCGTCAGGGGAGCGGCGAGAACGCGGTCGGTACCAGGAGACTCGTCTCCTCGCGGACGACGACGTCTTC
>JBFWXJ010000008.1:0-36813 GCA_050187535.1 Alphaproteobacteria bacterium | reverse complement strand
CCTGATCGAGGTGCAGTACGCGAGCCTGTCGCGGCGCATCGACCGGATGGGCGGCGACATCGAACAGATCAGGCGTCGCCTGAACCTCGTCGAGGCATAGCCTCCGACAAGCGGAAGATCGTCAGGCTCGGTCGACCTTGAGCGTGGCGCCGTCGACGCCGGTGATCGCGACGCGGGTGCCGGCGGGCAGGTCGGGGCCGGCGATGCGCCACATCGTGTCCTCGACATGCAGGCGGCCGACCCCATCGACGATCGGCCGCTCCAGGGTGAAGACCCGCCCGACATAGGCCTCGCCGCGGCGGTTGAGATGCGGCCGGTCACTGTCGGCCTGATGGTAACGGAAGAAGCGGCGCGACAGCCAGACGTCGGAAACGGCGAAGAGCGCGAACAGCAGGACCTGGTATTGCCAGTGCAGGTCCGGCTTGAGCCACGACACGCCGCCGACCAGCAGGGCGGCGATGCCGAGCCACAGCAGGTAGACGCCGGGCACCAGGATCTCGACGGCGACCAGCAAGCCGCCGAGGCTGAGCCAGTGCCAGAACTCGACCCCGTCGATCATCATCGTCACGGCCGTCGCAGCCTCAGGCCCGGGGCGGCGTGTCCCGCCCGAATGCCTCGCGTGCGATCTCGGCGATGCCGCCGACGGCGCCGATGACGCTGGCGGCCTCCACCGGCAGCATCAGGACGCGCTGGTTGGGCGCGGACGCCACCTTCTCCAGCGCCTGCACGTAGCGCTGCGCCACGAAGTAGTTGACCGCCTGGACGTTGCCGCCGGCGATGGCGCGCGACACCACGTCGGTCGCCTTCGCCTCCGCCTCGGCCTCGCGCTCGCGCGCCTCGGCGTCGCGGAAGGCCGCCTCGCGCCGGCCCTCGGCGGCCAGGATCGTCGCCTGTTTCTCGCCCTCGGCCTTGAGGATCGCCGCCTGGCGCAACCCCTCGGCCTCCAGGATGGCGGCGCGCTTGTCGCGCTCGGCCTTCATCTGGCGCGCCATGCTGTCGACGAGGTCGCGCGGCGGCGAGATGTCCTTGATCTCGATGCGCGTCACCTTGACGCCCCAGCTCGTCGTCGCCTCGTCGACCACGGCCAGGAGCTGGGCGTTGATCTTGTCGCGCTGCGACAGCAGCTCGTCCAGGTCCATCGAGCCCATGACCGTGCGGATGTTGGTCATGGTGAGGTTGAGGATCGCGTTCTCCAGTTGGGAGACCTCGTAGGCCGCCCGGGCGGCGTCGAGCACCTGGAAGAAGACGACGCCGTCGACCGTCACCAGGGCGTTGTCGCGGGTGATGACGTCCTGGGACGGCACGTCCAGCACCGTCTCCATCATCGAAAGCTTGGCGCCGATACGGTCGACGAAAGGCACGATCAGGTTGAGGCCCGGCTTGAGGGTGCGCGTGTAGCGTCCGAAGCGCTCGACGGTGAACTCGCGCCCCTGCGGCACCGACTTCACGCCCATCACGACGAGCAGGACCGCCACGACCAGGACGATCAGCACGAAGATGGAAAAGGCGCTCATCGACCTCACCCGTCCGGTTCACGCGAGTGGACGAGCTTAGCGCAACTCGCGGGGCGGCGAGACCAATTCCGTCGCCGGGCGCCCTCCCCGGCCGGACGGTCGGCCGGAGATGACAGGGAATTCATGGAACCTTCGCCGAACCCCCTCTGTTCGCGAACTTGGTAGGGGGCCGGGCCGCGGCCTCGTCCGGATCGCCGCGCCGGTTCCCGATCGGCGCACCACGCAACGGTGTCCGTGCACGGGCGCCGATCACGAGGTGTTTCTCCAATGGCAGTCTTCTCCTGGAACGGATCGACGAACCTCGATCTCAAAATCCTCGGGCAGTCGTTCGACTTCCGCACGGACGTACTCCAGATCTCCGACCCGGCCCTTCAGGCGCAGCAGTTCGACCTTGTCGAGAGCGGCACCGACCTGGCGATCGTCAAGGCGCGTGACATCAACGGCGCGCCGCTCGCGGCCTCCGACGTGCGCTACGCCTACATCCCCAACATGCTCGTGCGCGAGATCGGCGGCGCCACGACGGCGCCCGCGAGCTCCAACATCGTGCTGTCGAACGGCGGCCAGCTCTGGGTCGGCGACCGGCTGACCGACACGATCCTCGACGACGCGGGCAACAACGCGACCGCGCTCGCCAATTCGACGCAGTCGGTGCAGGTCTGGGGCCTGGGCGGGGCGGACACCATCGCCACCGGTGATGGTGCAGACCGCGTCTACGGCAACACCGGTGCCGATCAGATCACCGGCGGGGCCAACGACGATTCGATCTACGGCGGCCAGGAGAACGACACGGTCAACGGCGGCGCCGGCGACGACCAGGTGGCGGGCGACCTCGGCAACGACCAGCTCAACGGCGGATCTGGTGCGGACATCATCTACGGCGGCGCCGGCAACGACGTGATCGATCCGGACATCGGCAACGACACGATCTTCGCCGGCAACGGCAACGACACGCTCAGCATCGGCAACAGCGATACCGGCGACAAGCTCGTCTACATGGACAAGCTGCAGGATCTCGTCTCAATCGTCTCGACCACCGGCAACCACACGGTCTATCTCGGCGACGGCAACGACAACGCCTTCCTGGAGGCCAACGCCGGCACCGTCCGCGTCCTCGGCGAAGCGGGCAACGACACGATCGAAGGCCAGAACTTCGGCGCCGACACCTTCGACGGCGGTGCCGACGACGACGAGATCACGCTGCGCGAGGGGTCGATCGGCGACAAGCGCCTGATCGGCGGCGACGGCGACGATTCGATCTCGGTCGACGACACCTCGGGCTTCTCCGGAGAGGTCCTGCCCAACACGCGGGTCACGGTCGAGGCCGGAGAAGGGGATGATTCCGTCCACTACGCCCGCGGGCTCTTCATCACCGACGCCAACGACGGCGGCGACGGCGACGACCAGATCGCCTTCGACGGGCGCACCGACCTGCTGATGCGCGACCTGTCGCTGCAGAACTTCGAGACCGTGTTCTTCAACGGCGAGGACAACTACGTCGGCTTCGCCGACGGCAACGTGGCGCCGGGCGAGTCGCTGATGGTCTTCGGCGGCAACGGCGACGACACCTTCGACGGCGGCCGGGAAACCGACGGCACCTACTTCATGCACGGCGGCAACGGTGACGACGAGCTCCTCGGCGGCGCCGGCGACGACACGCTGGCCGGCGAGTACGGCCGCGACGTGCTGGAGGGCGGCGGCGGCGTCGACCAGTTCCTCTTCGTGACGGGCGAGGACGGCCCCGACGTCATCGAGGACTTCACCGGCAACATCGACCTGCTGGTCTTCAACGGCAACCAGTTCGGCGGTGTCTCGGCCATCGACGGCTACAAGGGCACGGCCGGCAACAGCGCCACGGCCAACGACAACCTGCTGATCGCAACCGGCCAGAGCTACAGCTCGGTCGCGCAGTTCGACGCCTTCCTCAGCGCCGGCCTCGCCGACACGGACAAGCCGGGGTTCTACATCTTCTTCAGCGCGACAGCGGGCCGCGGCGAAATCTGGTTCGACACGAGCATGGTCAGCACCGACGGCGCGGTGCAGATCGCGACGTTCAACAACATCACCGCGGTCAATCAGCTGGCCCAGTTCAACGAGGGCCCGTCCGGCGGCAACTCGGACGACTTCGTCATCATCTGAGCACCGGCAACCTGCCCATGGGCGCCCCTCTTCCGCCCCCCACCCAGCCGGGCGGAAGAGGGAGGGGGGCCGCCGCGCAAGCGGCGGGGAAGGGCGAGGCGGCGACCGGCAATGGTCGACGCCGCCTCTCCCGACCCGCGAGACGGCCCGACCTGCTCGATGCCCTCTCTCACGAGCTCCAGACCAGCACCCCGACGACCGCACCGGTCATGCAGGTGGCGAGCGTCCCGGCCACGACCGAGCGCAGGCCGAGGCCCACCAGCTCGGCCCGCCTTCCGGGCGCCATGGCCGCGAGGCCGGCGATCATGATGCCGAGGCTGGCGAAGTTGGCGAAGCCGCACAGCGCATACACCATGATGAGCCGCGAGCGCGCCGACAGCGCCTCGGCGGGGACGGCGGCCAGCTGAAGGTAGGCCACCAGCTCGTTGACGATCGTCTTGACGCCCAGCAGCGCGCCCGCGGTCCCCGCCTCCGCCCAGGGGATGCCCATCGCCCAGGCGAGCGGCGCGAAGGCCCAGCCCGCGACCCGTTCCAGCGACAGCGGCCGGCCGCCGACTTCCGGCAGGAGGCCGGCCGCGGCATTGGCGAGCGCCACCAGCGCCACCATGACGATGAGCATGGCGACGATGTTGAGCAGCAGCGCCACGCCGTCGGCGGTGCCGCGCACCACCGCCTCGAAGCCGCTCGCGGAGTCCGAGCCGAACGAAATGTCGCCCGCCGTCGGCGGCCCCGTCTCCGGCACCATCAGGCGCGCGACGGTGATGGCGGCCGGCGCGGAGACGAGGGAGGCGACGAGCAGGTGACCGACGACATCGGGCTGCACCGGCGCCAGGATCGCCGCGTAGAGGCCGAAGACGGTGCCGGCGATGGTGGCCATGCCGCCGACCATGACCATGAACAGCTCCGCCCGCGTCATCCGGGCGAGGTAGGGGCGGATCAGGAGCGGTGCCTCGACCATGCCGACGAAGACGTTGGCCGCCGTCGACAGCGCCACGGCGCCGCCGAGCCCGAGCGCGCGCCCGAGCAGCCAGGAGAAGCCGCGCACCACTGCCGGCAGGATGCGCCAGTGGAAGAGGAGGGCCGAAAGCGCGCTGAAGACCAGCACGATCGGCAGGGCCTGGAAGGCGAGCACGAAGCTGGCGCCGGGTGTGGTCTCGGCATACGGCAGAGGGCCGCCGCCGACGAAGCCGAAGACGAGCGCCGTGCCCGCGCGGGTCGCCGCCTGGATCGCGCCGACGCCGTCGGCGAGCCAGCCGAACGCGAGGCGGCCGCCCGGCAGCCACAGCAGCAGCGCGGCGACGACGAACTGCGCGGCGATGCCGGCGAGCGCCGGCCGCAGCCGGGCCTGCCGCCGGTTCTCGCCCAGCGCCCAGGCGAGCGCCGCCAGCAGGAAGACGCCGGCGAGGCTCTGCAGGGCGCCCGTCATGCCGGCGGCAGACCGGGTGCCGCGGCGGCTTCGGCCGCGCCGTCCTCCAGATCGACCTCGCCGATGCGCTCGCCGCGGCGCGTCACCTTCTCGGTCGAGATGCGGATCTGGCGGAGGTCGTCGACCGACTGGTCGAAGTGGCGCTGCAGGCGCCCGATGCGCTCGTCGAGGCGGGTCACGTCCTCCAGCAGCAGCCGCACCTCGCGCTGCACCAGGTGCGCCTGCTCGCGCATCCGCACGTCGCGGAGCACGGCGCGCACCGTGTTGAGCAGCGCCATCATCGTCGTCGGCGAGACGATCCAGACGCGCGCCGCCCAGGACCGCTCGACGACGTCGCGGAAGCCCGCATGGAGCTCGGCGTAGACGGCCTCGCTCGGCAGGAACATGAGGGCGCCTTCGGCCGTCTCGCCGGGCACGATGTATTTCTCCGCGATGGCGCGGACATGCAGCCCGACCGCAGCGGCGAAGGCGCGCCCCGCCTGCTGCCGTGCCGCCTCGTCGCCGGCGTTGCGCAGCGCGTGCCAGCTCTCCAGCGGGAACTTGGCGTCGACGGCGATGGGACCGGGCGGGTTCGGCAGGCGCAGCAGGCAGTCGACCCGCCGGCCGTCGCCGATCGGCGCCTGGAAGGCATAGGCGGAGGACGGCAGCAGGTCAGCGACCAGCGCCTCGAGCTGGACCTCGCCGAAGGCGCCGCGCGCCTGCTTGTTCGACAGCACGTCCTGCAGTGCCACGACGCGGCTCGACAGCTCGGCGATGCGGCCCTGGGCGGCGTCGATCGCCGCCAGCCGCGCCCTGAGGTCGCCGAGCGTGCCGGCCGCCGCCTGGGCGTTGCGGTCGAGCGTCTCGCCCACCGCCTGCGTCAGGCGGGCGAGCCGCTCCTCGACGGCGGCCGCCAATGCGCGTTCCTGCCCGGCCAGGCGTTCCGCGGTCGCCGCCTGCGCGGCGGCCGACTGCTCCGCGAGCTGGGCGAGCCGGCCGGCGAGCTCGGCCTGGCCGTCGGCGAGACGATCCGCCGAGCCGCCGCGGCGGCCCATGGCCAGGACGGCGGCGAGGATGAGGACGGCGACCGCGACGGCGGCGGCAGCGAGCGCCACCGCGTCCAAGGTGCTAACGCGCCGCCGCGGCGCCGGCCAGGCCCAGCGCCTTCATGGATTCGCCGCGCAGCTGCGACCACAGCCGCGCCGTCACCTTGCCGAACGCCTCCTCGGAGACGATCCGGCTGTCGCGCTCGCGCGGCCAGCCGGTGTCCACCATGTCGATGAAACGCCCGGGGCGCGACGACATGACCCCGACGCGGTCGGACAGCATCGCCGCCTCGTCGAGCGCGTGGGTGATCAGCATGACGGTGGCGCCGGTCCGCCGCCACAGGTTGAGCAGCTCGTCGCCCATCAGCAGACGCGTCTGCTGGTCGAGCGCGCCGAACGGCTCGTCGAGCAGGATGAGGCGCGGTTGCAGCACCAGGGTGCGGGCGATGCAGACGCGCTGGCGCATGCCGCCCGAGAGCTGCGCGGGGTAGGCGCGCGCGAAGTCGCGCAGGCCCATGAAGGCGAGCGCGTCGTCGACCCGCCGGCGGATCTCCGCCGCGTCGACACCGGCGCGGCGCAGGCCGAAGGCGGCATTGTCCCACACGGTGAGCCAGGGGAAGGACGCGTCCTCCTGGAAGACCACGCCGACGCCGTCCGGCACCTGGCCGCGCACTTCCTTCCCCTCGAAGAGGATGCGGCCCTGGCTGGGCGCCGACAGGCCTGCCAGCACGTCGAGCAGCGTCGACTTGCCGCAACCGGACGGACCGACGACGGCCATGAACTCGCCGCGCACCAGGGTCATGTCGATCGGTCCCAGCGCATGGACCGGCGGGTTTCCGGCATTGGCCGGATAGACGCGCGTCACCCCTTCGACGACGGCATGGGCCTCGGTCAATCTTCCTCCCCTTCTCTCGCGCCGGAGGATAGGCGCCGGAATCCGCCCGAACAAGCCGAGGGGATGCCTACCGCCGCCGCGCCGCGAGGAGGCAGGCGATGGCAGCCGCCTGCAGGAGCGCCGCCGCCATGAACATCGCGGCCTCCGATGCCCCGGCGCGCACGAGGCCGAAGACGGCCGGCGCGAAAGCATAGGCGCCCTGGGCCACCGCGACGATCGCCGGAACGACGCGGGCCGCGTCCTCGCGGACGAATTCCGCCTGCGCGATGAGCGGCGGCAGCGAGGTGGCATTGCCGATGCCGCAGCCGAACAGCACGACGCCCGCCAGCAGCACAGCGGGATCGCCGGCCGCCGCCACGCAGGCGAGCGACCCCGCGATCTGCACCGCGTAGCTGACCGCGGCCACGCGGCGGCGATCGGCGCCGGGCGCCATCGTCCGGCCGACGACGGTGCGGCCCGCGATGGCGCAGGCGGTCGCGAGCGCCATGGCGGCGCCGGCCGCGCCCGCCCCCAGCACCGGCACGAGGACCGAGAAGAGATGGGCGACGAGGCCGATCTGCGCGAACAGGCCGAGCGCCATGCCCGCCGCCAGGGACCGGAACGCCCGGTCGCGCCACAGTGCCCGGCCCGGCAGCGGGACGATGCCGGGGGAGAGCGGCGACGCAACCGCGGCCGCGGTTGCGTCGCCGTCCGGTGCCTGGCCCAGGCCTTCCGGGCTGTGGCGGAACACGGCCACCGCCAGGGCGGCGACCATGGCGATCATCGCCACGCCGACGCCCGCCGCCGCGGCCGCGAAGCCGAACGCCGCTATCGCCCAGACCCAGAGCGGCGAGAACACGACGCCGCCGATGCTGGCGCCGTTGTAGGCGGCCGACAAGGCCCGAGGCCGGGCACGCACGAACCAGGGCGCCACGATGGCGTTGACGGCAGCCGCACCCATGGCGACCCAGCCGATGCCGCTCGCCGCCGCGGCGAGGAACAGGAGCCAGGGACGATCGGCCGACGCCCAGCCCATCACGCCGGCCGCCAGCAATGCCGACCCGACCACCGTCGTCGTCGCGACGCCGAGCCCGCGGTGAATGCGCGGCAGGTTGGCGACGGCGACGGCACCGACGAGGAAATGGAAGGTGACCGCGGCCGAGACCAGCGGCAGCGGCCAGCCCGTACGGTCGATGACCGCCTGGAGATAGACGGGCGGGCCGTAGAAGCCGACGCCCCAGCCGAAGGCGGCGAGCACGAAGGCGGCATGGACGACGCGTCGGCCGAAGAACGGCTCGGGCGGCGCGGCGCGGCGGAGGGGATGGGCGGCATCGGTCATGGCGCCGCTTGTGCCGGCGCCCGACCGGCCGATGCTACGATGGCGGCCGAAGCATCGACCGCCGCCGCGGCGCCACCGTCGGCGGCGTCGGAGGACGTGCGAGATGAACGCCAACGAGCTGGCCCGGATCGCGGCCCTGGTCGGAGAGCCGGCGCGGGCCGCCATGCTGATCGTGCTGATGGACGGCCGTGCGCTGACGGCGTCGGAGCTGGCGGCCGCGGCAGGCATCACCGCGCAGACCGCCAGCGGGCATCTGGCGCGGCTGACCGAGGGCGCCATCCTGAAGGTCGAGCGCCAGGGCCGTCACCGCTACCACCGCCTCGCCGGCCCCGAGGTGGCCCGCACGCTGGAGGGCATCATGCAGCTCGCCGCCGCGACCGCCCCTGTCCCGCGCAAGGTGCCGGTCACCGGGCCGCGCGACGCGGCGATGCGGGCGGCCCGCACCTGCTACGATCACCTGGCCGGCAGGCTCGGCGTCGCCATCACCGACGCGCTGGCGCGACGCGGCGCCATCGCCTTCGACGACGAGGCGGGGCTGCTGACCCGGGCGGGCGCCGTCTTCCTCTCCGACATCGGGGTCGCCGTTCCGGCCGGCGCATCGCGGCCGATGTGCCGGCCCTGCCTCGACTGGAGCGAGCGGCGGCCGCATGTCGCGGGGCGGGTCGGGGCCGCGATCTGCAGCCATTGCCTCGACCGCGGCTGGGTGCGCCGTCGTACCGGCACGCGCGCGCTGGAGATCACGCCGGTCGGCCGGCGCGCGCTGCACGACACCTTCGGCGTGGCGCCCTGCTGAGCCCGCGGGCGACGCTATGCCCCTGCCGTCGCCATGAGCCATCGCGCCACGCGCAGCAGCCGCGCGTCGTCGCCACGCCTTCCCACGAGCTGCGCGCCCACCGGCAGCCCGGACGGCCCGGTCATCACCGGGAGGGAGATCGCCGGCAGGCGGAGATAGGACCAGGGCGTGCAGAAGATCGCGTTGCCGGTGCTGCCGAGCCCGACCGGCGCCTCGCCCGCGGCGCTCGGCGTCAGGATCGCGTCGTAGTCGCGGAAGACCTCGTCGATCGCCCGGCCCGCGCTCTCGATGCCGTCCAGCGCCAGGCGGTAGTCGAGGGCGCGATGGGCGCGGCCGCGCTCGATCTGTGCACGCAGCGCCGGGCTGAGCGCGGCGCCGGACCGGTCGTACGGGTCCGCCAGGACATGTGCCATCTCGACGGCCATGAGGGTGGCGTGCCGGTCGTAGACCGGGTCGAGGAGCCGGCCGAGGTCGCATTCCTGCACGTCGCCGCCCAGCCGGGCGGTGAGCCGGGCGAATCCGGCATGGGTCGCGGGCTCCGCCTGGTCCCAGGCCGGGGTGCGGACGAAGGCGAGCCGCGGCGGCCGCGGCAGCGGCGCGCAGGCGCTGCGCAGCAGCGCGCCGTCGGCGATCGCCGCCCCGTCCGGGTCGCCGGGGTCGGGACCGGCCATCGCGTCGGCGAGCAGCGCCACGTCCTCCACCGTCCGCGCGATCAGGCCGACATGGTCGAGCGCCCGCGACATCGGCTGCACGCCCGTCCGCGGGATCAGGCCGTAGGACGGCTTGTAGCCGATGACGCCGCAGAACGAGGCCGGCCGGATGACGGAGCCGTTGGTCTGCGAGCCGAGCGCGCCCGGCACCATGCCGGCGGCGACCGCTGCGGCCGAGCCGCTGGACGAGCCGCCCGGCGTGCGCCGCGGGTCGTGCGGGTTGGTCGTCTCGCCCGCGGTCGAGTAGCAGAACTCGGTGGTCACCGTCTTGCCGAGGATGACGGCGCCCGCCCGCCGCAGCCGGTCGACGCAGACCGCATCGCGGCCGGTGCGCCGCCCCGCATGAACCGGCGAGCCGCACCCGGTCGGCATGTCCCAGGTCTCGAAGATGTCCTTGAGGGCGACCGGCACGCCGTGCAGCGGCCCGAGCGGCCGGCCGCGGGCACGGTGCTCATCGGCCGCCTCCGCCTGCCGCCGCGCCGTCCCGGCATCGAGGAAGGCCCAGGCCCGGACCCGGTCGTCGACGGCGGCGACCCGGGCCAGCAGCACCTCGACGAGATCGCTGGCGCGCAGCGTGCCTTCGCGGATCGCCGCGGCCGCCCCGACGACCGAGAGCCGGCACGCAGCGTCGGTCGCCGGCGGCAGGCCGCCGGCCTCGGCATTACCCATGGCGCTGCTCCCGAAGCGGCCGGCTCAATCGAGCAGGGCCGGCACCAGCAGGATGAGCTGCGGCCAGGCGAGGAACGCGCCGACGATGCCGAGCTCGGCGATGAAGAAGGGCGATGCACCGCGGAACACCGCGCCCAGCGGTATGTCCGGCCGCATCACCGACACGACGTAGCAGTTGAGCCCGACCGGCGGCGAGATCAGGCAGATCTCGCACATCTTCACCGCGACGATGCCGAACCAGACCGGATCGTAGCCGAGCGCCACCACCGCCGGGTACACGACCGGGAGCGTCAGGAGGAGCATCCCGATCGCTTCCATGAACATGCCCAGCACGACGTAGCCGAGCAGGATCAGGATCATCACCACGGTCGGCGGCACCGGCAGGCCGACGATCCATTCGGCGAAGGCCGCCGGCAGCCCCGAGAAGCCGAGGAAGCGCACGTAGATGAGGACGCCCCAGATGAGGGCGAGGATGACCACCGTCAGCTTGGCGGTCTCGGCCAGCGCGTTGCGCAGCGCCGGCCAGCGCATGCCGCGATAGAGGGCGATGCACAGCACCACGAAGGCGCCGAGCGAGCCGGCCTCGGTCGGCGTCGCCCAGCCGAAGGTCATCGCGCTGAAGATGATCCCGACCACGGCCACGATCGGCAGCGTGCCGGGCACGGTCGCGAAGCGCTCCTTCCACGGCGCGGGCGGGCTGGGCGGACCCAGCCGCGGGCGGACGGCGCAGATCGTGAAGATCAGGCCGACATAGACGATGGCGGTGAAGATGCCGGGCAGGAAGGCGGCGGTGATCAGCCGCCCCACCGACTCCTCGACGATGATCGCGTAGATCACGAGGATTGCGCTCGGCGGGATCAGCGACGCCAGGGTCCCGGCGGCGGCGACCACACCGGCGGCGAGGCGGCGGTCGTAGCCGCTCTCCAGCATCGGCGGGATCGCCACCCGGCTGAAGATGGCCGCAGTCGCGGTGCTGGAGCCGGAGACCGCCGAGAAGCCCGCGGTCGCCAGCACGCTCGCGACGGCGAGCCCGCCCGGCATCCAGCCGAACCATGCCTTCGCCGCCCGGAAGAGCGCGCCGGTCAGCCCCGCATGGAAGGCGATGAAGCCGATCAGGACGAACATCGGCAGCACGCTCAGCGTGTAGCTGATGGTCTTGGAATGGGGGACGGTGCCGACGATGTTGGCGCCGGCATCCCAGCCGACCAGCCACACCATGCCGACGAGGCCGGCCAGCGCGGCGGCGATGAACACCCGCATGCCCGCGAACACGAGGACGATCATCGCGCTGGTGACGATGATGCCGATGCTGAGATCGCTCATGCGGATTCTCCGAGCGCCCGATGCGTGATCTCCCTCACCTCCGCGCTCTGCGGCACGGCCACGGGCGTGGCCTCGGGATCGGCGATCAGCCGCAGGAAGCCGGCGAGCTGGATCAGGCAGCGCACCAGCAGCACGGCGAAGGCGGCCGGCACGATCAGCTTCGACGGCCACAGCGGCACGTCGAGATCCATCATGCCGTCGCCCACCTTCCAGGCGCGCAGGAAGTGCGTGTAGGAGAACCAGAGCAGCACCGCGACCATCGCGGCCGTCAGCGCCTCCGCGCCCGCCTCGACCATGTACCGCCCGCGGCCGGCGAATCGGGCGACGATGATCTCCATTCGGATATGCCCGCCCAGCCGATGCGCGTAGGCGAGGCTCGGGAAGGCGAACAGGCCCATGATGAGCTCGATCAGGTCGATATAGGCCGGGATCGGCGCGTTGAAGAGCTTGCGCGAGAAGATCTGGAAGACACCCAAAAGCATCACCGCCAGGATCACCAGCGCGGCGAGCAGGTTGAGCAGCGTCTCGAACCGGTAAAAGCCGCGGTCGACCGCCTGCAGCAGCCTGCCCCCGGAAGAGAGGGGACGATCGCCGACCGTCCCCTCGGCATAGGCGGCCACGCTAGACCCTCGCGCGCGCCAGCCGCGCCCCCTCGACCATGATGCGCAGCTTCTCCGCCGCGCGCGCCGGCGACATCATGACGAGGCCGCAGTCCGGCGCCGCCTGGATCCGCTCCGGACCCAGGACGTCCGCCGCCGCCAGCAGCCGCCGCGCCACATGCTCGGCGGTCTCGTGCGTCTCGTCGCTGTTGAACACGCAGCCGAAGAGCACGGTCTTCGACCGGCACGCAGCCAGATGCCGCGGATCGAGCGCCGGTCCCTCGAACTCCAGCGCCAGCTGGTCGACCTTCGACCGGTCGAGCTCGGCGATGATCGTCGCATAGGTGTCGCGCACCGGCCGCGGCGCGCCCGGCTGCGGATAGCCGTAGCAGACATGGACCGCCGTCGTGGAGCTGAGGCCCGCCACGCAGCGGTCCAGCGCCTCGATGCCCCACTCCGCCGTCTTCTCCGGATAGCGGCTGAAGACCGGCTCGTCGAACTGGATGACGGCAGGACCCAGCGCGTCCAGCAGGCGTGCCTCCTGGTTGATCGCATCGGCCCAGGCGAACGCCATCGCCTTCTCGTCGTGGTAGTAGGCGTCGGCCGTCGAGTCGACGACCGTCATCGGGCCGGGCAGCGTGACCTTCACCGGCCGGTCGGTCTCCGCCATGGCGAAGCGGAGATCGTCGACCAGGATCGGGCCGCGATGCGCGATGGGGCCGACGCACCGCCCCACGCGCACCGTGCTGCGGCCCGCACGGATGGTGCGGACCTCGAAGCTCTCGTAGTCGAAGCCCGCCATCGCCGCGGTCAGATGCGTGACGTAGTTCTTCCGCCGCTGCTCGCCGTCGCTGACGATGTCGATGCCGGCGCGCTCCTGGTCGCGCAGGGCGATGCGCGTGGCATCGTCCTGCGCGAGCTTGAGCGACTCGTCCTGCAGGCTCCAGGTGCCGGCGATGGCGAAGTGGTCGCGACGCCCGTCGATCGCGGTCGTCGGGGCGAACAGCCACGGCCGCTTCGGCATGCTGCCGATGACCGTGGTGAGGAACGGCTGTGGCTGTGCCATCCGTGCACCTAGTTCTTCGCCGTGGCGGTGTTCAGCACGAGATCGAGCAGGCCCTGGGCATCGAACTCGGCCTTGTTCTCGGCGACCCACTCGTCCCAGATCGGCCGGCCCGCGACCTTCTGGAACTCGGCCTGCTGCTCGGGCGGCACCTTGATCAGGGTCATGCCCTTCTTGCGCCACTTCTCCTCGTTGGCGATGTCGGCCTTGCGGTACTCCGACACGATGACGTCATGCGCCGGCTTGCGCAGGCTGAGCAGCAGATCCTTGTACTGCTGGGGCAGCTCGGCCCAGTGCTTCTGGTTGATGACCGTCGGGCAGACGATCGTCCCCATGCTGAGATTGGTCGTCACCCAGTTGGAAATCTGGTCCACCTTGTAGGCGGCGAAGGTGTACGAATAGGGGAAGGCGACCGCGTCGATCGTGCCCCGTTCCAGTGCCGTGTAGGTCTCCGCCGCCGTCAGCGACGAGAGCGTGATCCCGACCTTGCCGAGCGCACGGCCGATGACGCCGGGCAGGCTCGCCCGCATGCCCTTGAAGTCCTCGATCGACTTCGGCGCCTTGCCGCGGCCCATGATCTCGAACTGCGGCAGCACGTTGGGCATGAAGAGATTGGCGTTCCACTTGCCGAGCGCCGCCGCCACCGCCGGGTGCTCGTAGACCTTCATGTGGACGTCGTACATCCGGTCGAGGTCGTAGAGCGGCAGGAACGGCAGATCGAGGACGTTGAGCGGCTTGTGCTTGGCCGGATGGTACGAGCCGCAGAAGTAGGCCGCTTCGAACGCGCCGACCGAGATGCCGTCCAGGTTCTCCTTCGATTGCGACAGCGCCTCGCCGTAGAACATCTTGATCTGGAAGTTGCCGTTCGTGCGCTTGGCCGTCTCGGCGATGATGTACTCCATGCCTTCGGTGATCGCCCGGCGCTGGCCCCATGACGAGAAGCGCCAGTTGATCTTCGGGCCTTCGACGGTCTGCGCGGCGGCCGGTCCGACGACCGCGCCGGGCCCGATCGCGACGGTCGCCGCGACCGCCGCGGCGATGACGATTCTCTTCATGGCATGTCCTCCCTGATTTCGTTGCGATTGGTCGCTGGCGCACGGATCGCGCACCGCCGTCGCGGCGGTGCCCGAGTGCTGCCGACGGAACGAAGTCGATCGGCGCTTCGGATGCGTGCCGAAGCGTGCGCGCGCGCCGAGGCGGTCGCCGGCCAGCACCATCTTTCCTCCCTGACGGCTTATCTGCTTGTCGCGGTGCGCTCGAAGGCCTGAACCATGCTTCATCCCGGTCGATCGGCCGGTCAAACCAAACATTCTAAACGCGCGTTTAGGTGCGCTAAACTTCTCCAATGGTCTTGTTGCGATCCCGCCTCAGCGCGTTGCGGACCTTCGAGGTGGTCGCCCGCCATCTCAGCGTCACCCGGGCGGCGGTCGAGCTCAACGTGACGCCGGGCGCGGTGAGCCAGCAGCTGCGCCAGCTTCAGGAGACCTTGCGCATCGAGCTGTTCGCGCGGCAGCACGGCAAGCTCGTGCTGACCAATCCCGGCGCCCACCTCGCCACCCGTCTCGGCGACTGCTTCGAGCGCATGGAACAGGCGGTGCGCGAGGTCGTCGGCGATCTCAGCTCGAAGAAGCTGCAGCTGCGGGTGACGCCGACCTTCGCGATCCGGTGGCTGGTTCCCCGCCTCACCCTGTTCTACGCCGTCCATCCGGACTTCGAGATCGAGGTCGGTACCTACCCGCGGCAGGAGGAGGCGCTGGTCGACGAGGTCGACTTCGTGGTGCGGCACGGGCGCGGCGACTGGGACGATGCGGATTCCGACCTCATCTTCGAGGACGCCCTGACGCCGGTGTGCAGCCCCGCGACCGCGAAGACGCTGCGCTCGCCCCGGGATCTGGCCGCCCACAACCTGCTGCACTCGATGATGCGGTCGGACGCGTGGGAGCTCTGGCTGGCGAGCGAGGGGCTGGCCGATCTGCGCGCGCGCCGCGCCACCAAGCTCGCCAACGCCGCGGTCACCTACCGCGCCGCGATCGAGGGGCTCGGCGTTGCGCTGGGACAGATGCCCTATATCCGCGAGGACCTGGTCGCCGGCCGCCTCGTCGCCCCGTTCGAGCGGATCCTGCGGACCGGCAGCGGCTATCACCTGGCGTTCGCGCGGCGCAAGGCCTGCTACCCGAGCATTTCCGCCTTCAGGAGGTGGATTCGCGAGGTCCCGAAGGACGGCGACGTCTGATCGCTGCCGCTGCGCCGGGACGAGGACGCTCCCGCGGGGCGGCCGGCTCGGCTAGGATCGCGGCCGTCCGGCGCCGCGCGCACGCGCGGCCCGCTTCGTGCGAGGGCACCCGTCCATGAGCTCTGCATCCCAGGCGCTGCGCGCCGTACCCGCGGCCCCCGTCCCTATGGCTGGTACACCCGTCCTCGGCGCGGTCGTCGTCGGCCAGTCGCCGCGCCCCGATGTCCAGCGCCTGCTGCAGGACGCGGTGGGTGACGGCGTGCGCGTCGAGCTGGTGGGCTCGCTCGACGGGCTCTCGCGCGCAGAGGTCGAGGCACTGAAGCCGGCGGACGGCGCCGACACGCTCTTCACCAAGATGCCGGACGGTACCGGCGTGCAGATCTCGAAGAAGGTGGTGGCCGGGCGCGCTCAGGAAGCGGTCGACCGCTTCGCCGCCGCGGGCGCGCGCGCGGTCGTCATGTGCTGCACCGGCTCGTTCCCGACGCTGGTGCCCAAGGGCGTCGTGGTCTTCCCGTCGGCGGTGCTGGCGGGGCTCGCCCAGGGCCTGCTGCCGGCGGGCCGGCTCGGCCTGTTCGTGCCGCTGCCGCGCCAGGCGGCCGCACTCGCCGCCAAATGGGGCCGCCCCGGCATCGAGGTGATCGCCGAGCCGCTGCTGCCGATCGCCGACGAGGCCGAGGCGACGGCGGCGGCCGACCGCATGGCGGCGCACCGGCCCGACCTCGTGGTCATGGACTGCATCAGCTACACCGTGGCGCAGCGTTCCGCCGTGCGCCGCCGCATCGCCGCCCCGGTGCTGCTGGCCGTCGCCGCCACCGCCGCGGTGCTGGGGGAGATGTTCGAGTGAGGGAGGTCACGGCGGACGACATCGAGGCGCTCGCGGTCGGCGCCTGGATCCTCGGCACCGGCGGCGGCGGCAGCCCCTATCTCGGCCTGCTCAACATGCGCCGGCTCTATGCCGAGGGCCACCGCGTGCAATTGATGGACCCGGCCGATCTCGACGACGACGACCTCGTCGCCGTGGTCTCGAACATGGGCGCGCCGCTGGTCGGCCAGGAGCGGCTGACCGACAGCCGCACCGTCGCCCGCTCGGTCGCGATGATGGAGACGTATCTCGGCCGGAAGTTCCGCGCGATCATGTCGCTGGAGATCGGCGGCGGGAACTCGATCCAGCCGATGATGGGGGCGGTCCATCTCGACCTGCCGGTGGTCGACGCGGACTGCATGGGCCGCGCCTTCCCCGAGGCGCAGATGACGAGCTTCGCGATCGGCGACCTGCAGCCCTACCCCCTCTCGCTGGCCGACGTGCGCGGGCAGGAGGTGATCGTCGCCAGGGTGACGAGCTGGAAGTGGATGGAGCGGGTCAGCCGCAAGGCCTGCGCCGAGCTCGGCTCCACCGCCTCGACCTGCAAGGCGCCGCGCACCGGGCGCGAGGTGAAGGACTGGAGCATCCACCACACCACGACCAAGGCGATCCGGCTCGGCCGGGCGGTGCGCGCCGCGCAGCGCGCCCATGCCGATCCGATCACCGCCATCCTGGAGGCCGAGGGGGGCTTGCGGATCTTCACCGGCAAGGTGGCGGACATCGCGCGGCGCACGACCGAGGGCTTCCTGCGCGGCACCGCCACCCTCGACGGCCTCGATGGTGACCGCGGCCAACGGCTGGAGCTCGCCTTCCAGAACGAGTGGGCGGTCGCCTGGCGCGAAGGCGTGCCGGTGGTGACCACGCCCGATCTCATCTGCGTGCTGAACAGCGTCACCGGCGAGGCGATCGGCACGGAGACGCTGCGCTACGGCCAGCGCGTGACCGTGGTGGCGCTGCCGGCCCCGCCGATCCTGCTGACGCCCAGGGGCATCGAGCATGTCGGCCCGCGCGCCTTCGGCTACGACATCGACTTCCGCTCGGTCTTCGCCGGGCCGGCCGCGGAGTAGCGCGCATGCGACGCATCGGCATCGACGTCGGCGGCACCAACACCGATGCCGTCCTGATCGACGGGCGCACCGTCGTGCGCGGGGTCAAGACGGCGACGACCGCGGACGTGACGGGCGGCATCCTGGCCGCCCTGGGGCTGCTGACCCGGTTTCCCGAAGTGCTGGCCCGGCCGATCGACGCGGTGATGATCGGCACCACGCATTTCATCAATGCCGTCGTGCAGGGCCGCTCGCTCAACCCGGTCGGTGCCTTGCGCATCGGCCTGCCGGCGGGCGCCACGCTGCCGCCCTTCTGCGACTGGCCCGCAGCGCTGGCCGGCCTCGTCGCGGGCGAGATCGCAGCGGTCGAGGGCGGCCACGACTATGACGGGCGGCCGTTCATGCCGCTCGACCGGCCGGCCATCGCGGCGGCCGCGCGGCGCTTCCGCGAGAAGGGCCTGAAGGGGGTCGCCATCGCCGCCGTGTTCTCGCCGATCGACCCGTCGGGCGAGAAGGAGGCGGCCGCGATCGTGCGCGAGCTGCTGCCCGACGCCGCGATCACCTGCTCGCACGAGCTGGGGCGCATCGGCCTGCTGGAACGCGAGAACGCCGCCCTGATGAACGCCGCGCTGACGACGCTTGCGCGCGAGACGGTGGCCGCCTTCGAGGCCGCGATCGCCGCGAGCGGCATCGCCGCCCCGCTCTACATCACGCAGAACGACGGCACCGTGATGCTGGCCGCCCAGGCGATGCGCCAGCCGGTGCTGAGCTTCGCGTCGGGCGCCACCAACTCCATGCGCGGTGCCGCCTTCCTCTCGGGCATCGCCGACGCGATGGTGATCGACGTGGGCGGCACCACGACGGACATCGGGCAGCTCCGCCAGGGATTCCCGCGCGAGGCCAACGGCGTCGTCGAGGTCGGCGGCGTGCGCACCCTCTTCCGCATGCCCGACCTCTTGTCGATCGGCCTCGGCGGCGGCAGCCATGTCGAAGGCGACCCACCCGCGGTAGGCCCCGTCAGCGTCGGCCACCGGCTGACGACCGAGGCGCTGATCTTCGGCGGCGGACGGCTGACGACGAGCGACGTGGCGGTCGCGGCCGGCCTGCTCGACCTGGGCGACCGCGGTCGCGTGGCCCATCTCGACCAGGGATTCGTCGCCCGCACGCTGGCGCGCGCCCACGCGATGGTCGAGGAGAACGTCGACCGCATGAAGACCGACGCCGCCCCCCTGCCGCTGATCGCGGTCGGCGGCGGCGCCTTCCTGGTGCCGGACCGGGTCGCCGGCATCGACCGCGTCGTCCGCGTGCCGCATGGCGACTGCGCCAACGCGGTCGGCGCCGCCATCGCCCAGGTCTCGGGCGAGATCGACCAGGTGTTCCAGAACCTCGCCCGCGGCGACGCCATCGCGTCCGCGACGCGCCTGGCCGAGGACCGGGCCGTCGCCGCCGGCGCCGACGCCGCGACCCTGGAGACGATCGAGGTCGAGGACATCCCGCTCGCCTATCTCCCCGGCAACGCGCTCCGCGTCCGCGTGCGGGTGGTGGGGGATATCGCGGGAAGATGAGACGCGGAGGACCAGACGAGGCGAAAACCCCACGCCGACGACGAAGGCGCGGAAGATATCGCGTGGCTCCGTGAGGTGTGGGAGGAGGGGCTGGCCAGCGCGACAACGGCATCCTCGATGTCGAGGAGATCAAAGCCGAGGCACGACGACGATTCGCCGAGAAGGCTGGGCCGATACGAGATCGTTGCTGCTGGATCGTGCCAGCCAGCAGCGCCCGCCCTACCCCCGGCACACCGCCGATATGCGCACCGTCGTCGTGCCCTTGCGGCGGAAGCCCAGGCGCTCGGCGGCGCCGCGGCTGAGGTCGATCGCCTGGCGGGAACGTGGTGCGTGGCGGTCGGTGACGCGGACCACGACCGAGCGGCCGTTCGAAAGATTCGTCACGTTGATGCGGGTGCCGAAGGGCAGGCTGCGATGGGCCGCGGTCATCGCGTCCATGTCGAAGGTCTCGCCGTTGGCGGTGCGGCGGCCGTCATGGCGGGCGCCGTAGAAATAGGCGCGACCGGTCTGGCGGTAGGGCACGGCGCCGCAGGGCCGCGCGGGATCGGGCTTGGGCTTGGCCGCCGGGACCGTCCGGTGCGCCGCGTCGCGGGCGGCGGGGGTACGGTGCTTCGGCGACGCGGCGACGGGGTCGGCACACAGGGCCAGCATCAGCATGGCCATGAGCGCCGTGGGAATCGGCGCGCGCATGACGGGCTGCATAGCATCGGCGGCCGGAGACGGCAAATCGCGCCCGGGCTAAGCTGGCGGCCATGACCTGGTCGATCGTCGCCCGCGAGCCCGCCACCGGCGCATTCGCCGTGGCCGTCACCACCCGCGCGTTCGCCGTGGGCGCCCGCTGTCCCTTCGTGGCCCCCGGAATCGGGGCGCTTTCGACCCAGGCCCTGTCGAATCCCCTCTACGGGCGGCGCGGGCTGGCGCTGCTGGCCGCGGCGGTGCCGGCGGCCGACGTGGTGCGCCTGCTGACCGAGACCGACGAGGGGCGCGACCACCGCCAGGTCCATGTCGTCGACCGCGCCGGCCGAGTCGCCGCCTGGACCGGGCAGTCCTGCATCCCCTGGTGCGGCCACCTGACCGAGGCGGACGTGTCGATCGCCGGCAACATGCTGGCCGGCCCGGAGGTGGTCGCCGAGACGATGCGCGTCTATCGCGCCGGCCGGCGGCGGCCGTTGGCCGAGCGCCTGCTGCGCGCACTGGAGGCGGGCCAGGCGGCGGGCGGCGACAAGCGCGGCCGGCAGTCGGCGGCGATGGTGATCTTCGCCGGCGAGGAGTACGCCCAGCTCGACCTGCGCGTCGATGACCATCCCGAGCCGCTGGCCGAGCTGCGCCGCCTGTGGGAGGTGAGCGAAGGCCGGTACGCCGTGATGCGCCGCTTCACCCCGACGCGCGAGCGGCCATTCGGCGTCACCGACTGGGCCGTCATCGAGAAGGCGGTCGCCCGCCACGAGCGCGAGCGGGCGAAGGCAGCGGGGCGGACAAAGCGCCGCTGAGGGCTGCTGGCACACCGCTTGCCTCACGGGCGGGCGCCGGGTACGACCGACGCCGGGGACAACGAATGGGGAGCCAGCCGCGATGATCCGACTTCCGACCGTACTCCTGGCCGGCGCGGTGGCGCTCGCGCTCGCCGCACCCGTCATGGCCCAGGGCGGGCCGCCCCTGCGCACCGCCGTCGACGGCACCTTCGCGCCGCACGCCATGCCGAAGATGGGCGGTGGCGTCGAGGGCTTCCAGATCGACCTGTTCACCGAGGTCGCCCGCCGCATGAAGCGGGAGATCCAGATCGATTCGGCCAGCTTCTCGGGGCTGATCCCGGCGATGAACGCCGGCCGCTACGACTTCCTGGCAGCACCGGTGACGGCGACCAAGGAGCGTGCGGAGAACATGCTGTTCACCGAGGGATACCTCTACACCGAGTTCACTTTCATGATCCGCAAGGGCTCGCCCAAGCTCGGCAAGCTGGAGGAGCTGAAGGGCAAGGTCGTCTCGGTCAACAAGGGATCGGCCTACGATTCCTGGCTGCGGGCCAACGCCGAGAAATACGGCTTCGAGGTGCAGTCCTTCGACACCAACCCCGATGCGATCCAGGCGGTGCTGGCCGGCCGCGCCTACGCCATCCTCGCCGGCAACACCGGCAACGCCTGGGCCGCCAAGCGCAACCCGCAGCTCGAGGTCAGCCTGCCGCTGACCGAGACCCGGGCGCACTGGTCCGCCCCCTTCCCCAAGGGGTCGGCCAAGCTGCGTGACGAGGTCGAGGAGGTGCTGGAGTGCATGAAGCTGGACGGCACCGTCGCCAAGCTGTCGGAGAAGTGGTTCGGCCAGCCGCCGGCCGCGGATGCCGCCGAGCGGGTGGTGTTTCCGGGCTTCGGCGTGCCGGGCCTCGGCGGCTACGACCCGACGCCGCACACGCCGCGCTGCGGCTGACCGCCGGCGTGGCGCGGCCGGTCCTCTCGATCCGCGGCCTGCGCAAGTCGTTCGGCGCGGTCGAGGTCCTGAAGGGCATCGACCTCGACGTCCAGGCGCGCGAGCTGGTCTTCGTCATCGGACCCTCCGGGTCCGGCAAGAGCACGCTGCTGCGCTGCTGCAACCGGCTGGAGGAGCCGAGCGACGGGTCGATCCACTTCGACGGCATCGACCTCCTGTCGCCGCGCACCGACATCAACGCCGTGCGGCGGCGCATCGGCATGGTCTTCCAGGGATTCAATCTCTACCCGCACATGACGGCGGCCGGGAACGTCATGCTGGCACTGCGGCGCGTGCTGCATCTCGGCCGCGCCGAGGCCCGCGCACGGGCGGAGGCGGCGCTGGCGCGCGTCGGGCTCGCCGACAAGGCCGGCGCCTATCCGGGCGAACTCTCGGGCGGCCAGCAGCAGCGGGTCGCGATCGCCCGTGCGCTGGCGCTGGAGCCCGTGGCCGTGCTGTTCGACGAGCCGACGTCGGCCCTCGACCCGGAGCTCGTCGGCAGCGTGCTCCAGGTCATGCGCGAGATGCGCGAGGCCGGGATGACCATGGTGGTGGTCAGCCATGAGATGGGCTTCGCGCGCGCGGCGGCCGACCGCGTGCTCTTCATGGACAACGGCGAGATCGTCGAGGCGGGGCCGCCCGCGCAGATCTTCGGCGCCCCCCGCCACGCCCGCACACGCGCCTTCGTCAACCAGATCGTGCGCCACTGATGCGCGGCGCATCAGCGAGCGAGCGATTCTACGGAGCGCGGGACGAGCGTCGTTGCGTCCCTCGACGATGCTCGGGATGAGGCCTTCCTTTTTGCCATCCAAGGCGACCGGGCAGCCCACCTCACCCTGCCCATCGCTCACGCGACGGGTCCCCTCCCTCTCCCCCCGATGGGCGGAGAGGGCGCGCGTCGCAGGTCCTGCCTGCTCTCCCTCTCCGCCCCTCGGGGGCGGAGAGGGTCGGTGTGAGGTGGGGATTTTCCGGCGCTTCAGCACTCCCGCCGATGGTTTCTCCCTCACGGGTCGGGCAACCCGGTGGCAACTCACCCTCAGCGTTGTCGAGGGGCGCGGTGACACTTGCACGATCCCGGCGCGCCCAAAGGATCGCTGCGGGCGATCCTCGCCATGACCCGCTGGGAGAGCTTCCTCGACACGTTCTTCAACGTCGGGGTCATGGCGCGCTACCTGCCGAAGATTCTGGAAGGGCTGGTCGTCACCATCGAGCTGGCCGCGCTGGTCGTCGTCACCGGGATCGCGGCCGGCCTGGCGCTGGCGGTGGTCCGCGCCATGGGCTGGCGGGCGGTCAACCTGCTGATCGTCCTTCATGTCGACCTGTTCCGGGCGCTGCCGCCGCTGGTCGTCATCGTGCTGATCTATTTCGGCGGGCCGGCCGCCGGCTGGTCGCCGTCCGGCTTCGTCGCGACGTGGCTGGCGCTGGCCTGCGTGCTGTCGGCCTTCGCGGAAGAGATCTTCTGGGCCGGCATCGCCGCCGTACCGAAGGGGCAGTGGGAGGCGGCGCGCTCGACCGGCCTCGGCTTCGCCCGGACGCTGGGCTGGGTGGTCCTGCCGCAGGCCGTCCGCATGACCATCCCGCCGCTGACGAACCGCACCATCGCCATCACCAAGGGGACGGCGCTGGGCTCCGTCGTGGCCGTCTCGGAAATCCTGTCCTCGGCACAGACCGCCGTCTCCTTTTCGCTGAACCCGTCGCCGCTGACGCTGGGGGCAGCGGCCTATCTCGTGCTGTTCATCCCGGTCGTCATCCTCGGCCGCTGGATCGAGACCCGCTTCGCCTGGAAGCGCTGATGCTCGACACCTTCTTCAACGTCGAGATCATGCGGCAGGCCCTGCCCTTCCTGCTGCAGGGGCTGTGGGCGACGCTGCTGCTGGTGGCGCTCGTCGTGCCGCTCGGCCTCGTGGGCGGGCTGATGGTGGCGGTCGGCTCGACCAGCCGGCGGCGCTGGCTGCGCTGGGCGCTCGTCGTCTATGTCGACTTCTTCCGCGCCTTCCCGCCGCTGGTCCTGCTGATCTTCATCTATGCGGGCCTGCCCTTCGCCGGCGTCGAGCTCGGCCCCTTCGCCGCGGTCGCCATCGGCTTCTTCCTTAACACCTCGTCCTACTACGGCGAGATCCTCAGGGCGGGCATCGAGAGCGTGCCCAGGGGGCAGGTCGAGGCGGCGCGGTCGACCGGGCTGACCGGATTGCAGGCGATGGGCTGGGTGGTGCTGCCGCAGGCCGTGCGCAACGTGCTGCCGGACCTCGTGGGCAACACGCTGGAAGTCGTGAAGCTGACCTCGCTCGCCTCCGTGGTGGCATTGCCGGAACTGCTGTTCGCCGCCAGATCGGCGCAATCGCTGACCTTCAACCCGTCGCCGATCGTGGCGGCGGCCGTCATCTATTTCGTGCTGCTGTGGCCCTTCGTGCGGTTGCTCTCGCGCCTGGAACACCGCACGCTCGCCCGCCGTTGACTATCCTTCGGGAGAGAGATTATGGCCGACACCAAGCCCCTCGCCGTTGCGACAATGCTCGGCAGCCTGCGCAAGGGCTCGTTCAACGCGGCCGTGCTGCGCGCCGCATCGCAATCGGCGCCGGCGGGAATGACCTTCGCCGCCCTGCCGTCGATCCGCGAGCTGCCGATCTACGACGCCGACATCCAGGCCGAGGGCTTCCCCGCGCCGGTCGAGGCGATGGCGGACGCGATCCGGGCGGCCGACGGGCTGCTGATCGTGACGCCGGAATACAACTACTCGATCCCGGGCGGCCTGAAGAACGCCATCGACTGGCTGTCGCGCCTGCCGCAGCAGCCCTTCGCCGGCAAGCCGATCGCGCTGATGACGGCGTCGATGGGCGGGCTGGGCGGTGCCCGCTGCCAGTATCATCTGCGCCAGGCGATGGTGTTCCTCGACGGCCACGTCATGAACAAGCCCGAGGTGATGGTGCCGGCCGTCCACACCAAGATCGACAAGGAGACGGGCGAGCTGACCGACGCCGCGACGAAGCAGCTGATCGCCCAGCACCTCATCAATTTCGCCGCGTATATCGAGCGGCTGCGGTAGGCAGCCGCCCGACCGGTCGCGCCCGCCTCATACCCCCTGCACGGAATAGCCGCCGTCGACCGGGATGGCGGTGCCGGTGACGAAGTCGGACGCCCGGCTCGCCAGGAAGACGGCGATGCCGGCGTGGTCCTCGGGCGTGCCCCAGCGGCCGGCGGGGGTGCGCGTCACGACCCGGTCGTGCAGGCCCTGCACCTGGCTGCGGGCGGCCCGCGTCAGGTCGGTGTCGATCCAGCCGGGCAGCACGGCGTTTACCTGGATGTTGTCCTGCGCCCAGGCGGTGGCGAGCGCCTTGGTGAACTGCACGATGCCGCCCTTGCTGGCGGCGTAGGCGGACGTGAAGGCGGCGCCGAAGATCGACATCATCGAGCCGATGTTGACGATCTTGCCGCCGCCCGCCCGCTTCATCGCGGGATAGGCCGCATGGCAGCACAGAAAGGCGCTGGTCAGGTTGGTCTCGATCACCTGTAGCCACTCGCCCAGCACATACTCCTCCGGCCGCTTGCGGATGTTGATGCCGGCATTGTTGACGAGGATGTCGACGCGTCCCATCGACCGCTCGGCCTCGGCGATCATCGCCTTCACCGAATCCTCCTTGCAGACATCGACGGCAATGGCCGACGCCCGCACGCCCAGGGCCGACAGTGCGGCGACCGCGGCCGCGTTCTTCTCGGCGTTGCGGGCGGCGACTACGACGTCGGCGCCGGCGCCGGCCAGCCCCTTGGCCATGCCGAGGCCGATGCCGCCGTTGCCGCCGGTGACGACCGCAACACGGCCCTTCAGGTCGAACATCGTCATGGGAGCTCCTCCAGTTGTCAGAAATCGACATCGGGTGCCGCGTCGGCCGGCGCCGGGCGGCGCTGCTGGCGGCGGCGCTGCCAGAGCGCGAGCGCGATCGAGGCGACCGAGAGCGCCAGCAGCAGCGCCGAGATCGGCCGCGTGACGAACAGCCAGGGATCGGAATCCGTCATCAGCGCACGCACCAGGTTGACCTCGATCTGGTCGCCCAGGATGAGGCCGAGGATGAGCGGCGCCAGCGGGAACCCCAGCTTCACGAGGCCATAGCCCACGAGGCCGAAGAGGGCCAGCACCCAGACGCTGTCCATGGTGTTGTTGAGCGCGAAGGCGCCGACGACGCAGAGGACGAGGACGACCGGGATCAGGATCGACTTCGGCACCAGCACGATGCGCAGGAACCAGCGCGCGCCAATCGCCATGATCGCCAGCATGATCGGGTGGGCCAGCAGGTAGGCGGCGAAGATGCCGTAGGCGAGCCCCGTCTCCTGCGACATGAAGAGCGGGCCGGACTGGATGCCGTGGATCGTCATGGCGCCCAGCATCACCGCCGTCACCGCGTCGCCGGGAATCCCGAAGGCCATGATGGTGACGAGCGAGCCGCCGACATTGGCGTTGTTCGAGGCCTCCGAGGCGATGATGCCCTCGGGGGTGCCGGTGCCGAAGCGCTCGGGATGGCGCGACAGCTTCTTCGCCTGGTCGTAGGCCATGACGCTGGCGGCACTGCCGCCGATCGCCGGCAGGACGCCGATGAGCAGGCCGATGAAGGTCGACCACAGCAGCAGGACCGGCCGTCCCAGGATCTCGCCCACCACCTTCATCTGCGACACGGCGAGGCTGACGAGCCGGCCCGCCGACGCGTCGGAATCGGCCAGCGACCGCGCCCGCTCGATGTCGGTCATGATCTGCGCAAAGGCGAAGATGCCGATCAGCACGGGCAGGAACGGGAAGCCGCCGCGCAAGGCCTCGATGCCCATGGTGAAGCGCGGCACGCTCATGATGGGGTCGGCGCCGAAGATCGTCACGATGAGGCCGAACGCGCCGGCGAGCAGGCCCTTGGCCAGCGATTCCTCGGTCAGCCCGGCCACCATGGAGAGCGCGAAGACGAAGAGGGCGAAGAACTCCCACGGCCCGAACCGGAGCGCGATATCGGCCAGCCAGCCGGTGGCGCCGATGAGGAAGACCCCGCCCAGCAGCCCGCCGAAGAAGGAGGCCCAGATGCCGAGCCAGACGGCGCGTCCCGGCTCGCCCTTCCTGGCCATGGGGAAGCCGTCGAACATCGTCGAGATCGAGGACGGCTTGCCCGGTATGCCGATCAGGGTCGCGGTGATGAGCCCGCCCGATTCGCCGCCGACATAGACGCCGATCATCGCCGCCAGGCCCTGCAGCGGCTCCAGCCCGAAGGTGAAGGGCAGGATCATGATCACCGTCATGGTGATGGTGATCCCCGGCATCGCGCCGCCGACCACGCCGATCAGCGTGCCGACGGTGAGCGGCACCAGGTACTTGAGCTGCAGGACGGTGAGGATGCCGTCGGCGAGCAGGTCGAACATCGGGCGGCCCGCTCAGAAGCCGGTCAGGCTGCCGCGCGGCAGCAGCACCGTGAGGTAGCGCTCGAAGGCGAGGTAGACGACAGCCGTCGTCACCACCGCGACCGCGACGATGGTGATCCAGCGGCCGCGCGTCGCGGGTGGATCGAGGGTGACCTGCAGCGCCAGCATGAAGCCGAACGTGGCGAGCCGGAAGCCCAGCAGCGGCAGCAGACCCACATAGGCGCCGAACACGACGAATGTCGCCGCCACCAGGCGCAGGTTGCGACGCGGCGGCGTCTCGGGCGGCGCGGCGCGGCGGCGGCGACGCAGGTCGCCTGCGATCACGGCGATGCTCAGCACCGCGGTGGCCGCGAGCACGATGCGCGGGTAGAACTCGGGTCCGATCGGCACGAAGGAGGAGCGCGGCAGACCCAGGGTCAGCGCGAACAGCCATGCCGCGAGCCCGAGGCCCAGCAGCCCCGCGACCATGTCGCGCGACGGACGCATCGTCCGATCGCCGTGCCGGCCCGACGAGCCGGGCGGCCGGTCGCGCCGCGCCTCAGCGGCGCAGCAGCCCCAGCTCCTGCGCCAGCGTCCGGTTCTCGCCGTCGACGCGTGCGAGGAAGGTGCGGTAGTCGGCGGCGACGAGGTGATGGACGTCCGTCCCCTGGGCCTTCATCGATTGCGCGAAGGCGTCCTCCTTGACCGCCCTGGCGCAGGCGGCGTCGAGCGCGGCCAGCACCGGCACCGGCGTCGCCTTGGGCGCCATGACCCCGCGCACCACCGAGTAGACCACGTCGAGGCCGAGCTCGCGGAAGGTCGGCACGTCGGGGATCTCGGGGCTGCGCTTCTCCGTGCCGATGGCGAGGAAGCGGAGCTGGCTCGCATCGACCTTGCCCTTCTGGGTGAGGTTGCCGTCGGTCAGGTCGATATGGCCGCCGAGGATGGCGTTCATGCGCTGCGCCAGCCCGTCATAGGAGACGTATTTCAGCTTGAGGCCGGCCGCCTTCTCGAAGATCGCGGGGAAGAAGTGACTGGTCGAGCCCAGGGTCGCACCGACGGTGATCTGGCCCGGCCGTGCCTTGGCGTCGGCGATGAGCTCGCCCACCGTCTTCCACTTCGTCTTCGGGCTGGCGGTGAGCACCGAGGGGGTCGAGGCGACCGCGCAGACCGGCGCGAAGTCGCTCCACGCCACGTCCGAGACGCCGGTGTAGTAGGTGAGATGGATATAGTCGTGGACGGCATAGAGCGTGTAGCCGTCGGCGGCCGCGTTCTTCGCCTCGCGCGCGCCGACGGTGCCGGACGCGCCGCCGATGTTGGCGATGACCACGGTCTGGCCCAGATGCTTCTGGAACGCCTGGCCGAAGGGCCGGAAGATGTTGTCGGTGTCGCCGCCCGCCGCCCAGGGGACGATCAGCTTCACCGGCCGGTCGGGGTAGGCCTGCGCTGCCGTAGGCAGCAGGACCAGCAGTGCCAGCGCGCGGACGATGTTTCTCACCGGCTTCCCTCCCCCGTCGATGGCGGAGGAAAGCACGAGTTTCGGACCGCGGCTAGGGGGCCGGACGGGTCCATTCCACACAGGGCGGCACGGACGCACGGAAGCCGGCGGAAAGGATGGTGGGTGCTATAGGATTCGAACCTATGACCCGCTGATTAAGAGTCAGGAATCTTGATGCGACGGCAAGCGTCACGGCGCGTGCGGACCCGTCGATATTGCTTTAATTTACGCTGTTTTCTGTTATGACCCCCTTACATAAGGCGACACGAACCGACGCAAGATGACGATTAGCGGGGTCCGCTACGGGTCCGCATCGGGGGTGAGGAATGAGGTTCACGCAGCGGTCGATTGAAGCCCTGCGCTGCCCGGAAGGGCGCAAGGACGCGCTCTATTTCGATGAAATCCAGAAGGGGTTGGCCGTGCGCGTCACCGCGACCGGCGGCCGGTCCTATTTGGCGCAATACACGCTTGCGGGCCAGAAGCGTCGCGTGCCGCTCGGGTCGTGTAGCGCGGTCACTTTGGCGACCGCCCGGGAGGCCGCGCAGGCGATCATGGGCGACGTCGCGAAGGCGATCGATCCGGCGGCGCAACGCAAGACGCTGCGCGCGGCGGCCGCTCGCGCCAGCCTGTCGCTAGGCGACCTCGTCGACACCTGGTGCAAGCTGCATCTCGCCCGCAAGCGGTCGCGATATTCCGAGGAAGCTGTCCGGGCACTCCGACGTGCATTTACACGAGAATGGAGCGCGCCCGCGGAGTCGCTGACCCGATCGGCCGTCGTCCGTGCCCTCGATGCGCTCACGCGGGCCGACAAGGTTGCCATGGCGGGCCGCACTGCCGCCTACGGTCGGGCGTGTTTCACCTGGGCGAACAGGCGCGGCACCATCGACGTCAACCCGTTCTCGAAGCTGCCGAGTGCGGGCGCGCGGCCGAAGCGCGAGCGCGTGTTGACCGATGCCGAGCTGGCCGACGTATGGCGCGCGGCCGAGGGCACGCCAGGGCCGTTCGGGACCGTCGTCCGGCTGCTGATCCTGACCGGGCAGCGCCGCGAGGAAGTCGCCGGCATGGCGTGGGCGGAAACGTCGGCCGACCGCACGACATGGACGATCGCCGCCGCCCGCACCAAGAACGGTGTCGCCCACGTCGTCCCGCTGGCGCCGCTCGCATCCGATATCGTCCGCAACCTCGCCGCCCTCGGCCCGCTGGTCATGCCCGGCGACACCGGCGGCCCATTCAACGGCTGGAGCCGAGCCAAGGCGCGGCTGGACGAAAGGATAGCGGCCGCGCGCGCGAAAGCGGCCGGTGTCGCGCTGGCCGACGAGATGGATCTTTCCGCCTACGCGATCCCGGCCTGGACGCTGCACGACCTGCGCCGGACTCTCGCGACCGGCCTTCAACGCCTCGGCGTCCGATTGGAAGTGACAGAGGCGGTTCTCAATCACGTCGGCGGCAGTCGGGCCGGCATTGTGGGCATCTACCAGCGACACGACTGGCAGGTGGAGAAGCGGGCCGCGCTGGAAGCCTGGGCACAGCACGTCGCTGCGGTCGTGGCCGGGCAGCCGCTGGCCGACAACGTGGTGCCGCTGGCGGGGAGGCGCTGACGTGGACCCGCGGATCATTCTGACCAAGCTGATCGAACGGCTGGAGCCGGAACTCGGTCGGTACTCTCCGGGGGAGAGTGGTGGTTGGGAGGGTGAAGAGGACGTCGTGCGGGAGCGCGGCGCCTCGGGCCGTCTCTGTCTGATCGAGGCTGTTCTGCAAGCTCGGCGCGCGCTGAAGTCGGGCGATCCGACCCGGATCGCCGAGGCCGCGTTGGTCGCGCCGACGTTCGAGCGGAAGGGTCGGGCGATGCAGGCGAATTACGTCGTCCAGACGAAGCGGAAGAACGGCGGCAAGAAGCGCGGTGCGGAGCAAGCCGCCGCAGCCGAACAGGCATGGGCGCCCTACAAGGCGCAGTTCGACGCGCTGGTGAGTGGCGGCAAGAGCATGGCGTTCGCGCATTACATCGTTAGGGAACGGTGGAAGGCCATGAACCCCGACAAGCTGGTGCCCAGCGACAAGACCTTCCGCAGCCGCCTCCGAAGAAAGTCGGAACCCAGCTAGAGCTGGGTTTCTAGCAGGCGCATCCGCAGACGCCATCTCCCGTCGCGAAGTGACGCGACAGGGGGATGCGCAGTGCATCTCCCGTCGCGGCAAGGCGACGGAGCTGCACCCCGATGCGAGTTCTTTCCAAAATCCAATGTTCCCGCGACGCTGGTGTTTCCGTGCGCACGCTGGAGCGTGCCATCGAGCGCGGCGAGGGGCCGCCCATCGTCAGGTTGTCCGAGCGCCGCGTCGGCATCCTGGAGTCTGACTTCGCCGCATGGCTGCTCGCCCGCCGGTCCCCGCTGCCGGTGCCCGCGGCTCCTGCGCCGCGTGGTCGCGGCCGCCCGCGCAAGACGCCGATCATGTCCGGCGGGGCCGCGTGATGGCCGCCACCCCGAAGCCCGCACGACACCAGCGTCCCGAGCGCGGCGGTCGACCGTCTCCGCGACTGCTGGCGATTGCGGCGACCTTCCACCGGCCGCCGGCCGAGCCGGCGCCGCTGCGCATGAAGGACATGCCGCCCGATCCGACCTTCCGCGCGCCGGGGCAGCGGAGGGCCGCACGATGAAGGCGCCGCGCATCCGTACCGCGGGCATCCCCATGGCTGCCCACGCCGCTGCCGACGTCGCCCTGGGCCGGCTCGGCCGCATGGCGCAGTTGGCTGACACCTACATGCCCGCGCTCGTCGTCGAGGGCATGACGCCGCGCGAGATCGACGCCATCGCACCGCGCCTCGTCGCCATCGCGACCTGGCTCGATGCCCTAGCGCGGGAGGTGCAGCGGTCGACAATCGCGCGGCACGGCCGCTGATCCGGGAAAGCCCCGTGAAGCCTCCTCGGCGACCGCTCGCCGACCAGTCGGACGCCTGCGCGCGGCTGAGGACGATGCCGACCGATGGCGCCTGGGCGAAGGTCTCGCAGGCCGCGATCTTCGACGAACGCCTGTCACCCGCTGCCGTGCGCATCCTCTGCGTCCTCGGGTCGTATGCCAACCAGCATGGCGAATGCTGGCCCAGCATGGAGTCAATCGGCCGGTGCCTCAGGCTCCAGCGGCGCATCGTCGTCAAGCACATCAAGGCGTTGCGGGACCTCGGGTACATCGTCGTCGCCAACCAGCCCCGTCTCTACGGTAACGGCGCCGGAGGCAAGGCGTCGAACCATTACTTCCTCGCCTATCCGAAGGCGACGAAGCCCGTCACGCAGCCGCCGCCCCCGAAAAGCGATGCGCACTCAGAATGCACATCGCTTCCTTCAGGGAGCCTTGAAGGAGCCTTGAAGGAGCCGCCCGCCGAAAAGCGATGCGCACTCTCGCGACATAGCGATGAGCATTCTGGTGACAGAAGCGATGCGCACTCCGAGTGCGCACAAACTAGCCTTCCTGATTCTGCCCAAAAGGAGTCCGCCCAAAGGGGCGGCGACGCTTCGCTTCGCGCCCCCTCCCTCACCCCCTTCAAGGGCGAAGTCGTCCAGCCCGACGAGTTCACTTACTCGGAGTGGTTCCGGGAGTTCCGCCTCGGAAACGACCTCGACGCTCATCTCGCAGACCTCGACCGAGAGCTGAGGACGACGACGCAGGGACACCGACGCTTGGCATGGCGCTCGGAAGCATCGAAGCGCCTCGCCGCCGCTGCTCGATGGCGGCAGCAGGCCACGGAGACGGCCAACGTCTCGCTGGTCGAACTCATGGCGCGATATGGCATCGAGAAGACGACCGCGTGGATGGCGCTCGCCGAAGTCCACTCGCACGCCCCCGAAGAACTTGCCGCTGTCATCCGGCGGATGCAGACGGGCCGCCTCGACCAGCCGGGGTTGCTCGCGACGCTCAAGTGTTGGTCGAAGGCTTACGGCGACAGGGCGACGGCATGACCGCCGCCCTCCGCCGCGACCTCGTCGCTCGCGCGCGTGCAGGCGACCTCGCCGCCATCGACCTCGTCATCACGGCGCTGCCCGACCCGCTGCCTGCTGCGGTCGCCCGTCGTCGTCGTGATGCCGTCATCGTCGAGGCGGCGTTGCGCATCATGGGCTGGCATCCCGGCATCAGCCTGCGGTCGACCGCCGCCACCATTGCGCGAATCGGCGAGAAGGTGGCGCGGGGCTGGAAGGCTACGACGACCGACGCACCGACGCTGACCGAGGCCGAGCGCAGGGAAGTGGCCGATCTACTTCGCCCGATCATCGACGGCGCCTTCCTCGACTGGCGGCAGGTCGTCCGTGTCATTCGACCCGGTAGCGATGACACGGGGAAGCGGGTGAGAACATCAGCATGTACCGAGAGGACGTCATGAACCTGACCGGCCGGCGGCGCGCGAAGCCCGTCGAGGACGTGAACCCGACACTCGGCGTCGTGACCGCGGCGCTCAACGGCCTCAAGCGCCCGCCCGGCTTGGACGAGGCGGAACGGCTCGTGCGGGAGCTGCGCGATGCCAAGGGCCAGGTGTCGGCCGACATCCGGGACACCACCGGGAAGGCGATGCGGTCGAACCTGACCGACCCGCATCCGGGCACGACAAGGTTGCTCGCCGACCTGCGCACCAGGGAACGGGAACTCGACACCAGCATCGGCACGGCCCGGGCGCGGATGTATGCCGAACGCGAGGCGTTCCTTCCGGTCTACCGCGCGGCGACGAGCGAGGCGCGGAAGACCATCGCCAGCCGGCTCGCCGCCGCGCTCGCCATCATCGCCGAGGTGCAGCCCGCCCTCGCCGCGCTCCAGCACTACGAGGCGCAGGCCGGCCTCGCAGCCACTGTCCACTTCGACGGCATCCTCTACTCGGGCGGGCTCGACGTCTCCGGCATCGCGGCCCTCGCCGATCGGCTCGCCAAGGGCTGACGCCGATGGCGCTCAACTACCAGATCGCCGGCATCTGTTCTGCGCCCGGGGTGCCGGTGTGGCGCGGCGGGCTGCGGGCGCAGGGGTGCGGTTCCTTCCCCGGGGACCGGCCCGCCGTCGCGAGGGCTGCCTGATGCCGACCCGTCCCGCTCGGGTGTGTTCGAGCTGCGGCGCCACGGTCGTGAGTGGCGAGACCTGTCGATGCCGCATTGAGCGCGCCGCCGCCTACAACCGGGCGCGCGGCAGCGCGCGACGTCGCGGTTACAACGCACAGTGGGACAGGGCGCGGGCCGAGTTCCTGGCCGACCCTCGCAACAAGTTCTGCATCTGCGGCTGCGGCAAGATCGCCGATACGATCGACCATCACCCGCCCCACAAGGGCGACATCGCCGCCTTCTGGGACCGCTCGCGCTGGCGCCCGATGACGTGGTCGTGCCATAGCCGGAAGACGGCCTCGATCGACGGCGGGTTCGGCAACCCGATCCGACCCGAACGGGCGTCACCCTGGCTCGGTCGGGAACGAATCGAAAACCGCAGCGACGGGGGCGCCAACCGCGCCGGGGTCTCGCGCGCAATGTCCTCACTCGGCGGATTGGGGGGTCGCCGTGAGCCTGCCTGATCGGCTGGTGCGCCGCCCCACTATCAGGCGCCGGAACGCCGTTTCCTTCCTCACCGTGAGGGCCTGGCGGACGGCTACGCGCGCCGAAGACCTTGCCGCATTCAAGGCGGAGAAGAAGGCGAAGACGATCGACGTTCTGGAGGCCGCCGCAGCCGATATCGCGGGCGAGCTGGTCGCCATGGCGGCGCCGGTGCCGGGCTGGTCGGTCTGCTGCATCGCCTGCGGGCACAGCCGGGACCCCGAATGTTGGGGCAAGCATCTCGCGCGCGCGGTCGGCGCGGTCATCGGCCTGCCCTTCGTCGAGGCCTTCGAGGACCGGCTCGTCGCGGGTGTCAGTCACCCGAAGGAGAACATCAACCTGCCGCCGCTGGCGTGGCGGACGGTGCCGCAGGGGCCGGTGCTGCTGATCGACGACCTCTGCACTTCGGGATTTCACCTGGAGGAAGCCTTGACCCTGCTGCGCGGTCGCGGCCTGCCCGCCATCGGAGCGGCCTGGATCGGCGGCACCGTCGAGGATGCGGACCCGACCGCGAAGCTGCCGGCATGGGCGCGAGACCTTCCCGGCTATGTCGCGCAACTGGAGTCCGCGGCATGAGCGAGGCCGTCGTGAAGTTCCCCCGGAAGGGCCGGGCACGGAAGCCGGCGGCGGGCACGCTGGCGTGTCCGGCGCATGTCGTCGGCATCGCCCGTGAGGAATGGGATCGGGTCGTCGCCGCGACGAAGGCGGCACGCATCCTGACGGCCGAGAACGGCGCGCTGCTGGAGGCGTATTGCATCGCCTATGCCCGCTGGCGCGCGGCCGAGGCACACCTGGCGCTGCACGGCCCCATCGTCCCGACGCCACGCACCGGGGCGCCGATGCACTCGCCCATGGCGACGGTCGCGGCGAAGGAGCGCGACGCAATGATGCGGCTCGCCGATGTCCTGGGGCTGACGCCGCGGGCGCGGGGCCAGATCGAGGCCGCCAAGGATGCCGACGACAACGGGGGCTGGGATGGGCTGCTCGCCTGACCGGGTCGCCGTCGTCGGCTCCCGCCGTCGCGCCGACCGCGATGCCGTAGAGGCGGCCGTGGCCGAGCTGCCCGAGGGGAGCATCGTCGTCTCGGGCGGCTGCCGCGGCGTCGACGCCTGGGCCGAGGCTGCCGCACGGGCGCGCGGGCTCGACGTCGTGATCCTGCTGCCCGACACGTCCGGGGTGCGGAACCGGGGCGAGGCCGCCGGCCGATACCATGAGCGGAACCAGCGTGTCGTTGATGCCTGCGACCGCGTCATCGCCTTCCCGTCCAGCGACCGCACCGGCGGCACCGAGGACACGATCCGCCGCGCCGCGCGCGCCGGGAAGCCCGTGGAACTGCGATGACCGCGGACCCCACCTTCCGGGCCGATCCCGCGCTCTATGCCGACCCCTCGGGCCGGGCCGGCCGCGTCTCGGCCTTCGTCCGCCGCCTCCGCCTGTGGGAGGGGGAGCACGCTGGCCGCGCCTTCAACCTCCATTCCTGGCAGGAGGCGGTGCTACGGCGCATCTACGGGCCGACCACACCCGCCGGCGGGCGCCTCGTCCGCATCGCCGCGATATGGATGCCGCGCGGGAACGCCAAGACCACCCTGGCATCGGCCCTGGCGCTGGCCCACCTGCTGGGGCCGGAAGCCGAGGCCGGCGGGCAGATCGTCGCCGCCGCGGCCGACCGGGACAATGCCGGCATCGCCTGGAATTCGGCGTGGCAGATGGCATCGCAGGACGAGGCGCTGGCGGCCCGGCTGCGGCCGATCGAAAGCCGGAAGGTGCTGTCGCACCCGAAGACCCGCAGCACCTTCAAGGCCGTCTCCAGCGAGGCGTACAGCAAGCACGGCCTCAACTGTTCGCTCTTCCTGGCCGACGAAATTCATGCCTGGGCGCCGGCCGAGGCGCGCAAGCTCTTCAAAGTCGTGACGGACTCGATGGTGAAGCGGCGGGAGCCGTTGACCATCATCATCTCGACGGCGGGCGAGGGCACCGGCGGGCTCGCCTGGGACCTGTGGTCCTACAGCCTCAAGGTCGCCATGGGCGAGATCGAGGACCCGACCTTCGCGCCCATCGTCTTCGCCGCGCCGCCCGATGCGGACTGGCGGGACGAGGCGGCATGGCGCGCAGCCAACCCGGCGATCGAGGCCGGTTTCTGCTCCATCGACGAGCTGCGGATCAAGGCGCGGCGGATCGAGCATTTCCCGGCCGAGATCGCGGACTTCCGGCGCTTCCATCTCAACCAGTGGATCGAAGGGGCCGCGGCACCCTGGATCGACCTCGGGCTCTACGACGAGGCCGACGACGGCCCCGATGACGACGTCCTCGCCGCGCGCCCGTGCTGGCTCGGCGTCGACCTCTCGTCCGTGGAGGATCTGACGGCCGTTGTCGCGGTGTTCCCGGATGGGACCGGCGACGGGCGGGCCTGGGATGTCCTCGCCACGTTCTTCCTGCCCGAGGCCGGGCTCGCCGCGAAGGCGGAGCGCGATCGGGCCGACTATCTCCGCTGGGCCGACGAGGGGCACCTGGTGCTGACCGAGGGCAACGTCGTCGACCATGACGCCGTCGTCGCCCATGTCGTCGAGCTGGCGAAGGAGTTCCGGGTCCGCGAGGTAGCAATCGACCGCTGGAATTCGACGGCCGTCTCGACCGCGCTCATGGCCGAGGGCTTGAACGTCGTCGAGTTCGGGCAGGGTTTCGCGTCGATGGCGGGGCCGGTCAAGGAGCTGAAACGTAGCATCCTGGCACGCCAGTTCCGGCACCGGGCGAATCCGATGCTG